>CAZBOF010000175.1:4521-7140 GCA_964493285.1 uncultured Rhizobacter sp. | reverse complement strand
AGCGCACCGGGCCGGATCTGCACCGCGTGGGCGGCAAGTACAGCGACGAGTGGCACCGCATCCACCTCATCAACCCGCGCGACCTGGTTCCCGAGTCGAACATGCCGGCCTATCCCTGGCTGGACAAGACCCAGGTGAACCCGGCCGACATGGCGCCCAAGCTGAAGGTATTGCGGACCCTGGGCGCGCCCTACAGCGACGCCGAGATCGCCGGGGCCGCCGATGCGGTGATGGGAAAGACCGAACTCGACGCCCTGATCGCCTACCTGCAGGTGCTGGGCATCACCATGAAGTGAGGCGCACATGGATGTCAATGATTTGAGAATCGCAGTGACCGTGCTGTCGGTCTTCGCATTCACCGGCATCGTTGCCTGGGCCCTGGCGCGGCGCAACCAGTCGCGATTCGATGAGGCGGCCATGCTGCCGTTCATCGACGAGGCGAACACGCAGCCGCCAGGCAACGAGGCAGGGGAGTGAGATGAGCGACTTCTTCGCAAGCGGGTGGTCGATCTACATTTCCGTCGCCACCCTGCTGGGGCTGGCGGCCTGCCTGTGGCTGCTGTTCGTCGCGGCCAAACGCAAAGTCGTGTCCGGGGCCGACAACAGCACCGGCCACGTCTGGGACGAAGACCTGCGCGAGCTGAACAACCCCCTGCCCCTGTGGTGGATGGGCCTGTTCGTGCTGACCGTCGTGTTCAGTGCGCTGTACCTGGTGCTGTATCCCGGGCTTGGCAGCGCCAAGGGGCAGCTGGGCTGGACGAGCACGGGGCAGTACGACGCGGAGCAGGCCAAGGCCGCGGCCGAGATGGCGCCGCTGTATGCCCGCTTCGCCGGGCTGGGCGCCGAGGACCTGTCGAAGGACCCGCAGGCGATGGCGATCGGCGAGCGCCTGTTCATCAACAACTGCGCCACCTGCCATGGCTCCGATGCGCGCGGCAGCAAGGGATTCCCCAACCTGACCGATTCAGACTGGCTCTACGGTGGCAGCCTGGAGTCGATCAAGGAAAGCATCACGCAAGGGCGCAACGGCGTGATGCCGCCCATGGCGGCCGCCGTGGGCACGAGCGAAGACGTGCGCAACGTTGCCCACCACGTGCTGCGTCTGGCCGGCAGCCCGCACAACCCGATCGCGGCCCACCTCGGCAAGAGCAAGTTCGGTGCTTGCGCCGCCTGCCACGGTGTCAATGGGGCGGGCAACCAGGCCCTCGGCGCCCCGAACCTCACCGACAAGGTCTGGCTGCATGGCTGGGGCGAAGAGGCCATCGTCTCGATCGTGAACAACGGCAAGTCGAACGTGATGCCGGCCCAGGGCGGGCGCCTGAGTACCGAGCAGATCCACGTGCTGGCGGCCTACGTGTGGGGACTGTCGCGCTGAGCGTGAGGCTGCGGCTGGCACCTCATGCAGATTGACGCAAACTCATGAAGCCTTCACCTCCTGCTGCCGAAGCGGCCTTGGGCGACGACGCCAAGGTCGCTGTCATCTCGCTCTACGAGAAGCAGAAGAAGATCTACCCGCGCGCCGTGAGCGGGCGATTCGCCGCCTGGCGCTGGGCGCTGGTGTGGGCCACCCAGCTCGTTTTCTACGGCTTGCCGTGGCTGGAGTGGAATGCGCGCCAAGCCGTGCTGTTCGATCTGGGCGCCCGGCGCTTCTACCTCTTCGGGCTGGTGCTCTACCCGCAGGACTTCATCTACCTCACGGTGCTGCTGATCCTGTCGGCAGGCGCGTTGTTCCTGTTCACGGCAGTGGCCGGGCGGCAATGGTGCGGCTTTGCGTGTCCGCAAACGGTCTACACCGAGCTGTTCATGTGGATCGAGAGGCACACGGAGGGCGATCGCGTGGCACGCATGCGGCTCGATGCGGCGCCGTGGTCGCTGGAGAAGGCGGCGCGAAAAACCGGCAAGCAGGTGGCGTGGATCGCGTTGTCACTGTGGACCGGCTTCACCTTCGTCGGCTATTTCACGCCGATCCGCACACTCGCCGCCGAAGCCGCGACGCTGGGCTTCGGCCCCTGGGAATGGTTCTGGGTGCTGTTCTACGGCTTCGCCACCTATGGCAACGCCGGCTACATGCGCGAGCAGGTCTGCAAGTACATGTGTCCCTATGCGCGGTTCCAGAGCGCGATGTTCGACAGGGACACCCTGGTCATCAGCTACGACCCCGAACGCGGCGAGCCCCGCGGATCGCGCCCGCGTTCGGCCGACCCGAGGGCGCTCGGCAAGGGCGATTGCATCGATTGCGGCCTGTGCGTGCAGGTGTGTCCCACGGGCATCGACATTCGGGACGGGCTGCAGTACGAGTGCATCAGTTGTGCCGCCTGCGTGGACGTGTGCGACGGCGTGATGGACAAGATGTCGTACCCCCGCGGCCTCATCCGCTACGACACGCACAACGGCATGACGCAACACCTGAGCCGGGCCGACACCTGGCGGCGCGTGTTCCGCCCGCGGGTGCTGATCTATGCCGGCGTGCTGCTGGCCATCTCGGCGGCCTTGATCGCCAGCCTGAGCCTGCGCGACCCGTTCCGCGTCAACGTGGTCCGCGACCGCGGTTCTCTGGCGCGACTGGTGGACGACGGCGCGATCGAGAACGTCTACCGCCTGCAGGTGATGAATGCGGCA
>CAZBOF010000175.1:0-4511 GCA_964493285.1 uncultured Rhizobacter sp. | reverse complement strand
ATGCGGCAGAGCGCGGGCAGCACTACCGCATCCGCGCAGGCGGCATCGACGGCGTGGTGGTGGCCTCGCAGAGCGAGGTGGACGTGGGGGCCACCGAGGCCCGCTGGGTGCCGGTGAGCCTGCGCATCCCGCACGCCACGTCGCAGGCCCTGGGCGCGGGCGCGCATGCCATGTGGTTCGAGATCGAGCGCGTGGGCGGCGACGAGACGGTCGTGGTGCGAGAAAAGTCCACCTTCGTCGTTCCCCGGTAAGTCCCTTGAATCGTTCAGCCCGACACAACAGCGACGAACCGGAGACGCCATGACCCCTGCACCACAACACGAATCGCATCCGAGCGCGACGCAACAAAACGACATCGACACGCTGCCCTGGTGGCGCGTGCCGATGGTGTGGGTGGTGATTGCCGGGCCGCTGTCGGTGGTGCTGGCCAGCCTGCTCACGGCCGTCATTGCCTGGAAGCACATCGATCCCATCATTCACGAGGCGGACCCGATCGAGCCCCTGGCGGCGCAGGCCGGCGCCGACCCCAAATCAGCGCTGGCCCCGGCAGGGCGCGCACGCAACCATGCCGCCACGCCGGCGGACCGCTGAGCCACGAGAAGGACTGCGTCATGTGGAAACAACGCGTTTTGCCAATCCTCTGGCCGGCCTTCCTGATGGCGGGCGTGTTGGAGATGCTGGTGTTCGCAATGGTCGATCCCAGCGAGCTGAACTGGATCGGCGGTGATGCCTTGGACTGGCCGCGCCAGTCGGTCTACACGGTCGCGTTCCTGGTGTTCTGGGCCGTGACGGCGTTGTCGGGCGCGATCACGACCTTGCTGCTGCTGCCGTCGCGGGAGGTCAATCATCACCCCGACCGGGCGCAGTGAAACCCTCGCGGGAGTGCCGACGCCGCCTTCAGCAGCGGGTGCTGTTGACCAACTGGCGCAGGCCGGCTTGGTCGAGGATGGCGATGTCGCGTTGCTTCACTTCCAGCAGGCCCTGCTCCTGGAACTTCGAGAACGTGCGGCTCACCGTCTCGAGTTTCAGGCCGAGGTAGCTGCCGATTTCTTCGCGCGTCATGCGCAGGATCAGCGAGGAGGCGGAAAAGCCGCGCGCCTGCAAGCGTTGAGTCAGGTTCAGCAAGAAGGCGGCGAGACGCTCCTCGGCCCGCATGCTGCCCAGCAGCAGCATCACGCCATGATCGCGCACGATCTCGCGACTCATGATCTTGTGGAACTGGTGCTGCAGCCCGATGAACTCGCGCGACAGCTCTTCGAGATCATCGAACGGAATCACGCAGACCTGGGAGTCTTCCAGCGCCACGGCATCACAGGCGTGCGCGTCGGTGCTGATGCCATCCAGCCCGAGCAGCTCGCCGGCCATCTGGAAGCCGGTGACCTGGTCACGCCCGTCCTGGGCGGTGACGCAGGTCTTGAAGAACCCGGTGCGCACGGCATACAACGACTGGAAGGCATCTCCGGCACGGAACAGGCTGTCTCCGCGGGCGACCGCGCGGCGGTTGGACACCAGGTGGTCCAGGCGCTGCAGATCCGGCTCTGACAGCCCCAGCGGCAGGCACAGCTCGCGCAGATTGCAACTCGAGCAGGCGACGCGAAGCGAGTCGGTCGGGATGGATTGAACGGAGCGCATGTGCCCCATTATGGGTCGAGCGCGCTCGTTTGAATGGCGGGGGGAATTCCGCGCGGCGCTGGAAATGGCCATGGCATGCCTCGGAGGTTCGCCGCATTGTTCGTCTGCCGACCCCGATGAGGCTTGATCCTGGTCAAGTTCCTTTCTGCTGGCGCTGGCACAGTCTGTCCTGATGAGTGCCCAACCCGTCATCGACGCTGTGGACGTCCCTGAAAGCCTGTTGCAAAAGCTGGACATCGCCGGCCCGCGCTATACCTCGTACCCGACGGCCGACCGATTCGTCGATGCCTTCGGTGCCGCCGACTACGCCCAGGCCCTGTGGCAACGCCAGCAAGGAGTGCACGGGGGCGGCGCGAGCCCGCTGTCGGTCTACGTTCACATCCCGTTCTGCGAATCCGTCTGCTACTACTGCGCCTGCAACAAGGTGATCACCCGGAACCATGGCCGGGCGGCAGCGTACCTGGACGCGCTGGAAATCGAAATCGGCCTGCATGTCGCCCAGATGGGGCCTGGGCAGGCGGTGTCGCAGCTCCACCTGGGCGGCGGCACGCCGACTTTCTTGACGGACGATGAACTCTCACGGTTGATCGACATGCTGCGCGCGGCCTTCCGGCTGGTGCCCGGGGCGGAAACCTCGATCGAGGTGGACCCGCGCACCGCCACGCCGCAACGCTTGCGGCACCTGTTCTCGCTGGGCTTCAACCGCCTGAGCCTGGGGGTGCAGGACTTCGATCCCGCGGTACAGAAGGCCGTGCACCGCGAGCAAAGTCTCGAATCCGTCGAGGCGCTGACGCGGGCGGCCCGCGACATCGGCTTCGAATCGATCAACTTCGACCTGATCCACGGCCTGCCGCGCCAGACCGCGGCGTCGTTTGCGCGCACCGTCGAACAGGTCTGCGCGCTGCGGCCTGACCGTGTGGCGCTGTACGCCTATGCGCACTTGCCCCAGCGCTTCAAGCCGCAGCGCCGCATCCATGCCGAGGACCTGCCGGCACCGGCCATTCGCATCCAGATGCTCCATCGTGCGATCAGCGGCTTCCTGGCTCAGGGGTACGCGCACATCGGCATGGACCATTTCGCGCTGGCCGGCGATGCACTGGCCGTGGCCAAGCGACAAGGCCGGCTGCACCGCAATTTCCAGGGTTACAGCACCCAGCCCGACTGCGACCTCATCGGGCTCGGCGTGTCGGCCATCGGCCGCATGGGCGCCACCTACAGCCAGAACGCGAAGACGCTGCCGGAGTACTACGACGCTTTGCACCAGGGCCACTTGCCGGTGGCGCGCGGCTTGGCGCTCACGCGCGATGATTTGCTGCGCCGGGCGGTCATCATGGCGCTGATGTGCCAGGGTCGCGTGGCTTTCGAATCCATCGAGCTGTCTCATCTCATCGACATGCGCGAGTACTTCGCAACTGAGTTGGCGCAGTTGGCGCCGTTGCAGGAGATGGGGCTGGTCGAGATCGAACCGGCCGCCATCCAGGTGACCCCTCTGGGTGGGTACTTCGTGCGGGCCGTGGCGATGGTGTTCGACCGCCATCTGCAAGCAGACCGGGCGCGCGAGCGCTTCTCCCGGATCATCTGACGCAAGGCTTGACGATGAGACGCGTGCCTCAGCCGCTTCACCTGCGCATGCCGGCAACGGGAGCGTTCGAATGAGCGTTGCGCTCGGCGCGGGAGCGTTGCTGCTGGGTCTGGCCAGCACGCCCCACTGCGTGGCGATGTGCGCCGCCGCTTGCGGCGGCGTGGCACGCGCCTGTGGCGGCGAGCACCCTCAGCGCGCCATGGCAGCCTTGCAGCTGGGGCGCTTGCTGGGCTACTCGCTCGCGGGAGCCTTGGCCGCGGCCAGCGTCTCGACGCTCGGCCAATGGGCGTCGCAGGCACCGGCTTGGCGGCCCTTGTGGAGCCTCGTGCACCTTGGCGCGCTGGTGCTCGGCCTGTGGCTGGCCTGGCGCGGGCACCCGCCGGGCTGGATGCAGGCCGCAGGGCAGGCGCTGTCGCGCTGGGCCCGGCATGGCGCCGATGCGCCGGGCGCCAAGCCGAGCAGGGGCCTGTGGCGCGCCGGGCAACTGGGCCTCGGCTGGGTGCTGCTGCCTTGCGGCATGCTCCATGCCGCCTTGCTGGCGGCGGCCATGGCGCCCTCGGCCGGGCAGGGCGCCTGGGTCATGGCGTGCTTTGCCGTCGGCTCGGGCGTGGGCGTGTGGGCCGGGCCGGCAATCTGGTGGCGCTTCAGCGGTGGCCGCCTGGACGCCCGGCAGGGTCCGGACCTGGCCGTTCGGCTGGGTGGCGGGGCCCTGGCCGCGATGTCGGCCTGGGCGTTGGGCCTGGCGTTCTGGCACCGGTTCTCACCCGTCTTCTGCTGAGCGGAGCACACCGCAGGCAGGTGCCTGGACACGCAAGCCCCGTCCCTCCAAGGGGCGCAGGCCCTGACATAGAATCTTTGGCTACACCGGCACCTACTGCATCGAGCGGAGTTTTCATGTATCAGCACATCAAAGTGCCCCAAGGCGGGCAGAAGATCAGCGTCAATCCAGACATGTCGCTGAACGTTCCAGATCAACCGATCATTCCGTACATCGAAGGCGACGGCACCGGCTTCGACATCACGCCGGTGATGATCAAGGTGGTGGATGCCGCGGTCGAGAAGGCATACGCCGGCAAGAAGAAGATCCACTGGATGGAGATCTACGCTGGAGAGAAATCGACCAAGATCTACGGCCCCGACGTCTGGCTGCCGGAAGAAACATTGCAAGCGCTGCGCGAGTACGTGGTGTCGATCAAGGGCCCGTTGACCACGCCGGTGGGCGGCGGCATCCGCTCGCTGAACGTGGCGCTGCGCCAGGAGCTGGACTTGTATGTCTGCCTGCGCCCGATCCAGTACT
>CAZBOF010000174.1:0-7219 GCA_964493285.1 uncultured Rhizobacter sp. | reverse complement strand
GAAGAAGCGGTTCAGGGTGGCATCACCCACCACGTAGTCGCCCCGGATCAGCAGCGCGAGGTCGGGACCGATGAACGGGATGGCGGAGAACAGGTTCACGATCACCTGGGCGCCCCAGTACGACATCTGGCCCCAGGGCAGCAGGTAGCCCATGAAGGCCTCGGCCATCAGCACCAGGAAGATGGCGCAGCCGAACACCCAGACCAGTTCGCGCGGCTTGCGATAGGAGCCGTAGATGAGGCCGCGGAACATGTGCAGGTAGACCACCACGAAGAAGGCCGAGGCGCCGGTGGAGTGCATGTAGCGGATCAGCCAGCCCCAGGGCACGTCGCGCATGATGTACTCGACCGAGGCGAAGGCCACCGGCACGCCGGCGCCGTTCAAGGTGGCATCGGGCTTGTAGTGCATCACCAGGAAGATGCCGGTGACGATCTGAATGACCAGCACCAGCAGCGCGAGCGAGCCGAAGACGTACCAGAAGTTGAAATTCTTCGGAGCGTAGTACTCGCTCATGTGCTCTTTGTAGAGCTTGCTCGCGGGGAAGCGGTTATCCACCCAGGTCAACAACTTCTCACCGATGGGCGCGTTGGGACTGACTTGCTTGAACTCGGCCATGTAATTCTCCGGAAATGCCGTTATTGCCTGGCGTCAGGCCTGTTTGTCTTCGCCGATGAGGAGGCGGGTGTCGGACAAGTACATGTGAGGCGGCACTTCCAGGTTGTCGGGAGCAGGCTTGTTCTTGAAAACGCGGCCAGCCATGTCGAACGTGGAGCCGTGGCAAGGGCACAGGAAGCCGCCTTCCCAATCATTCGGCAGCGAGGGCTGCGGGCCGATCTGGAATTTGTCGGTGGGCGCGCAGCCCAGGTGCGAGCAGATGCCGACGACCACGAGGTACTCGGGCTTGAGCGAGCGGGCTTCGTTGCGCGCGTAAGGCGGCGTGAGTTCGGCCGGATTGCGCTCGGACTTCGGATCTGCCAGTTGGGCGTCCAGCTTCGGCAGCGTCGCCAGTTGCTCCGGCGTGCGGCGAATCACCCACACCGGCTTGCCGCGCCATTCCACGGTGACCTTCTCACCGGGGCGGAGGGAACCAATGTCGACTTCGACCGGCGCGCCTGCGGCACGGGCCCGCTCGGAAGGCTGGAAGGTGCTGACGAAGGGAACGGCCGTGGCTACGCCACCGACGGCACCTGCGCCACAAGCAATGGCAACCCAGGTACGGCGGCCTTGATCGACTGGCTGGTCACTCATGAAAATCCTCTCAAGGATGGAAGGGCCGCCCCCGAGTTCCTTGAACCCTCAGGGGCGAGCTCGGCATAACCGAGCCTTGGAATTATTGACAATGATTTCCGCTCAGGGGCAACCCGCGATTCTAGCGGACGTGTCAACCCCGACCGCGCTCCTCAGCGACCTGGGTGCGTACGCGCCTGCGCGACCCGCCGTAACATGCGCGTGCTGCCGCCGCACCGCAGCGCACCATTCAACGAGGAGAAAACAATGGGATTCGCTTCAGAGTTCAAAGAGTTCGCAATGAAGGGCAACGTCGTCGATCTCGCCGTGGGCGAGATCATCGGCGCGGCATTCGGCAAGATAGTCGACTCGGTCGTGAAGGACCTGATCATGCCGATCGTCGGCCGCCTCATTGGTGGACTGGATTTTTCCAGCTACTTCATCGCGCTGAGCGATCCCCCGGCCGGGTTCACAGGCCCCATGACCTACGAAGCCCTCACCAAGGCCGGCGTGCCTCTGTTTGCCTACGGCAATTTCATCACCGTGGCGCTGAACTTCCTGATCCTGGCATTCATCATCTTCATCATGGTGCGCCAGATCAACCGGCTCAAGCGCGCCGCTCCCGCTGCCCCGCCTGCCGCCACCCCGGAAGATGTCGTCCTGCTGCGGGAAATCCGGGACGCGCTCAAGAAGTGATCAGATGCCCCGCGCGCAGGCTCGCTCGCGGAACTGGGGGCTCCTTGGGGTGTACTTCCGCCCCGCGGGCCCCCTGTTTAGGCTCATACTTGCAGGACGTGCGTCCGCGCCGACTCGAGCGTGAATGCGTCCCGGCCGGCTGCAGACGGCTCCGTGCAAGATGAACCAGACCGATCCTCGCGCCCAGGCAGCGTTCGACGCTGCCATCCAACACATCAAGACGACCACGGCGGGCGTCGCGGATCGCGTGGCGGATCAACTGGGTCTCCTGGCGTCGGCCGCCAACCGCATCCTCGAGCGCGACGCACTCGTCAACGCGCAACTGGACATGCGCCGCCACATGAGCACTTTCGTGCTCTCTTTCGCGGACACCCTCACGAAGCGGGTCAATCGGGAGCTGAATCCCGGCGGCGAGTCCGGCCGCAAGCTGGCCGAGACCGATTGGCAATCGCTGAGTCTCGTCGACGATGCCGAGGTCGAGGAACAGATGTTCGCCGACCGGCTCAGTCAGGCGATCACCCATGAATGCGAGTGGGAGCTGCGCGAAGTGGCTTCCTACACCGGCCAGTTGCTGGGCATCGGGCGGGCGGAACATGAGCGCAATCCGCTGCGCGCCGAGGTGATCGGCGCGGCGTTGTACCGCGGTATCACTGCCGTTTCCAACGACCAGGAAAGCCGCCGCCTGATGGCGCGCGAGCTGGGCATCGCGATGGCCCGGGTCATGCCCAGCTGCTACGCCGACATCCTGAAGGACTTGAGGGCCCGCGGCATTCAACCCGTGGGCCTGACAGTGCGCGGCGTCGAAGGCCCCGGCAACGAACTCTCACGCGACCGCCTGATGTCGGGCTACGACACCTTGCGCGACGCCGGGCCGAGCAGCAGCGGCGGATACCTCGGCGGCAGCCAGGCGGGCGATCCGCTTGGAAGCGGCGCCGGCTCCTTGGGAGCCAGTCGCCCGAGCCGGGGCGGTTCAGGCAGCGGCTGGGGCGAGGCCCGGCCATCCGGCACGGGCGCGCCGGGCGGCGGTGGACGACCCACCGGCAGCCCCCCGGGCGCAAGAGCCCATCATCCGGCCGACGCCGAGCTGATGACGCTGATCCGGCGGCTCACCTCCCTGGCGACACGACCCAGCGACCTGGTCAGCAGCTCCGGCTCGACCACGGGTTTCGGCGCAGACAGCCGCGGTGGCGGCTTGAACAGCGGGGCGGGCGCAGGCCACGCCTCCACTGGCGGAGGCTTTCACGGCGAAGCAGCCTCGGGCCTGATGGCGGTGAACCTGATCCGGGCCCACCGCGAGGAGTTGAGGCAGGCATCGACGAGCACGCTCGACCACATGGTCATCGACGTCGTGGGCAGCCTGTTCGACCAGATCCTCTCCGACCCGCGCGTGCCGCCTCAAATGGCGCGCCAGATCGCGCGGTTGCAATTGCCTGTCCTGCGCGTCGCGCTGGTGGACAACACGTTCTTCTCGTCGCGCAAGCACCCGGTACGCCGCTTCGTGAACCGGATCGCGTCGCTGGCCTGCGCATTCGATGAATTCGACGACGGCCCGGGCAAGCAATTCCTCGGCCGTGTGCGCGACCTGGTTCAGGAGATCGTCGAAGGCGATTTCGACCAGATCGAGGTCTACACCGCCAAGCTCGCCGCACTTGAAGGGTTCGTGGCCCAACAGGCCAAGGACGACGTCGAAGCCAGCGCCTCGGCGGTGTCGATGCTCAACAGCAAAGAAGCCGACTTGCGGGTGCAGCAGCGCTACATGCTGGCGCTGCGCGCGGCGCTCGGGCCGCTGTCTCTGCAGGAGTACCTGCGCGAATTCCTCACGCAGGTATGGAGTCAATCGATCGCCTTGGCCACGCGGCGTGACGGCGCGCAGTCTGAACTCGTGCAGCGCCTGAAGCGCGCCGGGCGGGATCTCGTCATGAGCGTGCAGCCCAAGGGCTCGCCGGCGATGCGCAAGAAATTCCTGATGCAGCTGCCCACGCTGATGAAGGATCTGAACGAGGGCATGAAGCTGATCGGCTGGCCCGAAGCTGCGCAGAAGACCTTCTTCGGCAAGCTGTTGCCCGCGCACGCCGAGTCGCTGAAAGGCCAGGCCCTCACGGAACTCGAATACAACCTGCTCGCCAAGCAACTGGAGTCGGTCTTCAACACGCCGGTGCCCGAAGCCGATGCCCTGCTGCGGGACCTGCCGATGTCCAGCACCGGCGTCACGCACATGGAGCCGCAGTTCTCCGACACCGAGGCCAAGCAGATCGGGCTGGTCGAGGAAAGCGCCGTGAACTGGGCCGGTGAGATCGACATCGACCTCACCGCGGCCATGCCCGAGCCGGAACCCGTGCACAGCGGTCCCGAAACCGGGCCGGTCGACCTGAACCTCGATCTGGCCGCCACGCTCGACATCAACCTCGCGTCCAACGAGCCGGTCGAGCCCTCGCAGGGCCTCCAGCTCATGGATCACGTGCGGCTGGGCTTTGCCTACCAGATGCACTTGAACGACCAGTGGCAGAAGGTTCGCCTCAGCTATGTGAGTCCGGGGCGCGCGTTCTTCGTGTTCACCCGCGGCAAGCGGCACCAGGAAACGGTTTCTCTCACGGCGCGCATGCTGGCGCGCATGTGCGAAACCAGCCGGTTCAAGGCGTTCGAAAGCGCCTATCTGATCGAACGCGCCACCGCACGCGCGCGCAAGCAGTTGGCCGCGTTGTCCGCCAACAGCAAGCACTGACGATCACGCGTCGGCAAGCCCCTCGGCCTGCGATTGGCGTGCCATGCGCACGGCGGCGATCAGGCTGGACGGGTCGGCACGCCCGGTGCCAGCCACATCGAATGCAGTGCCGTGATCGGGGCTGGTGCGCACGAAGGGCAGGCCCAGCGTGACGTTCACGCCATGCGCCATGCCGCCGTACTTCACCGGGATCAGCCCATGGTCGTGCGTCATGGCCACGACGATGTCGAATTCACCGGGATGCAATGGGGTGTGGCGGGCACGCATGAACACGGTGTCCGGCGCGTGGGGGCCGCTGGCATCGATCCCTTCACCGCGTGCCGCCGCCACGGCAGGTGCAATGATGCGGATCTCTTCATCGCCGAACAAGCCACCCTCGCCTGCATGAGGGTTGAGCCCCGCCACCGCGACCCGCGGGGCAGACACGCCGAAAGAACGCGCGGCGCGATCGGCGATGCGCACGGTCTCCAGCACGCCATCGAACGTCACCGCGTCGATCGCCTTGCGCAACGCCATGTGGATCGTGACCAGCACGGTGCGCAATTCGTCGTTCGCCAGCATCATGCGAACCGGCGGCGCGGGCTCGCCCGGCGCAGCGGCCAGCGATTGCAGCATCTCCGTGTGCCCCGGAAACCTCACCCCGGCGGCCGCCAGCGCTTCTTTGTGGATGGGCGCCGTGACCAGAGCCCGCGCCGCGCCCGACAGGATCCAGCCAACCGCTTCTTCAATGCATGCGGCCGCTGCCGCGCCGGCACGCGCATCCACCCGCCCAAACGGCACCTCGTCCAGATCGGCAGGGAGACCCTTCGCCTGTATCAAAGGCAGGCAGTTTGCCGGAAGCTGCATCGCATCCCGCGGGTGGTCGATCAGCGCCACCGGCAGCATGAGCCCGGCACAGGCGATCGCGCGCCGCATAGTGCCCAGGTCGCCGATCACCACGGCGTCGCCGGTCTGCCCCTGCGCGCACGCTTTGGCGATGATTTCCGGCCCGATGCCGCAGGCGTCGCCCATGGTGATGAGGAGAGGAAGCGGCACGGCAGCGGTCTTTCAGGCGGGGTTGTCGATGTCGATGAACTCGTGCGCCAACCCGTAGCGCTGAGCCACATGCGCTGCCAGCGCGGGCGCCCCATAGCGCTCGGTGGCATGGTGCCCGCAGGCGTAGAAAGCCACGCCGGTTTCCCGTGCCAGATGCGCCTGCGGCTCTGAAATCTCGCCGGTGATGAAGGCGTCGGCCCCGGCCTGGATGGCCCCTTCGAAATAGCCCTGCGCCCCCCCGGTGCACCACCCGACGCGGCGAATCGGCTGCCCCCGCCGGCCATCCACCATCACCGGGCTTCGGCCCAGCTGTGCAGCCAGCAGTTCGCCCAATGCAGGCGCAGACATCGGCTGCGCCGCCGCGCCCACGAAACCCAGATCCTGCTCGCCGAAACGGCCCTCGGCCGTGAACCCCAGGCGCAGCCCGAGCTGCGCGTTGTTGCCGAACTGAGGATGCGCATCCAGCGGCAGGTGATAGGCCAGCAAGTTGACCTGGTGGGCGAGCAGCAACTCCACGCGGCGCTTCAACCAGCCGGTGAGACGCCCATCGTGCCCTTTCCAGAACAGGCCGTGGTGCACGAGCACGAGATCGGCCTGGCGGGCGATGGCCGCCTCGATGAATGCATGGCTGGCGGTCACACCCGAGACAATCTTGCGAACCTCGGGTTTGCCCTCGACCTGCAAGCCATTCGGCCCATAATCTCGGAACTTCCCCACCTCCAGCAGCGTGCCAAGGTACGACTCGATTTCGGAGCGTGGTGTCATGAAACAGGATCTCCTCGATGCGCAAGACGTGGCTCATTTTCTCTCAAGCGGTCACGGTCGCCGTTGCGCTTCTCTTCGTCGTCGCGACCCTGAAGCCCGAATGGCTCGGCCGCAACCAGAACGGTGACGTGGTCCACAGCATCGTCTCGATCACGCAGGCGCCGGCGGTCGCGCCCGCCGCTTCGGCCGCGCCCGGGTTCTACAGCTACAGTGCCGCGGCGCGGCGCGCCACGCCCGCCGTGGTGAGCGTCACGGCGAGCAAGGCGCCCGCGCGAGGGCGGCAAACGGAAGATCCCTGGCTGCGGTTCTTTTTCGGCAACCAGCCCCAACAGCAGCGCCAGACGCAGATTGGCCTGGGCTCGGGCGTGATCGTCTCGCCCGACGGCTATCTGCTGACGAACAACCATGTGATCGACGGCGCCGACGACATCGAAGTGCAATTGTCCGACGGGCGCCAGGCGCGGGCACAGGTGGTGGGCGCCGACCCGGAGACCGACGTGGCCGTGCTCAAGATCGCCCTCGACAAGCTGCCGGTCATCGCGTTCGGCAGCGCCGAGACGGTGGAGGTCGGAGACGTGGTGCTGGCCATCGGCAACCCGTTCGGCGTGGGCCAGACGGTCACCTCCGGCATCGTGAGTGCCTTGGGACGCAACCAGCTCGGCATCAATACTTTCGAAGATTTCATCCAGACCGACGCCGCGATCAACCCCGGCAACTCGGGCGGGGCGCTGGTCGACTACAACGGCAATCTGCTGGGCATCAACACCGCGATCT
>CAZBOF010000173.1:0-7368 GCA_964493285.1 uncultured Rhizobacter sp. | reverse complement strand
ACGACCAGACCTGTGCCACCGAGAAGCGCCGCCGCCGCAAGCGCGGCACGATGCCCGACCCGGCCCGTCGCGTCGTCATCAATGAGCTGGTGTGCGAAGGCTGCGGCGATTGTTCGGTGCAAAGCAACTGCCTGAGCGTGGAGCCGCTGGAGACCGAGTTCGGCCGCAAGCGCCGCATCAACCAGAACACCTGCAACAAGGACTACTCCTGCCTGAAGGGGTTCTGCCCGAGCTTCGTCACGGTGGAAGGCGGGCAGTTCAAGGCCGCGACGAAATCGCCTGGCCCGGGGCGGCCCGAGCCCGATGCGTTGCCCGCCGTGCCCGAGCCGGCGTTGCCGCACGCGCGCACGGCGTGGGGCATCGTCGTCGCGGGCGTCGGCGGCACCGGCGTCATCACCATCGGCCAGTTGCTCGGCATGGCGGCGCATCTGGATGGCAAGGGCGTGGTCACGCAAGATGCGGCCGGCCTGGCGCAGAAGGGCGGCAGCACCTGGAGCCACATCCAGATCGCCGACACGCAGGCGGCGATCTACACCACCAAGGTGGGCACGGCGGAGGCCGACCTCGTGCTCGCCTGCGACCCGATCGTGGGGGGGAATCCGGTCACGCTGGCGGCCATTCGCGAAGGGCGAACCTATGTCGCGCTGAACACGCACGGCTCGCCCACGGCGGCTTTCGTCGGCAACCCCGATTGGCAATTCCCCGGTGCGCAGTGCGAAGCCTCGATCGCGGCCGCCGCCGGGGCGGCGAACGTGGGCGCATTCGATGCCGAATCGATGGCGGTGCAGCTGCTGGGCGATTCGATCTACACCAACCCCTTGATGCTCGGCTACGCGTGGCAGATGGGGCGCGTGCCGCTGAGCCGGGCATCGCTGCTGCGCGCGATGGAACTCAACGGCGTGCAGGTGGCGCTCAATCAGAAGGCATTCGAGTGGGGCCGGCGCGCGGCGCACAACCTGGCGGCCGTGCAGGCGCAAACCCGGACCGCGCAGGTGATCGAGTTCGTCCGCAAAAGCACCTCGCTCAACGATCTCGTGTCGCGCCGCGTGGCCTTCCTCACCGGCTACCAGAACGCCGCGTATGCCGCCCGCTACCAGGCCGATGTCGAGAAGGTGCGCCGCGCCGAAGCCACGCTCGGGGCGGGTACCGCGCTCACCGAGGCCGTCGCCCGCTACCTCTTCAAGCTGATGGCCTACAAGGATGAATACGAGGTCGCTCGGCTGCACACCGACACCGGTTTTCTCGACAAGATCAAGGCACAGTTCGAAGGCGATTACACCCTGCGCTATCACCTGGCGCCGCCGTTGCTGGCCAAGCGCCGGGACAACGGAGAACTCATCAAGCAATCGTTCGGCGCGTGGATGCTCGGCGCGTTTCGCGTGCTGGCGCGGCTCAAAGGGCTGCGCGGCACGCCCTTCGACCCGTTCGGCTACACCGAGGAGCGCCGCACCGAACGCGCCCTGATCGAGGACTATCGCCGCACGCTCGACGAACTCATCGCGGGACTGGATGCCGGCAACCTTCGCCTCGCCGTGCGCATCGCGAGCGTGCCGGAGGACATCCGCGGCTATGGCCACGTGAAAGCCCGGCACCTGGCGGCTGCGCGCACCAAGCAGTCGGCGCTGCTGGCGCAGTGGCGGGGGCCCGCGCGCGAAGCCGCGTGAGCCGGCCTCAGAACTGCATGAAGCTGACGCCCACGCCCAGGCTGGTCTGACGGAAGTTGTAGTCGGTGAGCGTTTCGCCGTAGCCGGTGAACGCCTGCACGAACCAGCGCAGGCCGTTCGGCTGCGAGCGGCGATAGGGGTACGACCATTCCAGTTGCAAGGCGCCGAAGCGGCCGTCCTGCAAGGTGGTGCGATACAGCAGCGAGGTGGTGGCCGGCCCGGAGGCGTAGGTGAGCTGGAATTCGCCGCGGCCGCGAAAGCTCACCAGGTCGGGGTTGTTGTCGCTTGACAGCGGCTCGCTCAGACGGCGCGCGAGGCGGGTGGTGAGCGACCAGTTGCCGCGCTCGAAGCCGGCACCCAGGTACACGCGGTTCCAGCTGCGTGACAGCGGATCCGACTGGCCGTTGGACTGGTGCGCCAACGCCAGTTGGCCGTAACGCCATTGCCATCCCCACGGCAGGTGTTGCAAGGCCTTCGGCGTGCGCACGACGTAGATCAGTTCGGGCTCGTAGTCGGTATTGCGAAACGGCTTCGAGTCTTGCCCGTTCCAGATCTGCCACATCGCCTGCTGCGTGAACCCCGCCCACAGGTCGCCGCCGATCACCGGCACGTCCTGCACCAGCTTCGTTCGCACCGACATCTGGAACTTCGCTTCCACGTTGCGGTAGTTCGGCTGGGCCACCGGCGCTTGCGTTGGGCTGTGGGGCGAGCGGTTGATGCGGTTGGTGATGTGGAACGGCAGCAGGTAGTTGGCGTGGTAGCCGGTGAAGTTGAAGATGCCGCGCTTGTCTTCCGGTTCCAGCTCCCAGAACTTGGAGAGCAGGCTCGCGTCGGGCCGGGGCTCGCTGGGTGGCGTGCCCTTGGCGACCAGGGCCGAGGTGGAGCCCTCGCCGACCACCGGCGCCAGCGGCGCATCGGGTGCGCGGCCGGCCAACTGGTCGTAACAGGCCAGGCGGTCAGCGGCCTGGGCGATCTCGGCACAGGTTTGCAGGGCCTGCGGCGGGGGCGCTGCGGTTTGCGCCATCACCGATGCCGGCAGGGCGCAGGCCATGGCCAGTGCCAGGTAGGCGGGGCGGCGTTCGAAGGGGGGGTGGCTGGGCACGGGGCGCGGTCCGACAGGAAGAGGCGCGATGTTACGTGCCGTACCGGAGCACCCAGTGTGAAGGCCCTGCAACCCATGCGATCATCTTGCGGTGAACGAAAAAGTCCATGAACTGACCGAGTTGCTCCAGGTGGAGCCGCTCGAAATGAACCTGTTCCGCGGCGTGAGTGGCGACGTGGGGAGCCCTCGGGTGTTTGGCGGGCAGGTGCTCGGGCAGGCCCTGATGGCGGCGGCCCGCACGGTGGAGCCCGGGCGCCGCGCGCATTCGCTGCACGCCTACTTTCTGCGCCCCGGCGACAAGCACGCGCGCATCGTCTACGACGTGGACCGCATTCGCGATGGCGGTAGCTTCACGACGCGCCGCGTGGTCGCGATCCAGCACGGGCGGCCCATCTTCAATTTCTCAGCCTCGTTCCATCTGGCCGAGGAAGGCCCGACGCACCAGGCCGCGATGCCCACGGCCCCGCCTCCCGAAGGGCTGGTCAGCCTGCATGCGCAGCGGCTCGAGCAGATCGAGCGCTACCCCGACAGCATGCGCGATGTGCTGAATCGCGACCCGGCCATCGACATCCGTCCGCTCGAGCCCTTCGATCCGCTGTCGCCTGCGCCGCGCGAGCCACGCAACGATGCCTGGTTCCGCGCCAGAGATCGCCTGCCCGACGACCCGCTGCTGCACCAGGCCATGCTGGCGTATGCGTCCGACTTCGGTTTGCTGCAGGCCGCGCTCATGCCGCATGGCCTGAGCTTCATGAGCGATCAGGTGCAAACCGTCAGCCTCGACCATGCGATGTGGTTCCACGACAGCGCGCGCATGGACGAATGGTTGCTGTACGTGACCGACTCCCCGGCGGCGCGCGGCGCGCGTGGTTTCTGCCGCGGCAGCATCTATGCGCAAGATGGACGCCTCGTGGCCTCCGTGGCCCAGGAAGGGCTGATGCGGCGGGTGGCGCCGAAGGCGTAGGCTGGGCTGCGCCAGTCCTTCGCGGGGACACTCACCCGGCATGGCCCTGGGGCGGCGGCGGGAAGGCCGGGAACTGGGGCAAGGCGTCCGACACCTGCAGCCATGGCAGGCGCTCGGACGTCCAGAAATGCAGCGTCGGTGCCAATTGCGCGGGCTCGTCGAGGCTGCCCACGGCGATGTCGATCATGCCGGGGAGATAGTCGGCGGTGAAGCCGATCTGCGTGCCGCAGCGCGCGCAGAAGTGGCGCGTGGCGCCGGGCGAGGACGCATAGGCGGCTGGCGTGTCATGGGTGAACGTCACCTGGGATGCTTCGTACATGGCCCACGCGACGGCCGGTGCGGCATGGGCGCGCCGACACATCGTGCAGTGGCACAGCGCCCGGATCGCGGGCTCGCCGCTGAGCTGGTAGCGAACAGATTGGCATTGGCAGCCGCCCTGCAATGACGGGGTATCGGACATGGTTTGCTCCTTTCGTGCGCGTGGTGTCTTTGGGGCGGGCGCTGTCGATCAGCGAAGCCGCGTGCGGGTCAACCGCTTCGCGTTCGCCACAGCCTTGCGCTGAACCGGCGCGATGCCTTTGTCGAGGATGCCCAAGGCGGCATTCTGAATCTCTGCGGCCGTGTTGTGCAGGGCCACTGGCCCCCAGGCCGATGGGGACCACACCGAGCGAAGCAAGGCGAAGGCCAGCGTCTGGTGGGCGTGCACGGTTTGCCGCATCATGGCCTGCCAAGCTTCGGCGAACACGGTGTTTTTCTCGCCAACCATGCGGCTGAACTCTCTTTGGTCGCGCGCCGACGGCATCGGGCCTGCCATGGCCATGCGCGTCATGCGGTGAGCGACCACCTGGGGCGCCGCGATGGCGAGCGCCGCGGCCCGGCGGTTGATCGATCGGGTGGTGCGTGAGCGGGATGTCATCTGAAGGTCCGGGTTGCGCGCCGACTCTACAGACACGCTTTCCCAGAGTTGTCAGCAGTGACATTGGCGCCGAGGCGCCTACTTGCGCGGCCGCTCGAACTTTCGCCAGTAGGTGAATTCGTCTTCGTGGACGTCGATGTCGAGTTCGTTCACGCGGGCCAGCAGGCGTTCCTGCACGTCGGCGACCGCCTGGTTGTAGACCAGTGGGCCGATCTCCTCCAGGAAGAAGCCCAGCAAGCCCGCAGCGGCGATGTTGCCGATGCGCTCCTCCATGTTCTCCTGGAAGTAGCGTTCGATGGAGGCGATGGCCTGGGGGCGCGCCTCCTTCGGTAGCTCGATGGGCATGGGGTGGGTCAGCCTTTGCGGCGCTGGTGCCACGCGAGCAGTTCGCCGACGAAGCCGCGGCGGAATGCGATCACGCAGATGACGAAGATCGCACCGATGATGACCGTGACCCACGATCCCACACGGTCGGCCAGGAAATTCTGCAGCCCCACGATGGTGAAGGCGCCGACCACCGGCCCGGCAAACGTACCGAGGCCGCCCAGCAGCGTCATCAGGATCACCTCGCCCGACAGGGACCAGTGCACGTCGGTCAGCGTGGCAAAGCCCAGGACCACGGTTTTCAGCGCACCGGCGAGCCCGGCCAGTGCGGCCGACAGCACGAAGGCGAGCAGCTTGTAGCGGTCGACGTCGTAGCCGAGCGAGATGGCGCGCGGTTCGTTCTCTCGGATCGCCTTGAGCACCTGCCCGAACGGCGAATGCACGACCCGCAGGATGAACGCGAACACCGCCACGAACACCGCCAGCACCACGTAGTACATCGTCACGTCGTCCTTCAGCGACAGCAGGCCGAAGAGGGCGCTGCGAGGAACGCCCTGCAGGCCGTCTTCACCGCCGGTGAACGGCGCTTGCAGGCTGACGAAGAAAACCATCTGCGCCATGGCCAGCGTGATCATCGCGAAGTAAATGCCCTGGCGCCGAATGGCGATCAGGCCGATCAGCAGGCCCAGCGCCGAGGCGGTCCCCACGCCGGCCAGGATGCCCAGCTCGGGCGACCAACCCGCGCTGCGCACGAGCCAGCCGGTGATGTAGGCAGCCGAGCCCAGAAAGCAAGCGTGGCCGAAGGACAGCAGGCCGGTGTAGCCGAGCAGGAGATTGAAGGCGCACGCGAAGATCGCGAAGCACAGGGCCTTCATCATGAACACCGGGTACAGGCCGATGAAGGGCGCCACGATCAGCAGCGCCAGGCCCAGGCCCCACAGAATGTGCGCGTGGCGTTGAACGCGGGCTGTGCTCATCGTGTGCACCTCGGGTGCAGAACGGAATGATGCATTCTCATTTTTCCTTGCCGAACAGCCCGGCTGGGCGAATCATCAGGACGATGGCCATGATGACGAATACGACGATGTTCGACGCTTCGGGATAGAACACCTTGGTCAGGCCCTCGATCAGCCCGAGCGCGAGGCCGGTGATGATGGAGCCGAGGATGGAACCCATGCCACCGATCACCACCACTGCGAACACCACGATGATGAGGTTGCTGCCCATCAAGGGCGTCACCTGGATCACCGGCGCGGCCAGCACGCCGGCAATCGCTGCGAGCGCGGCGCCCGCCGCGTAGGTGAGCATCACCATCATGGGCACATTGATGCCGAAGGCCTGCACGAGCTTGGGGTTCTCGGTGCCCGCGCGCAGCGTGGCGCCCAGGCGGGTTTTCTCGATCAGCAGCCAGGTGCCCAGGCACACCGCAAGCGAGGCGACCACGATCCAGGCGCGGTAGTTCGGCAGGATCATGAAACCGAGATTGGTCGCGCCTTGCAGCGCATCCGGCACCGGGTAGGACTGGCCCGAGACGCCGAACTGTTCACGGAAAAGGCCTTCTGCGATCAGTGCGAGGCCGAAGGTGAGCAGCAGGCCGTAAATGGGGTCGAGCTTGTAGAGATGGCGCAGCAGCGTGCGCTCGATCACCGCGCCCACCGCGCCCACCACCAGCGGTGCGATGAACAGCGCGAACCAGTAGTTGAGCCCGAATTTCTCCAGGCTGAACCACGCCACATAGGCGCCGATCATGTACAGCGCGCCATGCGCGAAGTTCACGATGCCCAGCAGCCCGAAGATCACCGCCAGCCCCAGGCTCAGCATGGCGTAGAACGATCCGTTCACCAGGCCCAGCAGCAGCTGGCCCAGGAAGGCCTGGATCGGTATACCGAAAATTTCAGTCATGGAATCACGCTCGTCGTCGAAGAGAAAACACTTCGCGCACCGGCACGGGCTGCGCGAAGTGCTTCATCAGGCTAGGCTCCCAGGGAGCGTTGCGACTTGGGCGCTCACTTCCAAAGGGGGCACTTGGATTCGGCCTTGGTGGTCCAGGCGGTTTCGCCCTTGAAGGTTTCGACCACCTTGTAGTAGTCCCACGGCTCGGTGGATTCCTTCGGGGTCTTGACCTGCATCAGGTACATGTCGTGCACCATGCGCCCGTCGTCGCGGATGAATCCGTCCTTCGCGAAGATGTCGTTGATCTTGGTTTTCTTCATCTGCGTCATCACCGTCTCGGTGTCGTCGCTCTTCGTCGCCTTCACGGCGTTGAGGTAGTTGAGCGTGGCCGAGTAGTTGCCGGCTTGCAGCGACGATGGCATGCGCTTGATCTTGTCGAAGAACTTGCGGCTCCAGGCGCGCGTGTCGGCGTCGTGGTTCCAGTACCAGCTGTCGGTGAGGTACATGC
>CAZBOF010000172.1:6861-7377 GCA_964493285.1 uncultured Rhizobacter sp. | reverse complement strand
TGTCGCGTGACCATCTTCAGCTGCTCGATCGCCGCCGGGCGGTAGATGTCCGCTGACACCGTCAGCACTTTCTTCTTGCGTTTCTCGATCAGGTGCTTGGCGAGCTTGGCGGTGGTGGTGGTCTTGCCGGCGCCTTGCAGGCCCGCCATCAGGATGACGGCGGGGGGCTGGGCCGCCAGATTGATGTCGGAGACGCCTTCGCCCATCGTTGCCGCCAGTTCGCGGTTGACGACCCCGACGAGAGCCTGACCGGGCGTCAGCGAACCGGCGACTTCCGTACCCAACGCCTTTTCTTTGACGCGGGCGACGAAGTCGCGCACGACGGGCAGGGCCACGTCTGCTTCGAGCAGCGCCATGCGCACCTCGCGCAGCATGTCCTGGACGTTGCTTTCGGTGATGCGGGCCTGGCCGCGCATCGTCTTGACGATGCGACCCAGGCGGTCGGAGAGGGCTGTGGCCATTGGGGGGGCGAAGCCCGAGAACCGGGCTTCGCGAAAGTACACTGTGGCGATGATT
>CAZBOF010000172.1:6578-6851 GCA_964493285.1 uncultured Rhizobacter sp. | reverse complement strand
TTTTATCGTCGGGCCCCACCAACACGTCTGCCTTGCTGGCGCTGTGGCTGCCCAGCGGCGGCGCATTGCTGGCTTACGCCTGTGCGGCGCTTTGGCGAGAGGAGTCCAGCGCGTGGCCTCGGCGCGCCCTGTTTGTCGGTTGGGTGATGCACGCCGCGGCGATCGTGGCCGACCTGGCTGGCGTGGGAACGGGGCAACCCGGTGCCCGCTTTGGCTTTGCACCCGCCTTGTCGGCCACGATCGCCGCGGCGTGCATCACCCAACCGACAAACA
>CAZBOF010000172.1:3206-6568 GCA_964493285.1 uncultured Rhizobacter sp. | reverse complement strand
GCTGTGGCTGGTGCTGGGTGTGTATGCGCTTGAAAGCCGGTGGCTCCCGCTGCCAGGGGTTCGGCGCGGGCTGGCCGGGCTGGGCATGCTTGCTGTCGTGCTGGCGACGGTGTTTCCCGGCGAGTTCCGTCCCCAGGTGTCTTCGGCATGGGCGCCGTTGCATTGGGCGTTGGGCATGGCGTCGTACGGCTTGTTCGGGGCGGCCGTCTTGCATGGCGTGATGCTCGACAAGGCCGAGCGCCAGATGCGGATGGCGTCTCACGGCGCGCCTGAAAGCGGTGGCATGCCGCTGCTGCGCCTGGAGCGCATGACGTTCCAGTTCGTTGCCGCGGGGTTCGCGCTGTTGTCGGCCACCTTGCTGCTGGGCTGGTGGTTTTCCGATCCCTGGCGCTGGGATCACAAAAGCATTTTCTCCGTGCTGGCTTGGCTGGTTTTCGCCGCGCTTCTGGCAGGCCGACAAACCCTCGGTTGGCGGGGCCGGCGGGCGGTGCGGGGCTTGTATGCCGGTGCGGTGCTGCTGCTGCTGGCCTATGTGGGCTCTCGGTTCGTACTCGAGGTGCTGTTGCAACGCTCGGTGCCGTGACGCGGCGCCCTTGAACCCATGAAGTACTTGATTCTGGTGGGCATCGTGGTCTTGGTGCTGTGGCTGTTGCGCCTCACGCGCCGGGTATCGCCGCCACGCGAACAAAAGCGAAAAGAGGTCGAGCACGAAGACATGGTGGCGTGCGCGCGTTGCGGCATCCACCTCCCGCGCAGCGAGGCATTGCCAGGGCGGGGCGGGGTGTTCTGCACAGAGGCCCACCGCGCGGCGTTCGAGAGAGAGCGCGACGCACCATGAAAGGGCCCGCGCGCGCTGCCGGGCGGGCTTCCGGCGCAGGCCGGCAACCGACGACCGCGCGTACGCGCACAGGAGATGAGTCGTGGTTCGGTGCGCTGGGGGTCGATGCCGATCCCCATTGGTGGGACGACACCCGCGCCAGTGAAGAAGAGTCTCGGTACGACGCCGGCCTCGCCGAGGGTTCCGCGGCCGACTCGAAGTTCTTGACTCGGCAGGCCCGGCGCATCATCGGGTCCGGGCAGACCGCGTTCCAGCGCCTCTACAGCGCATTCATCGCGGCGCGTGCGGCCCTGGGTTTCGTGCTGCTGACGACCGCGTCGCTGGCAGGCTTGTTCGGTGTGCCGACGTCGTGGCCGGTGTTCGGCGTCAGCGCGGTCTATGCGGTGATCACGTCCCTGATGTGGCTGTTGCCGCGATTCCGCCGGCCTGCCGTGCCCAAGGCGTTGTCGAGGCTGCGCAGCCCGCAGTGGCTGGCCACCATCGGGGTGGACGTCGTTTGCTTCAGTTCGCTGCATGTTCTGTCGCAGGCGTCCAGCCTCAACTACGCTGCCTTGCTGGTCTTGCCTGTGTTGATGGCGGGGGTGCTGACGCCGAGGCTGATGGCGCTGGGCACGGCTGCACTGGTCACGCTGGGCATGCTTCTGAATGCCTTCCTCGGGGTGCTTACCGGGGGTGAGATTGCGTTGCTCGCCACCCAGGCCGGTTTGGCCGGGGCCGGGTTCTTTGTCATCGCGCTCTTGGCGGGTGAACTGGCCGGACGTCTGGCGCGCGAAGAGCTGACCGCGCGTGGCAGCCTCGAGCTGGCGCGCCAGCAGGCGCAGCTGAACCGCCTTGTCATCGAAGAGATGCAAGACGGGGTGCTGGTCGTCGACCGCCGCTTGCGCGTGCGCGCCGCCAACCCGGCCGCACGCGCTTTGCTCGCACCGGAGGGCATGTGCCGGGAAGCGCCTTTCCAGTTGTCGGAGGCGCCGGTCTGGGCGGGTCTGGTGACGGCGGTCCAGCATGCGCTTGCAGGTGTGCGATCGCCGGAAGAGGGCAGCGACATTCAGCTGGATTTCGAGAGCGTGCCGGCGCGGACCCTTCGCGTGCGCTTGCGGTTCACACGCCGCCGCGACCCCAACGCGAGCGAGGAACTTTGCGTGCTGTTTCTCGAAGATGTGCGCAACATGCGAGCGCGCAGCCGCCAGGAAAAGCTGGCTGCGATGGGGCGCATTTCCGCCGGCATTGCGCACGAGATTCGCAATCCGCTTGCGGCCATCTCGCAGGCCAATGCCTTGATGGCCGAGGATGCGACGACGACGTCCCAGCGTCAGCTCACGCGGATGGTGACGGACAACGTCGAGCGGTTGAAGCGCATCGTGGACGATGTGATGGAAGTTGCGACCGGCGATGTTCCGGCGCCGGGCCCGCTGGATGCCACCGTACTCGTGGCGGCAGTTTGCAGCGAATGGATCCGCACCAATGACCTGTCGCCCGGCCCCCAGTGCGTGGTGCGCGTCGACTTGCCCGAAGAGCCGATCGGCGTCGCGTTTGACCGGGAGCATCTGCGCCGCGTGCTGATCAACCTGCTCGACAATGGATACCGGCATGCGCCCAAGACGCCGGGGGCGGTCCATCTCAGCCTGGCGGTGGTCAACGAGTCGTACGCGACCTTGAGCGTGGCCAGCGGGGGCGACCCCATTCCTGCGGAAGTGGAAGGGTTCCTGTTCGAACCGTTCTACTCGACGCGCAGCCGCGGCACGGGTCTCGGCCTGTATATTTGCCGCGAACTGTGCGAGCGCTACGGTGCACGCATCGAATATCGGCTGCGGGGCGCGGCCGAAACCAATCGCAACGAGTTTTCCGTCGCCATGCGTCGCCAGCTTCTCTCCGCGAGTGAAGCCGCCGAGGCCAGATTGCATCTCACGCCATGAGTTCTCCATCGCATTTCAGCCTGCTGGTCGTCGACGACGAACCCGACCTGCGTACGCTTTACGAACTGGCATTGCTGCGCGAGGGATACGACGTCGAAACGGCTGGTACGGTCGAGGATGCCTGGCTGCATCTGAAAGATCGGACCTACAGCGCGGTCATCACCGACATGCGGCTGCCCGATGGCACCGGCCTGGACCTGCTGCGCCGGCTTGAAGAGGGGGGCCGCCGCGAGAAGGCCATTGTCATCACGGCCTATGGCTCCGCGGAAAATGCGGTGGAAGCGCTCAAGGCGGGGGCCTACGACTACCTCACCAAGCCGGTCGATCTGAAGCAGTTTCGGGCGGTGGTGGCATCGTCGTTGGGGCGCAGCACGGTTTCCGGTCCGACCATCGTGCCGTCGAACCTGCCCTCTGAAACGGCTGCGCCACCGCAGGTGGGTGAGTCGGCGCCCCGTGCTTCGGGACCGGGTGTGCCGGTCGCGATCAGCCCCGCGCTGGCCCGCATGGCGGGGCACTCTCCGGCCATGCAGCAGGTGCGGGCGCTCATCGACAAAGTGGCCCGCAGCATGGCGCCGGTTCTGGTCCATGGCGAGTCGGGCACGGGCAAGGAA
>CAZBOF010000172.1:0-3196 GCA_964493285.1 uncultured Rhizobacter sp. | reverse complement strand
CGCGCGCCATTCACGAGATCAGCGCGCGCGGCGCGCACCCGTTCATCGCCGTCAATTGCAGCGCCATTCCGGAGAACCTGCTGGAGGCCGAGTTCTTCGGCTATCGCAAAGGGGCTTTCACCGGCGCGTCCGATGACCGCGAGGGGTTTTTCCAGGCGGCGAACGGCGGCACGCTCTTTCTCGACGAGATCGGCGACCTGCCCCTGGCGATGCAAAGCAAGCTGCTGCGCGCCATTCAAGAGCGCTCGGTCCGGCCCGTGGGGGCGGTCTACGAGCAACCGGTCAACGTGCGCTTGCTCAGTGCGACGCACAAAGACCTGGGTGCGGAAGTGCACGCCGGGCACTTTCGCCAGGATCTCTATTACCGGCTGAACGTGATCCACATCCGCGTGCCCGCCTTGCGCGAGCGCTTGGCGGATCTGCCGGCGATCTGCGATCGCGTGCTCGATCGCATCTCGCAAGATGCAGGAGTGCATCCGCCGCCCCGCCTCACCGCCGATGCACTGGCGCTGCTCGGCCGGTATGCCTTTCCCGGCAATGTCCGGGAACTGGAGAATCTGCTCCACCGCGCGGTGGCATTTTCCAGCAACGAGTACATCGGCGTCGAAGACATCGGCACGCTGGACCTTGCCTTGGGATTCGGCGACGCGCCGGGGTTTGGCGCACCGCCGCCTGCGCCGGCACCTGCCGCGCCGGTGCAAGCGGCGGTCCCCCAGTCGTTGCCGGCAAACCTGGCCGCCTATCTCGACGAGGTGGAGCGAGATGTCCTGGAGCGCGCGCTGGAGCGGTATCGCTACAACCGAACGGCCGCCGGGGCGAGCCTGGGCTTGTCGTTGCGGCAGATGCGCTATCGCATGGCCCGCCTTGGCGTGCATGTCGGCGGCGATCTGGACACTGCCGACGAATCATGACATCCGACGCGGGTGCCATGGTGGGCGGATGGCTTGGCGCCGCGCGGCGTTGCCCTTCGCCCAACATGAACGCCCGCCCGCACGGTGTGGTCGCCGACCTCGTCATCGTTCACTCCATCAGCCTTCCGCCGGGGGTGTATGGCGGAGATGCCATCGAGCGCCTGTTCACCAATCGGTTGGACTGGGACGCGCATCCGTACTTCCAGCAGATCCGGGGGTTGGAAGTCTCCTCGCACTTTCTCGTGCGGCGGGACGGGGCGCTGGTCCAGTTCGTTTCATGCGACGACCGCGCCTGGCATGCCGGTCAGTCGACCTGGAAGGGCCGCGGGAGCTGCAACGATTACTCGATCGGCATCGAGTTGGAGGGGCTGGAAGGCGAACTGTTCGATGCCGGGCAGTACGCCGCGTTGGCATCTTTGCTGAACCTCCTTGCGCGGCACTATCCGTTGCAAGAAGTCGTCGGACACGAGCATGTGGCGCCCGGTCGGAAACAAGACCCCGGGCCGGGGTTCGACTGGCAAGAGTTGCAGGATCGGATGGGTTGGCCCGCGAGCCGGTTTCCGGCACTCGGACCGGGCGGGGCCTGATCGCGTATCGGCATCGAGCCATCGCGCGCTGCGATGGCGCGATGCTGTTGCCGCACTCTTGTTCCGAGGCGCTGCGGCACCCACGGTGCGCAGCAGTGCACAGTTCGTGCGGTGTGGAATGCGCCGAGGGCATCACGCACCCACACGGTGCCGGGATCAGCAAAACCCTGCCTAGGGTAAGACGCTATCTGTAGTGCTTGATGTGGGTCGAGCCCCCAGATATAGTGTCCCTTCGTGTTATTCTTCTGTTTCGGAAACACACCTGCCATGCCCATATTCAGCGCCCCGTTTTCAGGGTCGCCCGCGAATAGCGGCGGCGTTTCCCCGGCAGGCTTGGCCGAGCCCGAAGCCGGTTCTGGCTCTTCAACGTTCTTCCTCTCGATGCTTGCGCTTCTGGGTTGCCAGGCGTAGCCGCAGCGTTGCTGCCGCTACTGTGATCGGCCCGAATTCGTGAGCTTGCTAATCACCGAATCGCTTTGACGACAAGGAACACCATGCAGCAATCAGTCACTCCCTCCGCTTCCAATCCTGCAGTTGGGCAGCGGCCTGCCGCTGCGTCGGCCGCGGCGCCCGTTTCGGCCTATCAGGGCTACCAGATCATTCGCCGCAATGGCGCGGTGGTGTCCTTCGAGCCGAACAAGATCGCGGTGGCCTTGATGAAGGCGTTCCTTGCAGTGCATGGCACCCAAGGCGCGGCATCGGCCAGCGTGCGTGAGACCGTGGATGGATTGACCGAGACGGTGGTGCGGGCTTTGCTGCGTTCGCGCCCCGGCGGCGGCACCTTCCACATTGAAGACGTGCAAGACCACGTGGAGCTGGGGCTCATGCGTGGCGGGCATCATGAGGTGGCGCGTGCCTACGTGCTCTATCGCGAGCGGCGTGCGCAAGAGCGCGCCAAGCAGGGAGTGCCGGCGGTCGCGGCCGAGCCCGCCCTGCTCGTGATCGATCGCGGCCAGCGCGTGCCGCTCGACATGGCCCGGCTGCAAACGCTGATCGAATCCGCCTGCGCGGACCTTGGCGCCGACGTCAAGCCCGAGCCCATCCTGGTGGAGACCAAGCGCAATCTTTATGACGGCGTGCCGATGGACGAAGTCCACAAGGCGGCCATCCTGGCTGCGCGCACCCTGATCGAAAAGGACCCCGGCTACTCCCGGGCCACCGCGCGCCTGCTGCTGCACACCATCCGCAAGGAAATCCTCGGCGAGGAGCTTCTGCATGCGGAGATGCACACCCGCTATGCCGAGTACTTCCCGCTGTTCATCAAGAAGGGCGTGCAGGCCGACCGGCTGGATGACAAGCTCTTGCAGTATGACTTGGCCAAGCTCGGTGCTGCGCTCAAGGCGGACCGCGACCTCCAGTTCGACTATCTCGGCCTGCAAACGCTGTACGACCGCTACTTCCTGCACGTGGACGAAGTCCGCATCGAGATGCCGCAGGCGTTCTACATGCGCGTCGCCATGGGCCTTGCGCTGAACGAGGTGGACCGCGAAGCGCGCGCGATCGAGTTCTACGAAGTGCTCTCCACCTTCGACTTCATGAGTTCCACGCCCACGCTGTTCAATGCGGGGACCCAGCGCTCGCAGCTGTCGAGCTGCTACCTGACCACGGTGGCCGACGACCTCGACGGCATCTATGAAGCGCTGAAAGAGAACGCGCTGCTGTCCAAGTTCGCCGGCGGCCTGGGCAACGACTGGACCA
>CAZBOF010000171.1:7207-7580 GCA_964493285.1 uncultured Rhizobacter sp. | reverse complement strand
GCGGCAACGATGCACAGAAGACGATCGGCATCATCTGGATGCTGCTGATCGCGACCGGCTACACCGATGCGGCGCAAGCGTATCCCCCGACCTGGGTGATCTGGAGCTGCTATCTCGCGATCGGCCTCGGCACGATGTTCGGCGGCTGGCGCATCGTCAAGACGATGGGGCAGAAGATCACCAAGCTCAAACCCGTTGGCGGCTTCTGCGCGGAGACTGGCGGCGCGATGACCTTGTTCCTTGCCACGGCGCTCGGCATCCCGGTCTCGACCACGCACACCATCACCGGCGCCATCGTCGGCGTGGGCTCGGTGCGCCGTGCCTCGGCGGTGCGCTGGGGCGTTGCGGGGAACATCGTCTGGGCCTGGATCTT
>CAZBOF010000171.1:0-7197 GCA_964493285.1 uncultured Rhizobacter sp. | reverse complement strand
TTCGATTGAGCGCCGCGGCTACTGGCTGATCTTGCGCGCCTCTTCGATCTGGTACTCGAAGTAGCGCTGGCCGCTGAATGCGATGGTGGCCATGAGCACTGTCGAGCCGATCAGCAGCGACGCGACGACGCCGAGCACCACCGTCCAGCCGGCTTCGAGCGGGCGGTGGCCGGGGTTGAAGTGCGCGTTCCATTTCTCGTCTGCCGTGAGGCCGTAAATGATGGCGGCCAGCATCGCGCTGGACAGCGACACGCCCAGCACCGGGAGAAGGACCCAGGAGAGCTGGTCGTCCTGGCCGAATGCGAGCACGCGCTGTACGCCGTAGACGCCGAGAGACGTGGCGATGGGCCACAGCCAGCCCCAGGGGTCCCGCATGCCGTGCAGGTAGAAGCGATGCAGGCCGAGCCCGCCGCCGAGCAACGCGATCCAGGTGGCGAGTGTTTTCGATTTGTAGTGGGTCATGGGATGCTGAAGTCGGGCGGCGAACTGTTGCCGGCGCCCAGTGCGCGTTGCATGAAGACGACGTCGCGCCAGGCGCCGTGCTTCCAGCCGCCGTCTTTGAGAATGCCGGTGTGCTCGAAGCCGAGGCTGCGATGCAGGCCGATCGATGCCTGGTTGGCCGAGTCGCCGATGACCGCGACCATCTGCCGTGCGCCGCGTGCTTCGCATTGCGCAAGCAGTGCCACCATCAATCGCTTGCCAGCTCCCTGGCCCACGGCCTCGGGGGCGAGGTAGACCGAGTTTTCGACGCAGAACCAAAAGGCCTTTCGGGGGCGGAAGTGGGTGGCGTAAGCGTAGCCAAGCACTCTGCCTGCCTGCTCTGCCACCAGCCAGGGCAGGTTCTTGGCGAGCACATCGTCGCGGCGGCGGGCCATTTCGGCCGCGTCCGGGGGCTCCAGTTCGAACGTGCCTGTGCCATGGACCACGTTCCAGGCATAGATCGCCGTGACCTGCGGCAGATCGGCCGGGATGCAGGGGCGAACGAGAAGAGAGGAAGGCATGTCGCGGCGGGAGTCGCTTGAGTTTATAATGCGCGGTTTCGGTGGCGGCTGGCTGATGGCTGGCGTATCTACGACATCGAGACCTCTGGCGGGGGCATGTGGTTCCCGTCCTTTTGATCTGCTCGCCCTGAGTGTCTCCTGGTGCGGGGGATGTTTTCAACATTCAAGGAAACAGCATGGTCGTGATTCGACTCTCTCGCGGCGGCGCCAAGAAGCGCCCGTTCTACAACATCGTGGTGGCCGACTCCCGTGTCCGCCGCGACGGCCGCTTCATCGAGCGCGTCGGCTTCTACAACCCGGTGGCATCGGGGGCGGCGGAAGGCCTTCGCGTCGCGTTCGACCGCGTCGAGTATTGGGCTGGCCAAGGTGCGCGCCTGTCGCCTACCGTGGCTCGCCTCGTGGGCCAGGCCAAGGCTGCGGCCTGACGCCAACCGTGGCCATGCCGCCTTCGGCCGCTGAAGCGACCGATCCGGCGTGGCCGGACGATGCGGTGGAAGTCGGCCGCATCCTCGACGCCTGGGGCGTGAAAGGCTGGATCAAGGTCCAGCCTTTTGCATCTGACCCGCAGGCGCTTTTTTCTTCCCGCCGCTGGTTCATCAAGCCGCCCGAGGCCACGGCCGCCGCGCGGCCGCCGGGCTTGCCGGCTGGCGTGTTGCCCACTTTGCTGAAGATCACCCAGGCCAAAGACCACGGCGGGGTGGTGGTGGCCCAGGCACAGGAAGTCGATGACCGCGCTGCGGCGGAGGCACTGCGCGGGGCGCGTGTCTTCGTGGGGCGTTCCAGTTTTCCCACCGCCGGCACAGACGAGTACTACTGGGTCGACCTCATCGGGCTGGCCGTTGTGAACCGGCAGGGCGAGGCGCTCGGCGAGGTGGTGGGCCTGCTCGACACCGGGGCGCACAGCGTGCTGCGCGTCCGGCCTGCCGAACCCCAGGCAGAAGAGCGCCTCATTCCCTTCGTGGCCGCCTACGTTGATGACGTGAGCCTGGCCGACAAGCGCATCACGGTCGACTGGGGCCTGGACTACTGAGGGCGACGTCATGCGTTTTGACGTCATCACGCTGTTCCCCGAGTTGTTCGGTGCGCACTTTGCGCACGGCATCACCCGGCGCGCGTTCGAATCGGGGCAGGTGGCGGTCAACTTGTGGCCCCTGCGCGACTTCGCGGACAACGCCTACCGCCGGGTCGACGACCGGCCTTATGGCGGTGGGCCCGGCATGGTGATGATGGCCGAACCGCTGGAGCGCGCCCTGCAGGCGATCCGCGCCGCACGTGCCGAGGCCGCACCCGTGGTGCATTTCACGCCCACCGGGCAGCGCCTGGACCAAGCCCTGGTGCAGCGGTTTGCCAGCGGGCCCGGCGCAGTGCTGCTGTGCGGGCGCTACGAAGGCATCGACCAGCGCTTCATCGACCGGCGCGTGGATCTGGAGATCAGCCTCGGCGACTTCGTGCTTTCCGGCGGCGAGTTGCCGGCGATCGCCTTGCTCGACGCCGTGGCCCGCTTGCAAGCGGGAGTTCTGGGCGATGCGCAATCCCATGAGCAAGACAGTTTCTCCGACGGCCTGCTCGACTGCCCGCATTTCAGCCGCCCCGAGGTCCTGCAAACGCCCGAGGGCCCGCAGCCGGTCCCGGCGGTTCTGATGTCCGGCCACCATGCCGATATTGCGCGCTGGCGGCGTGAGCAGTCGCTGACATTGACGGCTCGCCGCCGCCCCGATCTGATCGAAGCCTTGCGCGCTCGCGGAGGATTGAGCCGGGCCGACGAGCAGTTCCTGGCCGCGCTCGGGCTATAATCCAAGGCTTTTCGATCCTCTGCCCCGGTAGGCTGGCTTGGGCCCGCCACACACCATCAACAAACCGCGCAGGCATGATCACCAGGAGAAACTTGTGGATCTGATCCAAACCCTCGAGCAAGAGGAAATTGCTCGCCTCAACAAAACCATTCCCCCGTTCGCGCCAGGCGACACGGTGATCGTCAGCGTGAACGTCGTCGAAGGCACCCGCAAGCGCGTCCAGGCCTATGAAGGCGTGGTGATTGCCAAGCGCAACCGCGGCCTCAACTCCAGCTTCATCGTGCGCAAGATCTCCAGCGGCGAAGGGGTGGAGCGCACGTTCCAGCTGTACAGCCCGCTGATCGCCAAGATCGAAGTGAAGCGCCGCGGCGATGTCCGCCGCGCCAAGCTGTACTACCTGCGCCGGCGCTCGGGCAAGTCGGCACGCATCAAAGAGAAGCTGTCCTGACCTTTCAGGGCACCCTGTCTCTTCTGAAAGCCGCCTCACCGGGCGGCTTTTTCGCTTCCAATCGACCTATGGCGCTGAAATTCGACCCTCAAGCTTTGCCGGTCAACTCGGTGGATTCGCATCTGCCCGCGGTGGGGTCGGCATCGTTGCTGCCCGATGCTTTGCGCCTGCGCTTTGGTCGGCCGCCAGTCTGGTCGCCTGAGATCGCAGTGGAGCGCCGGTTCATCGAGCGCGAGCCGACCCAGGCATCGGTGCTGGTGCCCTTGGTGCAGCGCGGGGATGAGTTGACGGTTCTGCTCACCCAGCGCACCGACCACCTCACCGACCATCCTGGGCAAGTCAGCTTTCCCGGCGGGCGGGCCGAGCCCGAAGACCGTGACGCGGTCGCCACGGCCTTGCGCGAGGCCCAAGAGGAGGTCGGCTTGCTCCCCTCGCAGGTGGATGTGTTCGGAACACTGCCTGAATACATCACCGGTACCGGGTTCATCGTCACCCCGGTCGTTGGCTTTGTGCTGCCCGGCTTTGCCCTCAAGCCGGATTCATTCGAGGTGGCCGAGGTGTTCGAGGTGCCGCTGGCGTTCTTGATGAACCCGGCCAATCACCGCTGGCATGCCGTTGAATTCGAGGGGGCCCGGCGCGAATTCCTTTCCATGCCGTGGATGGGTGTGGATGCCCATGGCCAGCCGAAGCGTTACTTCGTATGGGGGGCCACGGCGGCGATGTTGCGAAATCTGTACCGCTTCCTGGCGGCGTAGCGCGACGCTTGCAAGCGCGCCGTTATCATCGCGGCACATGAGCTTTTTCGCCGTTTTGTTTGCTCTGCTGATCGAGCAACTCAAGCCCCTGCCACGTCGCAACTTCGTGCACGATGCGCTCACGGGATGGATGCGCTGGACCGGCCGCAATTTCGACGCGGGCAAGGATCACCACGCCTGGGTCGTCTGGTCCGTGACCGCGCTGGTGCCTGCCTTGGCGGCGTGGCTGATCTTCCTCGCTGCGGTGCAGGTCAACGTGCTGCTCGCACTGGCGTGGAACGTGGCGGTGCTCTATCTGACGATGGGTTTCCGCCAGTTCAGCCACTACTTCACCGACATCCGTGAAGCCTTGCAGCGAGGCGATGAAACCACCGCACGCGCCTTGCTGGCGGAATGGCGTCACCTGGATGCCAGCGAGTTGCCGCGAACCGAGCTGCTTCGCCACGTGATCGAGCATTCGCTGCTGGCCGCGCACCGCCATGTGTTCGGCGTGTTCTTCTGGTTCGTGGTGTTGTCGACCCTCGGCCTGGGGCCGGCGGGCGCGGTGCTCTACCGGATGTCGGAGTTCGCCAGCCGCTACTGGGCGTTCAAGAGCCGCATCGTCGGCGAGCCCAGCAATGAGCGGTTGCTCGCGCTGTCTCAACGCCTGTTCAGCCTGATCGATCATTTGCCGGCGCGGCTGACGGCCTTCGGGTTCGCGGTGGTCGGTAATTTCGAGGAGGCGGTCACCTGCTGGCGCCGCGATGCCGGCCTTTGGCGGCATGTCAACGAAGGGATCATCCTCGCGGCGGCGGCCGGCGCGGTGGATGTTCAACTGGGGGGCAGCGCCGCGCCGGGCGTGACGCCGGACCGCTCCAAGACATTCGACAGCGGCATTGCCGATGAAACCGTGGGCGCCGTCGGATCCACCCCCGGCACTTTGCCGCAACTGGATCATCTGCGCAGCATCGTGGCGCTGGTGTGGCGCTCCGTCATCCTTTGGATGCTGCTGCTCGCCGTGCTCTCTCTGGCCAACCTGATCGGTTGACGACGCCCCTCCTCAGTAGCGGGTTTGAGACAGCTCCGCGAACAGTTCACCGTAGATGCGGTAGCGCGAGGGTTCGATGTCTCCCCGTTCCAGCGCGGCGCGTACGCCGCAACCCGGCTCGTGCAGGTGAGTGCAGTTGTAGAACTTGCACGCCTGCGATGCGGTCTGGAGGTCGGGCATCAGCCGCGGCAGTTCGGCGGCGCCGATCTGGCGCAACCCGAATTCCTGGAAGCCTGGTGAATCGATCAAGGCCGTCTTGCGCTCCGCGTCCAGCCAGTACCACTGGGTCGCGGTGGTGGTGTGCTTGCCCGAGTTCAGCGCCTGCGAGATCTCGCCCACCTGTGCGCGGGCATGCGGGGCCATGAGGTTGATCAAGGTGCTCTTGCCCGCACCGCTCGGCCCCAGCACGAGCGTGGCTTGGCCCGCAAGACAGTCCTTCAGCCGCTGGGCAGCCTGGTCGGGCTGCGCTTTCAGCGCCACTTCCATCACTTCGTAGCCCATGGCCGTGTACGGGCGCAATCGGGCTCGGGCGGCGTCGATCTGCGGCAGGTCGGCCTTGTTGAGCAGGATGCGCACCTCGATGCCGGCGTGCTCCGCCGCGATCAGTGCGCGCGTCAACTGCGATTCGCTGAAGACAGGCTCGCTGGCCAGCATCACCAGAATCTGGTCGAGGTTGGCCGCAAATGACTTCGTCTTCCATTCATCTTGGCGGAACAGCAGGTTGCGGCGGGGTTCGACGCGAATGATCACCCCTTCGTCACCGCTGGGCTCCCAGTGCACCCGGTCGCCCACGACGCAGTCGCTGCGCTTGCCGCGGGGGTGGCAGATGAGGCGCACTCCTTCGGGGGTCTCGACGACGTAGTGCCGCCCGTAGCCGGCTACCACGAGGCCCAGATCCAGCGTCGACGATTTGCTCACGGTGCCGCGGCTTGACGGCGAGATTCAGCTGGCGGCTTGGAGCAGCGCATTGGTCTTGGCGGCGCAGATGAAGTCGTTGATCGATAGGCCGTTCACAGAGTGCGTGTTGAAACGCACCATGCACTGGCCATAGCCCACGGCCATGTCGGGGTGGTGATCTTCTCGATGCGCAATCCATGCGACCGCGTTCACGAACGCCATCGTGTGAGGGAAATCCTTGAACTTGAAGACTTTCTGAATGGCGCCGTCTTTGTGATGCCATCCATCGCATTGCCGCAGGTACTGCGCGATCTCCACATTTCCCAGCGGGTTGCCGCTCACAGGCTGGCAGTGTCTTTCACTCAATGAAGTCATGGGTCAGCTTGCCTTCAATTGAATCGCAGCCAGCCGCTCGACGGCAGCCGGATGCGAGTAGTAGAACCGCACGTACACCGGGTCCGGCGTGAGGGTGGCGGCGTTGTCCTCGTGCAGCTTCAGCAAGGCTGCTGCGAGGCTGCGGCCGCTGGCCTGCGCGCACGCGTAGGCATCGGCCTGGTACTCGTGGCGACGCGACAGCAATGCGAACAGTGGCGAGATGAAGTAGCCGAACACAGGCACCGCCACCAGGAACAGCAGCAGCGCGACGGCATGGTTGGGGGCGTCCATCGCGGGTTGAACGCCCAGTGCGGTATAGAACCAGGTTTGGGCCGACAGCCAACCCAACAAGGCGAAGCCTGCCAGGCTCATCGCGAACATGGAGACGATCCGCTTCGTGATGTGCCGGTGCTTGAAATGTCCCAGCTCGTGTGCCAGCACCGCCTCGACCTCGCCCGGCTCGAGCTTGGCGAGCAGCGTGTCGAAGAACACCACGCGCTTGGCGGCACCCAGGCCTGTGAAGTAGGCGTTGGCGTGCGCAGAGCGCTTGCTGCCATCCATGACGAACAGCCCTTTGGCCTGGAAGCCGCAACGCGCCATCAGCGCTTGCACGCGGGCCTTGAGCGACTCGTCCGCCAGGGGTTGGAACTTGTTGAACAAGGGGGCGATGACGGTGGGGTAAAGCACCAGGATGGCCAGATTGAAGATCATCCAGGCCCCCCAGGCCCAAAGCCACCACAGTGGGCCCGTGGCCGCCATGATCCACAAGATGAGCGCGGCAATCGGCAGGCCGATCAAGGCGCCGACGAGGATGCCTTTCAGCATGTCGGCCCCGTAGAGACGCCAGGTCATGCGGTTGAAGCCGAAGCGCTGCTCGATGCGGAAGGTGCTGTACAGCTCG
>CAZBOF010000170.1:0-7667 GCA_964493285.1 uncultured Rhizobacter sp. | reverse complement strand
GAGGTCCAGGAATTGCATTCGACACGCAAGGTACGGATGCGGCTGGCGGCGAACGACAGGTCGCGCAGCGGCTGGTTGATCAGGCGGGCGATCGCGGCGGAGCCGAACACGGTGGCCAGCAGCGCGATCGTCACCCACAGCGCCCAGCTGCTGCCGGCCATCGGGCGCACGCGGGTCGGGTCTGCGAGCAGCCAGTAGGCGTCCCGTTCGACGGTGAAACCCACCCACAGCCCGCCGATGCCGTTCACGGAGGACGCCACGACGGTGTCGGGCCCGAGGTGCGTGTGCAGTTCTGCGCTGATGGCCTTGGAGAAGCGGTCGGCTTCGAACGGCTCCCACCGGTCGCCCGGTTCGCGTGGAAGCACTTTCACCGCATCCTGGTTGGACATCGACTTCACCAGCGTGACGCGGTTGATGTCGTCCGCGTAGCGCATGGCCGCGCGCGACAGGTTCACCAGGCTGGCGATCTGCTGGGCCGATTGCACGGCGCGCGGTTCGAACTCGAGCGCGCGAAAGGTCTGCACCCACGCGAAGACGCCTCCCACCAGCAGAATCGCGAGCAGGAAGAAGGTGCGCCAGAAGAGGCTCAGTGCGACGGTCTTGCGGGGCATCGCCAAAGGCTCTGGGTCCGGGACCGTGGGTGCGAAATAAGGCCCTGTGCTCGGGCCGGCGCGGGAGTTCTTTCGATCAGGCCGCGCCATCAGGAACGAAGACATAGCCCACGCCCCATACGGTCTGGATGTAGCGGGGCTGCGCCGGATCGGGTTCGATCATCTTGCGCAGGCGCGAGACCTGCACGTCGAGGCTGCGGTCGAAGGGCTCGAACTCGCGGCCGCGGGCGAGCTGGGCCAGCTTGTCGCGCGACAAGGGCTGGCGCGGATGGCGTACCAGCGCCTTCAGCATCGAGAACTCGCCGGTGGTGAGGGCGATCTGCTCGCCGTCCTTGGACAGGCGGCGCAAGGCCAGGTCGAACTCGAACGGGCCGAAGGTCACGGTTTGCGCGTCTTTCGCGGGTGCGCCGGGGGCCTCGATGGCGGGCCGGCGGCGCAAGACGGCATGGATGCGGGCCAGCAGTTCACGCGGATTGAACGGCTTGGGCAGATAGTCGTCGGCGCCGACTTCCAAGCCCACGATGCGGTCGACGTCTTCCACCTTGGCGGTGAGCATGATGATCGGCGTGGCATCGTTGGCGGCGCGCAAGCGGCGGCAGATGGACAAGCCGTCTTCGCCGGGCAGCATGAGGTCGAGGACGATCAGGTCGACGGTCTCGCGTGTCAGCACGCGGTTCAAGGCCTTGGAATCTTCGGCCAGCAACACCTCGAACCCTTCTTGCGTGAGGTAGCGGCGCAGCAGGTCGCGGATGCGTGCGTCGTCGTCGACCACGACGATTCGGTCAGGGCGGGTGTTGTTGGATTGCGTCACGATCGGCTCTCGGGTCATTTGTAACAACGGAATTGTGGCCAGGTTCCAAGGGGTTGGGCGGTGGTCTGACCATCTGTTACAAATCTCTGCGGGGGCAATCTGCGTTCCTGCGTGAAGGTTTGTGAAGTCCCCGCCCGGGTGTCGGCCAATCCGGGCAAGAAGGCGTTGGAATCGCATCCAATGGGCGATTGACCTGTTTGTTTGACTGACTGGAGATGCAAATGAAGAAGAAGCTGGTGGCATTGATCGCAACGTGGGGGACGGTGGCTTGCGTCTCGGCTTGGGCCGCGGAGGTGCCGCAGAACGTCGTTGGCTTGTCGGCGAGCGCCAGCGTGGAAGTGACCAAGGACGTGTTGATCGTCACCTTGTCCACCACTCGCGAGGGCCAGGACGCCGCCGGCGTGCAATCGGCGCTGAAGCAGGCGCTGGATGCGGCGCTCGCGCAAGCCAAGAAAGTGCAGAAGCCAGGCCAGATCGATGTCCAGACCGGCAACTTCTCGTTGTTCCCGCGCTACTCCAGCAAGGGCGGCATCACCGGCTGGCAAGGAACGGCCGAACTGGTCGTCGAAGGGCGCGACATCCCCGGCATCGCCGAACTCACCGGACGCATCAACACGCTGACGATTGCGCGTGTGGGGACCAATCTGTCGCGCGAGCAGCGCCAGAAAGTCGAGTCGGACGTGGCGGGGCAGGCCATTGCGGCTTACCGCGCCAAGGCTGCCGAGTACGCGAAGCAGTTCGGCTTCTCCGGCTACACCCTGCGGGAAGTCAGCGTGAACAGCAATGAGCCGATGGCCTACGCCAGCGCACCGATGATGCGGACCACCGCCAAGGCGGACGCGGCCGAGGCGCTGCCGGTCGAACTGGGCAAGGGCACCGTCACCGTGTCGGTGAACGGCACCGTTCAGCTCACGCGCTGAGGGTCTGGCGCGGCGCCCACGGCACTGCGCTGGCCATCATTGCGCAACCCAGCCGCCGTCCACGTTCCACGCCACGCCACGCACGTTGGCGGCGGAAGGAGAGCACAGGAACACGGCCAGGTCGCCGAGCTGTTCGGGGGTCACGAACTCCAGCGAGGGCTGCTTTTCACGCAGGAGATCGATCTTGGCCTTCTCCACCGGGATGCCTTCACGCGCAGCCCGGTCGTCGATCTGCTTTTGCACCAGCGGCGTGAGCACCCATCCGGGGCAGATCGCATTGACGGTGATGCCGGTGGTGGCGGTTTCGAGCGCCACGGTTTTGGTCAGGCCCACGAGGCCGTGCTTGGCGGCCACGTAGGCCGCCTTCTGGGCCGAAGCCACCAGCCCATGGGCGGAGGCGATGTTGATGACGCGTCCCCAGTTGCGCTTGCGCATCGCGGGGATGGCCAGCCGCATGGTGTGGTAGGCCGAGCTGAGGTTGATCGCGATGATCGCGTCCCATTTTTCCGGTGGGAAGTCCTCGATGTTCGCCACGTGCTGGATGCCGGCGTTGTTGACCACGATGTCGGCACCGCCGAACTCGCTGGCCGCATACGCCATCAGTTCGGTGATTTCCGCGGGTTTGCTCATGTCGGCGCCGTGATAGCCCGCCTTCACGCCGAGGCTCTCGATGGTTGTCCTCGCGGCGTCGTGGTCGCCGAATCCGTTGAGGACGATGTTGGCGCCTTGGCGGGCGAGACACTGGGCGATGCCCAGACCGATGCCACTGGTCGAGCCCGTGACCAGTGCGGTTTTACCTTTCAGCATGATCGAATCTCCAGGTTGATAGGATGCATTGTCCAGAAGGAGGATACCCATGCATACACCGCGCCTGAACCACGTTCAATGCCTCGATGTACAAGGTCTGCATCGCATGGCGTATTGGGAGTGGGGCAACCCGGCGAACCCGCGCGTGCTGGTCTGCGTCCATGGCCTGTCGCGCCAGGGCCGTGATTTCGATGTGCTGGCGCGCTCCTTGCTGGACGAATACCGTGTCGTGTGTCCCGATGTCGTCGGCCGGGGGCAGTCCGATTGGCTCGCTGAGCCTGCGGGTTACCAGATTCCCAGCTACGCCGCGGACATGGTCACCTTGTTGGCGCGGCTCAACGCTGAAACAGTGCATTGGGTGGGAACGTCCATGGGAGGGTTGATCGGATTGGTGGTTGCGGCGCTGCAGAATTCACCCGTCCGGCGCTTGGTGCTGAATGACGTGGGGCCGGCGATCGAGGCGGCTTCGCTGTCGCGCATCGGAACCTACCTGGGCCAGCCCGTGCGGTGGCGAAGCCTGGAGGAGGCGGCTGACGCGCTGTGGGCCATTTCTCAAGGGTTCGGCCCGCACACGCGAGAACAGTGGCTCGAGTTGACGAGGCCCATGATCAAGCCCGATGGCGATGGGTTCGTGCCGCACTACGATCCGAAGATCGCCGTTCCTTTCCGGGCGCTCACGCCGCAGGCCGTCCAAGCCGGCGAAGCCATGACATGGGCGATGTACGACAGCTTGCGTTGCCCGACCCTGGTGCTGCGGGGCGCCGATTCCGATCTGCTCTCGCGCGAGACCGTTCAGGCGATGGCCGAACGCGGGCCGCGGGCGCATGTGCACGAGGTGGCTGGCGTGGGGCATGCGCCGATGCTCAATTCGCCCGAGCAGATCGCCGTCGTGAGGGAATTCCTGCTGCGGCCATGAAAACCGGGTCCCACGGGCGCCGCTCCAGTGCGGCGCCGATCGTTCAATTGGCCGATGTGCTGCCAGACGACAGCCTCGACAGCGAGATGGCGCAGCTGGCCCGCGCGCGAGCCTTCGCCCAGCCGCTGTTGGCGGGCCAGATCCTCGACAGCGGGGAAGACGCCCTCGGTCACGCCGAGAACGTGGCGGGCATCTTGCTGGACATCGGTGCTTCACCGTCCATGGGCGCTGCGGCCTATCTTGTCTACGCAGGCGATTTCCTGAGCAAACCCGATGAAGTGGTCAGCAAGGCGTTCGGGCCGCAATATGCCGGGCTGGTGAGCCATACGCGCCAGTTGGTGAAGATCCAGCGGGCCGCGCGCGAAGCGCAGGTGCACAGCGACAAACGCGCCGAGCAGACGGAGCGCGTGCGCAAGATGCTGCTGGCGTTCTCGCGCGATCTGCGCGTGGTGCTGCTGCGCCTGGCCTCCCGGCTGCAGACCCTGCGCTTCTATGCCGGCACCAAGCAGGCGTGCCCCGAGCCTCTGGCCAGAGAGTCCATGCAGGTGTTCGCGCCGCTGGCCAATCGTCTGGGCATCTGGCAAGTCAAATGGGAGATGGAAGACTTGGCCTTCCGTTTCCTGGAACCCGACAACTACAAGTACGTTGCGCGCCAGCTGGATGAACGCCGCATCGAGCGCGAGCGGGGCGTGGAAGCATTTCGCCAGCAGCTCAGCGACGACCTGGCCCGCAATGGCCTCCGGGCCGAAGTCCAAGGACGGCCGAAGCATCTGTACAGCATCTGGAAAAAGATGCGCAACAAGAACCTCGATCTCGCGCAGGTGCTCGACGTCCGTGCCGTGCGCGTGATCGTCGACGACGTGCCTGCGTGCTACGCCGTGTTGAGCCGCGTCCACGAGATCTGGCACAACGTGCCCGGCGAGTTCGACGACTACATCGCCCGGCCCAAGGTGAACGGTTACCAGTCGCTCCATACCGTGGTGCTCGACGCGTCGTCCCGGCCGGTGGAGGTGCAGATCCGCACCCTTGAGATGCATGAGCATGCCGAGCACGGCGTCGCCGCGCACTGGGCGTACAAGGAAGCGGGCGCAAAGGGCGCGGTAGGCGTGAGCGCTTCTGGCGACTTTGATGCGCAGGTGGCCGAAGCGCGCAAGGCCGTGCTGCAACAGCTTCTCGCATGGGAGCGCGACTACGCGACCTCCGGCGGCGACTTGTCCAAGCCAGATGCGGTTTTCGACGATCGCATTTACGTCTTCACCCCTCAAGCAGCGGTGATCGAGTTGCCCGTCGGCGCCACGCCGATCGACTTTGCCTACGCGGTGCACACCACGCTGGGCCATCGCTGCCGCGGCGCCAAGGCAGACGGTGTGATGATCCCGCTGAACACGCCGCTCAAGAGCGGGCAGACGGTGGAGATCACCGCCGTGAAGGAAGGGGGGCCTTCGCTCGATTGGCTGAATGCCGACCTGGGCTATCTGCAGAGTCCGCGCTCCAAGGCCAAGGTGCGCGCTTGGTTCAATGCGCTGGCTTTGCAAGACACCATTGCCCGTGGGCGGGAGGCGGTAGAAAAGCTGCTGCAGCGCGAAGGGAAATCGGCGACGAAGCTCGATGACCTCGCCGCGCAACTCGGCTTTCGCAATGCCGAGGCCTTGTTCGAAGTCGTCGGCAAGGACGAGTTCTCGCTGCGCAATATCGAAGCGCTGCTTCGCCCGAGCGACCCCGCGCGGGAAGGCGACGATGTCATTCCGTTGAGCCGGCCTCGCGGCGAGGGCCGCAACGCGGGCGGTGTGCTGGTCGTTGGTGTGGAGTCGTTGCTGACCAGCCTGGCGCGCTGCTGCCGGCCCGCGCCGCCCGATGCCATCGGCGGCTACGTCACCCGTGGAAGAGGCGTTGCGATCCACCGTGCCGACTGCACCAACCTGCGGCAGATGTCCCAACGAACGCCTGAGCGCGTCATCAGCGTGGCGTGGGGCGGTACGCCAGGCGCGGAGACGCTGTATCCGGTCGATGTCGTCGTCGAGGCGTCGGACCGCTCGGGTTTGCTGCGCGACATCTCCGAAGTCTTTGCCAAGGAGAAGATGAACGTGATCGGGGTGAATACGCAAACCGTGCGTGACGCGCGAGGCGGCACCGCTTGGATGACGTTCACCATCGAAGTCACCGATTCGGCGCGGCTCACGCGCGTGCTTGCAACGGTGGCTCGCGTGGCCGGCGTGCGTCATGCACGTCGGAAGTAATCCCGCGTGAATCCACTGCTATACTGCTGGGCTTCGACAGGCGCGTAGCTCAGCTGGTTAGAGCACCACCTTGACATGGTGGGGGTCGTTGGTTCGAGTCCAATCGCGCCTACCAAATTCGGTAGGAACAAAAAGGCCTTGCGGCGTCGCAAGGCCTTTTTTCTTGTGGCTTCGGTTGCTCGTGGCCTTGTGCGCAGACATCCGGAAGGTGCCCGCCGTGCCGGCATTGAGGGGCGCACGATGGACGCACAGCCGGGGAAAACCCTCCGCAGCAGGGCGGCTCGCGCTTCTAGAATGTTTTTTTACATTTCCGACGACAGCGTCCACCAGGAGTTTTTCGCATGGCACAGCCCCGCCGCAGTTCGGCTCCCGATGACAGCAGTGCCGACACCAAAGGCATTCGCATCCTCAAGAAGTACCCGAACCGCCGGCTCTACGACACCCAGACCAGCAGCTACATCACGCTGGCTGACGTGAAGAAGATGGTTCTGGGTGGGCAGGATTTCGTGGTGCGCGACGCGAAAACGGGTGACGACCTCACGCGGAGCATCCTGCTTCAGATCATTCTCGAAGAGGAGACCGGTGGCGTGCCGATGTTCTCCTCGCAGACCTTGGCGCAGATCATCCGGTTCTACGGACACGCCATGCAGGGTGTGATGGGCACGTATCTCGAGAAGAACATGCAGATGTTCACAGACATGCAGGCCCAGTTCACCGGCCAGACCAAGGGGTTGTATGACCCCGGCCTCATGGGTCCGGAACTCTGGAACCAGTTCCTGAGCGGCCAGACCCCGGCGGCACAGAACCTGATGGCGACCTACCTCGAACAGTCCCGCAGCATGTTCACGCAGATGCAGGAGCAGATGGCCAAGCAGGCCGAGACCTTGTTCCCGGGCATGCCAGGCTTCGGCCCGCCCAAACGCTGAAGCGTTCGGGGCCGGCGGCTGTTGAGCGGCGACATGGCGACGCCGCCGAATGAGGCGAAAATCGCCGCATGACGCAAGACACCCTGGCCGCCGCGGCCCCCAAGATCGGCTTTGTCTCACTGGGTTGCCCCAAGGCACTGACCGATTCCGAACTCATCCTCACGCAGTTGCGCGCAGAGGGTTACGACACCTCCAAGACCTTTGCCGGCGCCGACCTGGTGATCGTGAACACCTGCGGTTTCATCGACGATGCGGTGAAAGAAAGCCTCGACACCATCGGCGAGGCGCTTGCGGAGAACGGCAAGGTGATCGTCACCGGTTGCCTCGGCGCCAAGGCGGACGATACGGGCGGCAACCTGGTGCGGCAGATGCACCCGAGCGTGCTGGCAGTCACCGGGCCGCACGCCACCCACGAAGTGATGGACGCCGTGCACCTGCA
>CAZBOF010000169.1:1719-7806 GCA_964493285.1 uncultured Rhizobacter sp. | reverse complement strand
GAAGTCCATCCAGAAGTCTGGCTTTGGCCCCAATCTGTTCGACGAGTGGCGATACCTGGATGTGGGCGAGCCCGGCCAGGACCCCACGTCCCGCCGGCCCAACCCTGATTTCGTCTTGAACCAGCCGCGCTACCAGGACGCTTCGGTGTTGTTGACGCGCAAGAACTTCGGTTGCGGGTCCTCACGTGAACATGCGCCTTGGGCGTTGGACCAGTACGGGTTTCGCGCCATCATCGCGCCCAGCTACGCCGACATCTTCTTCAACAACAGCTTCAAGAATGGGCTCTTGCCGATCGTGCTGCCGGAGTCGGCGGTGAATGCGCTGTTCGACGAGGTGCATGCCTTCGTCGGCTACAAGCTCACCGTGGATCTGCCGCGCCAAGTGGTGATCAAGCCGGACGGCAAGGAGATCCCGTTTGAAGTCGAGCCATTCCGCAAGTACTGTCTGCTGAATGGTTTTGACGACATCGGGTTGACGTTGCGGCACGCTGACAAGATCCGCGCCTACGAAGCCGAACGTCTGCTCGCCAAGCCCTGGCTGGCACACACCCTCTGACTGACAAGGAACCACGTTGAAGATCGCAATCCTGCCCGGTGATGGCATCGGCGTCGAGATCGTTGCCGAAGCACGCAAAGTGCTTGCCTGCCTGGATCTCGCGTTCGAGATCGAAGAAGCCAAAGTGGGCGGTGCGGCCTACGAGTCCGATGGCCACCCGCTGCCGCCGGCCACGCTGGCGTTGGCGAAAGCGGCTGACGCCGTTCTGTTCGGTGCGGTCGGCGACTGGAAGTACGACCAGCTCGAGCGTGCGCTGCGTCCTGAGCAGGCCATTCTGGGCCTGCGCAAGAACATGGAGCTGTTCGCCAACTTCCGTCCGGCCATTTGCTATGAAGAGCTGACGCACGCGTCGAGCCTGAAGCCGGAGATCGTCGCCGGCCTCGATATCCTCATCATCCGCGAACTCACCGGCGACATCTACTTCGGCCAGCCGCGGGGTCGCCGTACGGCGCCTGATGGTGTGTTCGAAGGGCAGGACGAAGCCTTTGACACGATGCGCTACAGCCGTCCTGAGATCGAGCGGATCGCCCACGTCGCATTCCAGGCGGCCCGCAAGCGCAACAAGAAGGTCTTGAGCGTCGACAAAGCCAATGTGCTGGAGACGTTCCAGTTCTGGCGCGATGTCGTCACGGAAGTGCACCGCGGGTACCCGGACGTCGAACTGGAGCACATGTACGTCGACAACGCGGCGATGCAGCTCGTGAAGGCGCCCAAGCGGCTTGACGTCATCGTCACCGGCAACATGTTCGGCGACATCCTGAGCGATGAAGCGGCGATGCTGACCGGCTCCATTGGCATGCTCCCCTCCGCCTCGCTGAACGCCAAGAACCAGGGGCTGTACGAACCCAGTCATGGTTCCGCGCCCGACATCGCCGGCAAGGGCATTGCCAATCCACTGGCCACCATTCTTTCCGCAGCGATGATGCTGCGTTTCAGTCTGAATCAAGAGGCGGCGGCACAGCGCATCGAGGCGGCGGTCAAAGCCGTATTGGTGCAAGGATTGCGAACTGCCGACATTCACAGTGCCGGAACGCGCAAAGTCGGCACGCGCGAGATGGGCGACGCGGTCGTCGCCGCCCTCAAGGCAAACGGCTGAGACGCGGCGGCATCACCATTGCATTTAGACGATAGGAACGGAAATGGCTACGAGATTGGTCGGCCTGGTGGGCTGGCGGGGCATGGTGGGTTCGGTCCTGATGGACCGCATGCGGCAGGAGAACGACTTCGCGCTGATTGAACCCTTGTTCTTCAGCACCAGCAATGCCGGTGGGAAGGCCCCGGCGCAGGCTAAGAATGAAACCGCGCTCCAAGACGCCTATGACGTCGACGCACTGAAGCGCTGCGACATCATCGTCACCGCGCAGGGCGGCGACTACACGACCGAAGTGTTCCCGAAGCTGCGTGCCGCGGGCTGGCAAGGCCACTGGATCGATGCCGCCTCGACGCTGCGCATGAACAGTGACGCGGTCATCGTCCTCGACCCCGTCAACATGCCTGTCATCCAGAAAGCCTTGGCCGAGGGTGGAAAGAACTGGATTGGCGGCAACTGCACCGTGAGCTGCATGCTCATGGGTGTCGGTGCCTTGTACAAGGCGGGGCTGGTGGAATGGATGAGCACGCAGACCTACCAGGCGGCTTCGGGCGGGGGAGCGCAGCACATGCGCGAACTGCTCACCCAGTATGGAACGCTGAATGCCGAAGTGAAGTCGTTGCTGGACGATCCCAAGAGTGCCATCCTTGAGATCGACCGCAAAATCATCGCGAAGCAGCGAAGCCTGAGCGAAGCGGAGACCGCCAACTTCGGCGTGCCTCTGGGGGGCAGTCTCATTCCGTGGATCGACAAGGACCTGGGCATTGGCAAGCAGCCGGAAGACGCTGGCTGGGGCATGAGCAAAGAGGAATGGAAAGGCGGCGCCGAGACCAACAAGATCCTTGGGCAAGGAGAAGGTTTCGGGACGCCAGCCATACCTGTCGACGGTTTTTGCATTCGCATCGGGGCGATGCGTTGTCACAGCCAGGCGCTGACGTTCAAGTTGAAGAAGAATGTGCCTTTGGCCGATATCGAGTCCATCATCGCGAACGACAATGCCTGGGCAAAGGTCGTTCCGAATAACCGGGAAGCCACCATGCGTGATTTGACGCCGGTGGCTGTCACGGGAACCATGGATATTCCCGTGGGCCGTATTCGCAAACTGGCCATGGGGCCCGAGTATCTGGGGGCGTTCACGGTCGGTGACCAGTTGCTCTGGGGCGCCGCCGAGCCGCTGCGCAGAATGTTGAGGATCTTGCTGGACGCTTGAAGGGGCTTAAGAGACGATCGTTGCAGGCCAGCAACAGCCCATTTCTCCTGAACCCGTAAAAGCATTCACCGTGAGAATGTCAGGCAAAGCATGAGCTTGTCTTCGTATCTAGTTGATGTTATTGTGATTTCTACTGTTGCGCCTGAAATCCCCGTGGCTGATATCGATAACAACTCCGAAAGCAGTGGGGCTCGCTCGGTTCCACCCCTGTCCTATTGGGAGACGCCTTGAAAAGAAACTCGCTGTACGCAGGGCGATTTGCTCTGACCGGAGCGGCTCTGGCCGCCATGTGCCTTGTCGCCTCGAACGCCTGGGCACTGGGACTGGGAAGATTGGCCGTGAAATCTGCGCTAGGTGAAAACCTCCGCGCCGAGATTGACGTCACCAGCCTCACGCCGGAAGAAGCGTCGAACCTTGATATCCGCATCGCCCCGCCCGAGTCGTATCGGGCCGCGGGTGTCGACTACAACGCCGTCTTGCCGGGAACGCGTGCGGTGCTGCAGCGCTATGCAGACGGGCGTCCCTACCTGAGTGTCACCAGCGATCGCGCCGTCCAGGAGCCCTTCGTTGATGTGATTCTCGAAATCACGTGGTCGTCGGGCCGGCTTGTGCGCGAGTACACCTTGCTGCTCGACCCTCCCGTCACGCGAACCGCCACGTCGCCGATCCCTCCGCCCGCGCCGGAGCCTGTGGCCTCGCCAATCTTCACGCCGGCGCCGGTTGCGCCGCCGCCCCCGCCTGCGCCGCGTGTCACCGAGCGCCGCGCCGCGCCGGTACCGCGCGCCACCACGCCGGCCGAAAGCCCGCCTGCGGAACCGCGCCGACCTGCGCCTGCGCCGCGTGCGGCCATCGATCCGGCGGCGGGCGACTACACCGTCCGCCGCGGTGATTCGCTTTCGGGCATTGCCAGCCGGGTGCCTCGCCAGGGGGTGTCGCTGGATCAAATGCTGGCGGCGCTGTATCAGGCCAACCCAGACGCTTTCATCAACAGCAACATCAACCGCCTGAAGGCAGGCGTGGTGCTGTCGCTCCCGTCACCCGACTCCGCCAAGTCGATGACGCCTTCCGAGGCGCGCCGGTTGATCCAGGCACAGAGCGTGGACTTCGGCGCGTATCGCCAGCGTCTCGCAGCCGCGGCGCCGGAGGCGCAGGGCGATGGCCCGGCGCGCCAAGCCAGTGGCACGGTGCAGTCTTCGGTGGAGGATGGCCGTTCCGCTGCGTCGCCAGCACCTGACAAGCTCACGCTGAGCAAGGGCGCAGGTCCGCAGGCGTCGGCTCCCGAGGTGCAACTGTCGCGCGAGCGGGAGAGCCAGGAAGCCAGCGCCCGTGTGGCGGAACTGTCGAAGAACGTGGATGAGCTGAGGAAGCTGTCCAGCGCGTCCGCCGCGGCGTCGGGCAAGCCGCCGTCGGCGGTTCCTGCATTGCCGGCCGTGACGCCGCCTGTGGCTGCTGCGCCTGTCGCCGAAGCGCCCGCTTCCGCGCCGGAGGCCGCTCAGGCCGAGGCTGCTGCACCGGCTGCGAGCGCCCTGGCCGATGCGGCGAGCGAGCCTGTCGTGGCGGCAGTGCCTCCTGCGGCGCCGGCGTCCTTGCCGAAGCTGGTGCCCGTGCCTGCCCAGGATGAACCCGCTTCGATCGCTTCGATGGTCGAAGAGAACCCGCTCATCCTCGCGGCCGTGGCAGCGCTGATTGCGCTGTTGGCAGGCTTTGGCATCTATCGATTCACAAAGCGCGCCAAGAAGGACAGCGGAGAAACCTCCTTCCTTGAAAGCCGTTTGCAGCCCGACTCTTTCTTTGGTGCCAGTGGTGGGCAGCGCATCGACACGCGGGATGCCGGCGGCACCTCTTCGTCGATGAGTTATTCGCTGAGCCAGCTCGATGCGATCGGCGATGTGGACCCTGTCGCCGAGGCCGATGTGTACCTCGCTTACGGACGGGATCTGCAGGCAGAGGAGATCCTGAAGGAGGCGATGCGCGCGAGCCCGGAGCGCTTGGCGATCCGCACCAAACTGCTCGAGGTCTATGCCAAGCGGCGCGATACGAAGGGCTTCGAACTGCTTGCGACGCAGTTGTATGGCTTGACCGGCGGTCAGGGCGAAGACTGGGCCAAGGCCCAAGAGATCGGCTCGCAGATCGATCCGGAAAATCCGCTGTACCAACCCGATGGCAAGCCATCGGCTGGCGAACTGGATGGCGGTCGGCCCACAGCGGAATTGCTGGGCGCCAGCACGATGCCGCAGTCGATCCTGCCGTCGCCTTCCGAGTTCGGCGCCAGCAGCGGCTCCACTGCTGATTTCGGCCCGTCGACAGGCTCGGGCATTGATCTCGACCTGGACCTCGGCGCCAGCGAACCGGCTCCTGAGCCGGCTGTGCCTTTCGATCAGCGCACGCAGCCCCAACCCCCGACCGACACCAGCCAGAATGAGCCCTTGCTGGGCACCGTGAACTTTGATCTGTCGCCGGCGCCGTCGCCAGCCACTTCGGCCAAGCCGGACGCGCCTGCATCGGGGTCCATGGATTTCGACCTGGGCGATATCTCTCTGGACCTGGGCGGCGACGACCTGCCTGCCGATCCCCCGAAGGCCTCAGCGGCACCTGAGGCGGCAGCGGACGATTTCGCCACGGTGGATCTGGGTGAAGTGGTGGATGACGGCTCGGACCCCATCGCACGCAAGCTGGAACTGGCGGAAGAGTTCCGGCAGATCGGCGATACGGAAGGCGCGCGTGATCTGCTGCAGGAAGTGGTGGCCAAGTCGAGCGGCACGACCAAGTCCCGGGCGCAGGCGATGCTGAGTGAACTGGGCTGATTGAACTCGCGGGTGCGAAGCCACCCGTGCGGGTTCGGTCGCGCGGGGGCACTGTGAGATTGGCGCTGGGCATCAGCTACCGCGGCGGCCGCTACAGAGGCTGGCAAAGCCAGCCGGGCGGTTGCACGGTGCAAGACCTTCTCGAAGGCGCGTTGACGCAGTTTGCGGCGCAGCCTGTGCGAACCCTGTGTGCAGGCCGCACCGATGCTGGCGTCCACGGCCTGAACCAGGTCGTCCACATCGATCCGCCTGTCGAGCGGGAGCTGGTGTCCTGGGTGCGCGGGACCAACCGGTACCTGCCGAGCGACATCGCCATCCAGTGGTGTCGCGAAGTACCGGGCGAATTCCACGCGCGAAACAGTGCGCAGGGCAGGCGCTACGCCTACTTGCTTCTGGAGTCACCGGTGCGTCCCTCCCTGGAGGCGGG
>CAZBOF010000169.1:0-1709 GCA_964493285.1 uncultured Rhizobacter sp. | reverse complement strand
CCTGGCTGGTTGGGTGTTCCGGCCCCTGAATGCGCAAGCCATGCGAAACGCGGCCGCCGTGCTGATAGGCGAGCATGACTTCAGTGCCTTCCGATCCTCCGAATGCCAGGCGCTCACGCCCATCAAGACGCTGCATGCGGTGAACATCGGGCGCCATGGATCGTATTGGCGATTCGACTTCGACGGCTCGGCCTTCCTGCACCACATGGTGCGCAACATCATGGGGTGCCTGGTGGCCGTGGGTGCGGGTCAGCGCAGCGTCGACTGGATGCGCATGGTGCTGCAATCGCGGTCGCGCCAGATGACCGCGCCGACGTTTCCCCCTGACGGCCTGTATTTCGTCGGCCCATACTACGATCCCGCTTTCAATCTGCCTGCGACCGTGCCGGCGATGGATTGGCTGCCTCACTGAATTCCCCATGATTTCCCGCACTCGCATCAAGATCTGTGGCTTCACCCGCGAGGAAGACATCGTGGCTGCGGTCGACGCCGGTGTGGATGCCGTCGGGTTCGTGCTTTACGAGAAAAGTCCACGGTACGTTCCGGTCGAGCGCGCCGCGGAGCTGAGCAGCCTGTTGCCGCCCTTCGTGACGCCTGTGGTGTTGTTCGTGAATGCCGACCCGTCCCAGGTGGCGTCGGCGGTTGCGGCGATTCCGAACTTGCTTCTCCAGTTTCACGGTGACGAAACCCAGGCGGACTGCACGCGCTACCAGCGCCCGTTCCTGCGCGCCGCGCGCATCGCGCCGGGGTTCGATTTGCTAGACTTCGCCTCTCGCTTTCCCCAAGCGCAAGGGCTGCTTTTGGATGCCCACGTCGATGGCTTTGGTGGTGGCGGAAAGGTTTTCGATTGGTCACTCATTTCCCCCAACGTGCGTCTTCCGGTCGTTTTGTCTGGTGGGTTGCATGCAGAAAATGTCGCCGAGGGGATTCTGCAGGTCAGGCCCTCGGCCGTTGACGTCAGTTCTGGCGTCGAAAGTGCCAAGGGCATCAAAGATGCTGCGGCCATGCATCGCTTCTGCGAAGCAGTTCGTGATGCAGATGCCCGCATTGCCGACTTACCGACCTGAACCTTCTTTGACATGCAGAGTTATCAACAACCCGATGCACGGGGGCATTTCGGCCCCTATGGCGGCACCTTTGTTGCCGAAACACTGATCCACGCGCTGGACGAACTCAAAGCAGCCTATGAGGCGGCGCGCCAGGACCCCGCTTTTCTTGACGAGTACCGAAACGAACTTGCTCATTTCGTGGGGCGGCCCAGCCCCGTGTATCACGCGGGTCGCCTGAGCCGCGAACTCGGTGGCGCGCAGATCTACCTCAAGCGCGAGGATCTCAATCACACCGGTGCCCACAAGGTGAACAACACCATCGGGCAAGCCTTGCTGGCGCGGCGAATGGGCAAGCCCCGCGTGATCGCCGAGACGGGTGCTGGCCAGCACGGCGTGGCCACCGCCACGATCTGCGCGCGCTATGGCATGGAATGCGTCGTATACATGGGCAGCGAAGACGTGAAGCGGCAATCGCCCAACGTGTATCGAATGCATCTTCTGGGCGCGAAAGTGGTGCCTGTGGAAAGTGGTTCCAAGACGCTGAAGGATGCGTTGAACGAGGCGATGCGGGACTGGGTCACGAACATCGAAAACACCTTCTACATCATCGGCACGGTGGCGGGGCCGCATCCCTATCCGGCGATGGTGCGCGACTTCCAG
>CAZBOF010000168.1:0-7904 GCA_964493285.1 uncultured Rhizobacter sp. | reverse complement strand
TCAGGTCGACGATCAGCTTGAGTTCGTGCAGGCACTCGAAGTACGCCATCTCGGGTGCATAACCCGCTTCGGTCAGCGTCTCGTAACCCGCCTTGATCAACTCGACGGCGCCGCCGCACAGAACCGCTTGTTCGCCAAACAGGTCGGTTTCGGTTTCTTCGCGGAAATTGGTCTCGATCACGCCCGCCTTGCCGCCGCCGTTCGCGGCAGCGTAGCTCAGTGCCAGATCGCGCGCCTTGCCGCTCTTGTCGGCGTGCACCGCGATCAGGTGGGGGACGCCGCCGCCTTGGGAATAGGTGGAGCGCACCGTGTGGCCCGGTGCCTTGGGCGCAACCATCCAGACGTCGAGGTCGGCGCGGGGAACCACCTGGCCGTAGTGCACGTTGAAGCCGTGCGCAAACGCCAGCGAGGCCCCTTGCTTGATGTGCGGTTCGACATCGTTCTTATAGACGGAGGCGATCTGCTCGTCGGGGAGCAGCAGCATCACGATGTCGGCGCCCTTGACCGCTTCGGCGATCTCAGCCACCTTCAGCCCGGCCTTTTCGACCTTGGACCACGACGCGCCGCCCTTGCGCAGGCCGACGGTGACCTTCACGCCGCTGTCGTTCAGGTTCTGCGCATGTGCGTGCCCCTGCGATCCATAGCCGATGATGGTGACGTTCTTGCCCTTCACGAGGCTCAGATCAGCATCCTTGTCGTAATAAACCTTCATCTCGTCTTTCCTTCTTTCAGTCAATGCTATGCGGGGTTTCGGATGTCTTACGCGCGCAAGATGCGCTCGCCGCGCCCGATCCCGCTGGTGCCGGTGCGCACAGTTTCCAGAATGGCGGTGCGGTCGATGGCTTCGATGAAAGCATCGAGCTTCGACGCGTCGCCGGTCAATTCAATGGTGTAGCTTTTTTCGGTCACATCGATGATGCGGCCACGGAAGATATCAGCCATGCGCTTCATCTCTTCGCGCTCTTTGCCAACAGCCCGCACCTTGATGAGCATCAGCTCGCGCTCGGTGTAGCTGCCTTCGGTCAAGTCGACCACCTTGACGACTTCGATCAGGCGATTCAAGTGCTTGGTGATCTGCTCGATCACATCGTCCGATCCGGAGGTCACGATCGTCATGCGCGACAGCGAAGGATCTTCCGTCGGTGCGACCGTCAGGCTTTCAATGTTGTACGCACGTGCAGAGAACAATCCGACGACGCGCGACAGCGCGCCCGGTTCGTTTTCGAGCAAAAGGGCAATGATGTGTTTCATGATGAGGGCGCGCCCTTCATGCCATTGGCGGTAACCAATGGCCCTGGGGCACGCTGATCAGTTGTTGTCGTGTGTTCTCTCTTTCCGAGGGTGATCGCAGCATTCCCTTGAGTTTCGGATGTGCGCGGTAACGCACACCCTCCGTCAAGGTTCAACGGCTCACAGATCCTCGGACCCCAGAAGCATCTCGCTGATGCCCTTGCCTGCCTGCACCATCGGCCAGACGTTCTCCGTCGGGTCGGTGCGAATGTCGAGGAACACCGTTCGGTCCTTGAGCTTGATGGCTTCGCGCAAGGCGGGCTCGACATCGGATGGCTTTTCCACCAGCAAGCCCACATGGCCATAGGCTTCGGCGAGCTTGACGAAATCCGGCAGCGCATCCATGTAGCTGTGCGAGTAGCGTCCCTCGTAGTCCAGCTCCTGCCACTGGCGAACCATGCCCAGGTAGCGGTTGTTGAGCGAGACCACCTTCACCGGCGTCTTGTACTGGAAACAGGTGGACAGCTCCTGAATGCACATCTGGATGGAGCCTTCGCCGGTGATGCAGAACACGTCGGAATCCGGCTTGGCCATCTTGATGCCCATCGCGTAAGGCAGCCCCACGCCCATGGTGCCCAAGCCGCCGGAATTGATCCAGCGGCGCGGCTCTTCAAAACGGAAGAACTGCGCGGCCCACATCTGATGCTGCCCGACGTCGGAGGTAACGTACGTGTCGCGCCCCCGGGTCAACTCGCACAGCGTTTCGATCACGTACTGCGGCTTGATGACCTCGGTGCTGTTGCGGTACTTCAGGCACTCGCGCTTGCGCCATTCATTGATCTGGCCCCACCAGGACGAAAGCGACTGCACGTCCGGCTTGGCCTGGGCTTCTTTCAACTGAGCGATCAGTTCCTGGAGAACATCCTTCACGTCGCCCACGATCGGAATATCGACCTTCACACGCTTGGAGATCGATGACGGATCGATGTCGATGTGAACGATCTTGCGCTCAACCGACGCGAAGTGCTTCGGGTTGCCAATCACACGATCGTCGAACCGCGCGCCCACCGCCAGCAGGACGTCGCAGTTCTGCATGGTCATGTTGGCCTCATAAGTGCCATGCATGCCCAGCATGCCCAGGAATTTGGGATCGCTGGCAGGCATCGCACCCAGCCCCATCAGGGTATGTGTGCACGGGTAGCCGAGGAGGTCGACCAACTCGCGCAGCTCTGCCGACGCATTGCCCAGCACCACCCCGCCCCCCGTGTAGATGTAGGGGCGCTTGGCGTTCAACAGCAGCTGAACCGCCTTGCGAATCTGCCCGCCATGCCCCTTGCGTACCGGGTTGTAGGAGCGCATCTCAAGGGTCGCGGGGTACTGGAACGGCGCCCGCATCAGCGAGACATCCTTGGGGATGTCTACCACCACGGGGCCCGGCCGGCCGGTCCGCGCGATGTGGAACGCCTTCTTCAGCGTGACGGCCAGGTCGCGCACATCCTTCACGAGGAAGTTGTGCTTCACGATGGGGCGCGTGATCCCCACGGTATCGCACTCCTGGAAGGCGTCCAGGCCGATCGCCGGCGTGGGGACCTGGCCGGTGAGGATCACCATGGGGATCGAATCCATGTACGCCGTGGCGATGCCGGTGACTGCATTCGTGACGCCCGGCCCCGACGTCACCAGCGCCACGCCGACATTGCCGGTGGCGCGTGCGTACCCATCGGCTGCGTGAACGGCGGCCTGCTCGTGCCGTACCAGCACGTGCTCGATGGTGTCTTGCTTGTAAAGCGCGTCGTAGATGTAAAGGACCGCACCGCCTGGGTAGCCCCAGAGGAATTTCACGCCTTCGGCTTGAAGGCAGCGGACCAGGATTTCCGAGCCGTTCGGCTCGATTTGGGAGGATTGCGGCTGCGCCGAGGCGGCGCGTTTGATGTCCGCGGCAGACATGTCCATGTTGAACCTTTGCGATTTTCTCTAACGAAAAACCATCGGTGCACCTCTCCTCGCCCTTGTGAGGCGGGTGTGGTGCCTGCTCGGTCAAGAATGAAGGAGCCCAGGTCGGGCAACCAGATTGAGACCAGATGTTGTGCGAGGCAGCATTATAGGTCGGCCAGCGCCGCCTCGCGGCTCCCGCGGAGGGCAAGATGCATAATCCCCGGCGTTTTGACTGGCGGCGATCTGCCCAACGACGCACACCCCTTGGCCTCTGACAAAGAACTTTCGGATTTTCTGAAAAGCGTTGAGAGGCGGGCTTTCAAACGCGTTGTGTACGCCGTGAGAAATGACGACGCAGCGCTCGACGTCGTCCAGGACGCCATGATTCGCCTGGCCGAGAAATACGTCGATCGGCCCGCGGCCGAGCTTCCGTTGTTGTTTCAGCGCATCTTGTCCAACGCGACAATGGACTGGTTCCGGCGCCAGAAAGTCCGCACGGCGATCGTTCGCAACTTTTCGGACTACGAGACGACCTCCGACGACGGTGATTTCGACCTCCTGGAAACGCTGGCGGCCCGGGGCGACGGAAACGCGGTGGAAAGCGCCTCCGATACTTTCTCGAGGAGCCAAGTGCTTGCCGCCATCGACGCCGAAGTGGCCCGCCTGCCCACCCGTCAACGTGAAGCCTTCCTGCTGCGTTACTGGGAGGAGCTGGACGTGGCGGAAACCGCCACTGTCATGGGTTGCTCCGAAGGCAGCGTCAAGACACACTGCTCCCGGGCGGTCCACGCCTTGGCAGAAGCCCTGAAAGCCAAGGGAATCGAGTGATGAACAAGCCTGACTTCCACCGCAATTTCCTTTCCGCCGAGATCGATGCCAAAGAGGCCCGTCTCGCCTTGCGCCTGACGGCGCACCTGACCGAGCAAGCCTCGGATCTGCCAGCGGACCTCAGCGAACGCCTGCGCTTCGCCCGGGAACAGGCCCTGGAGAAAGCACGCACGGCCCGCCAAACCCAGCAAGTCGCGGCCAGCGGCGTGGCAAGCTGGGGCCCGTCGATGGCCTTGTTCGGCTCCGATCCGAAGCCACGCTGGTGGATGCAGCTGGGCGCGGTTCTGCCCCTGGTGGCGCTGGTCGCCGGACTGGTGCTGATCCAGCGCCTGCATGACGGCCATCAGATCTCCGCCGCGGCGGAAATCGACGCACTGCTCCTCTCCGATGACCTGCCCCCGATGGCTTACGCCGACCCCGGTTTCGTCGAGTTCTTGAAGGCGCCGCGGGAATGAGCGGGAAGGCCTCCTGGACCCCTGGGCAATCGTCCGTGAAGCGGCTGCTCGCGCTGTGTGCTTGCGCGCTGGCCTTCGGGGCGTCGACGGCCTTCGCGCAGCGCAGCCCGACACCAGATGAAGGCATCGCCTGGTCGGCACTGCGGCCTGCCCAGAAGCAGGCACTCCGCCCGCTGGAGGGGCGTTGGAGCACGATTGACGCCACCCGCCGCGACAAATGGGTGGTCATCGCCGACAAGTTCCCTTCGCTCTCGGCAGCCGAACAGGCGCGCATCCAGACTCGCATGGCCGAATGGGCGAAGCTGAGCCCGAACGAGCGCGGGCAAGCCCGCCTGAACTACAAAGAGGCCCAACAGGTCTCCCCTGAGGAACGCAAGGCGCGCTGGGAGGCATACAAGGCGCTGCCACCCGAGCAACGCAAACAACTGGCCGCCCGCGCTGCGCCCGCCGCACGCAAGGGCACCGGTTCCGCCGCCCATCCAAGCCCCCCCGAAGGCAAATCGAACCTGGTGCCCAACTCGTCCTATGCCCCCCGCCCGAAACCCGTGGCGCCGACCGTCGCCCAGGCCGAGCCGGGGGCGACCACCAACATCATCACGCAGCGCCCCACGCCACCGCCTCATCAACAAACCGGGCTGCCCAAGATCGCCGCCAGCCCGGGGTTTGTCGACCAATCCACGCTGCTGCCCAAGCGCGGCCCCCAGGGCGCCGCACCCAGCCGGGCGCGCCCCAACTCAGGGCCCGTTCCCGCCCGCCCATGACGATCACCGTGTCCGACTCGCCCGCCGTCCCGACATTCCACACCCCGAGCCTGTCCCGCCGCATGGGCAGCCTTCTGTACGAAGGCTTGCTGCTGTTTGGCATCGGCCTCATTCCGGGGGCCATTGGTGCGATGTTCTACGCCATTTCAGGGCAGCAGCACTGGCTGCAAAGCCCACTGTCGCTCCAGATCATCACGTTCGCGATCTATGGGCTGTATTTCAGCTGGTTCTGGTCGGCACGCGGCCAGACCTTGCCGATGCAAACCTGGCGCATCCAAGTCGTGACCAAGGATGGTCAGCGCCTGAGCCAATCGCGGGCACTGCTGAGATTCATCGCCAGTTGCTTGTGGGTGGCGCCAGCCGTGCTGATCGCCATGCTGAACAACTGGACACGCTGGGAAGCGCTGGGGGCCGTGGGTGTGGGCATCGCCGCCTATGCCTTGCTCGCACTGCTGCACCCTCAAAAGCAGTTCTGGCACGACGCCATCAGCGGCACGCGCCTGGTCACGGTCCGCTGAGGCGGTTGGACGGGCCGGCCAACGGCACAATTGCCGCATGGACAATCCATACAAGGGTCAGGCCGGGATCAAGCGCGTCGCACGAGCGGCCGTGTACTCGTGGGAGGGGTTGAAGACGGCGTATCTCGGCGAAGCCGCATTCCGCCAGGAGACGTGGCTCGCCGTGGCCCTGATTCCAGCGGCCTTCTGGCTCGCCTCGACCTGGGTGGAAGCCACCCTGCTCGCAGGGACGGTGATGCTGGTATTGATCGTCGAGCTGCTCAATTCCGCACTGGAAGCGGTGGTGGACCGGGTCTCGTACGAGCGCCACGATCTGTCCAAGCGCGCGAAGGACTTCGCCAGCGCTGCCGTCCTTCTGTCGATCGTGCTGTGCGCATGCGTCTGGGGCGCAGCACTGTGGAGGCGATTCGTTTGAAGCCGTTGTCGATATGCATTTATTGCGGCGCGCGCACCGGCATCAAGCCCGAGTACGCGCTGGCCGCGGAACAAATAGGCACCTTGATCGGACAGCGAGGCTGGCGACTGGTCTACGGCGGTGGAAACGCCGGCTTGATGGGCGTGGTGGCCAATGCGGCCTTGGCGGCCGGCGCCCAGGTCATCGGCGTGATTCCCGAGTCACTGCTGCAGCGCGAACTGGGCCACACGGGCCTCACGGAACTGCACGTGGTGGAAACCATGCACCAGCGCAAGAAGATGATGGCCGAACAAGCGGATTGCTTCCTTGCCCTGCCCGGCGGCATCGGGACCTTCGAAGAACTCTTCGAGGTGTGGACCTGGCGCCAGCTCGGGTATCACGACAAGCCCGTAGGCTTGCTCAATGTGCGCGGCTACTACGACGCGCTGCTGAACTTCATGGACCAAGCCGTGGCCGATGGCTTCATTCCATTGGCACAGAACCAATTGCTCACAGTGGACGACGAAGGTGCGGCGCTGCTGGATCGGCTGGCGCTGAAAGCGCGGCATGCCACCGAGCCGGATGACTACGAACGCATCTGAGCATGAAAAAGCCCGCTGACGCGGGCTTCACAAACCGGCCAGGCAAACTCAGACAGCCGCTTCGTCCGTCTCACCCGTTCGAATACGCACCACCTGCTCAACCGCCGTGACGAAGATCTTGCCGTCACCGATCTTGCCGGTCTTGGCAGCCTTGACGATGGCTTCGATGCAGCGGTCGACATCGTCGTCTTTCACGACGACTTCCACTTTGACCTTGGGCAAAAAGTCAACCACATACTCCGCACCACGGTAAAGCTCAGTGTGACCTTTTTGCCTGCCGAATCCCTTGACCTCGGTGACGGTCAGCCCGGTTACGCCCACTTCGGCCAGCCCTTCGCGCACCTCTTCGAGCTTGAAGGGTTTCACGATCGCGGTGATCTGTTTCATGGCGGTCTCCAGAGCGAAAAGATGGCTGTAGTTTAAGCGCGGAACTTCGAGGTGATGGGATAGCGCCAGTCTCTCCCGAACGCTCTGTGGGTGATTCGAATGCCAATTGGCGCCTGGCGCCGCTTGTACTCGTTGAGTTTGATCAGGCGCGTGACGCGATCGACGTCGGCCGCTTCGAACCCTGCGGCCACGATCTGTTCGACGCTTTGGTCGTCTTCCATGTAGCGCTCGAGGATGGCATCGAGCACTTCGTAAGGCGGCAAGCTGTCCTGGTCCTTCTGGCCCGGCTTGAGTTCCGCCGAAGGCGGCCGTTCGATGATGTTGCGGGGAATCACCTCGTTCACACCGTTGCGCCATGCGCACAGGCGATACACGAACGTCTTGTACACATCCTTGAGTACCGCAAACCCACCCGCCCTGTCACCGTACAGCGTGGCATAACCGGTCGCCATCTCGCTCTTGTTGCCGGTGGTCAGCACGATGGCGCCCGTGCGATTGGACAGCGCCATCAGTATGACGCCACGGATGCGGCTTTGCAGGTTTTCCGCCGTCGTGTCCGTGCCCGATGCCGGCACGGCGTCCAGCTGCGGTGCCAGCAGATCGGCAAACACCTGCATCGCCGGTTCGATCGGAATCTCGTCGTAACGCACCCCCAGGCGCTGCACCATGTCGCGCGAGTCGTCCAGGCTCATCTGCGCCGTGTAGGGGGATGCCATCATCACCGCGCGCACCCGCTCCGGCCCCAGCGCATCGACCGCGATCGCCAGTGTCAGCGCCGAATCGACACCACCGGA
>CAZBOF010000167.1:0-8052 GCA_964493285.1 uncultured Rhizobacter sp. | reverse complement strand
CGCCCGCCACGGGGCCCAAGAGCAATACGAGACACACGCCTCGCTTCGCATCGGCGCGAAGGGCGGGCGCCCACCTCTGGGCGAAGCGAAGCGAGCCGAGAGGTATTGGGGTTGGGTTCCCTTCGGACGAGCTGAGCAGCGCAGGGGTTTGCAGCGGGCGCGCAGCGCCCTTCGTGAACTGACTTCGTGCAGTTGTTTGAGCGCAGCGCCTGAAGGGCGCGTAGCGAGTTCTGCACGAGCTGCAAAGCCCGAGCAGCGCAAGGCAGCCCTCGCGCAGCGAGGGCCGAGGAGGCAGGGTCGCCTTTTCTTGGTTACTTCTTTTGGCGAAGCAAAAGAAGTAACTCGGCCGCCGGGCCGAAATCCCGGCGCGGCCTCACGCAGTGAACAAGACCACCGGCAAAGCGAATCCAAACCAAAGCCCGCCCTCACGCGGCGAACCAACCACCACGCCAAAGCGAACCCAGCCCAGCCACCGCACAAAGCAGCCCAAGCTCAAATTCAAAGCAGAAGGAAGAAGAAGCGGAGGCTCACCCCCGCCGCCCCAGGCGCGGCGAAAGCTCAGGCCTGGATGACGCCGCTGCGCGGGTTGCGCTCCACCGCACCCGCGGAATACACGCTGGCTGGCATGTCACGGGGGATGAGAACGTCGATCGCCCGGTCGAGCGCCGCGGTGGCGCGTGCGAGGGACTCGCGTTGCGAAGCCACCAGCCCGCTGGCGAGCTTCAGGCGTTCGCGCAAGGCCACGGGAACGCTGCCGCTGCGGGCGGCTTGCGCAAAGTGATCGACGGCACGCGCCAGGGCGCGATGCAGTTCGGTGGCGTGGCGGTCGATCGCCAGACTGTCGTTGGCACGAAGAGATTCCCCCAGCGAAGCGAGTTGCGACTCCACTTCAGCCAGTGCAGCCTCGAGTTCGGGGCTCGGGAGAGTGAGGGGTACTGCCAGCGTCATGGTTCTTGTGACCGTGTAAAGCATGTGTCGATGAGGGTGCGAAGGCTTTCGGCGCCTCCGCGATTCAGTGCTGCGACTTGCTCAGCACTTCTTGTGCGTTGGCGATCAGCCGTTCGGCAATCTTGTCGGCGTTGATCTCGAACTTGCCGTCGGAGATGGCCTGGGCGATACGCGCCACTTTCTCGGCGTCGAACTCCGAGTTCGCGCTGCCGGACATCAATGTCTCGGCCGTGTTGGACAGCTGAACCTTGGCGCTCGGATCGGTGGCGCTGCCCGTTTGCGATTCAGCCGCCTTCGGGTTCTCGTGCGGCTGCGGCCGCACCGGCCCCACTGGCGCGGCGCCAGCGGGTTTGTCTGTCGGGTTGCCGATCTTCATGTAGCGCTCCTTGGGTCCCCATGTGACCCAAACCTATCAACATGGACGGTGTATCGGCCCGTCCGGAGACAGACTTTAGGCTTTTCTGACGCTGAGTTGAGGGGGTCATTGAATTTCACAATGCGATCTCCAACTCGCGGTCTGCCACCGGCATGCCCTGGATGATGCGCCCATTTTCCGCCCGTACCCGGGCAAGCTGCCCCTCCAGGCCGGCAGTGACGGCCTTGCCGGCACTATGAATCGAAAAACCCGGTCCGCCAACCCGGATCTGCACCGTGTCACCGGCGGCAAACCATTGGCGGGTGCGCAGGCTGTGGGCGCGCAGGCTCTGGCCAGGCCCCACAGGGCGAGACAGCGTGCGCCCGATGAGGGACTGCGCGTCGGTCAGCGGCAGGTCGTTCGCCGATTCGGTGAAGTTGACCTCCGCTTGCCGCAGATCCTCCGCAGACAGCACATGGCCGGCCGGCAAGGCCGCGCGGGCCACCCAGGCCTGGGCGTAAACGGTCACCGTCACGGGGACGTATACCGTCCAGGGTGTGACGCCTTCCACACAACGCAGCCCCATGCGGGTCTTTCCCCACATCCGTGCACCGCGCGGGATGAAGGGCTCGATGCGCTGGCAAGGGCGCAGGCGCATGCGCGGGTCGATCTGTCCCAGGGCGATCTCGACCCGTTGTCCCGGCGTGGCGGTGACCTTGGCGCCCACCAGCGCATGCACGGCCTGAGCCATCGGCTCCGGCAGGGCTTGGGCGCAGGCGCTTGGCGGCAGCAGAGCCGCCGCGCCGGTACAGAGGGCCACCGCGTACGCGCGCAGGGAAAACAGGGTCTTGTCCACGCTGCCACTTTAGGGCGAGGAGGCACAAGGCGAGGCGCGGAATTGACGCAGAAAGGGGCTTCTATTCCCGCTTATGTTTTCCGGGCCGCTGCCCACAATGCCGTCACATCGCCCCATGGCGTTGATGGGACACCAACATGCTGAACGGCCTCACCAGTACGCTCGATTTTCACGGCCAGGCGCTGAGCCTGCGCTCGGAGCGGCAGCGCCTGATCGCCGGCAACATCGCCAACGCGGACACGCCGGGCTATCAGGCCCGCGACATGGATTTTTCAAGCGCCCTGCGTCAGGCCACCGGCCAGATGAAGGGCATGCCCGGCCTCGTGTCGACCCAGCGTGGCCACATCGGGGGCACCAGCTCCACCGCTGCCGCGGTCCAGGCCAACATGCTGTACGCCACGCCGAGCCAGACCAATCTCGACAGCAACACCGTCGACATGGACCGCGAACGCGCCAACTTCGTGGACAACACCGTCCGCTACGAAGCCACCGTGCGTTTCATCAACGGCAACGTGCGCACCATGCTCGACGCCATCCGGGGGCAGAACTGATGCGGCCCCTTGACATGAGCAGATCCCGTCTGAACGAGGGGCAGACACGCCAGCGGGCCGAGCGCCGGGCCGCTCCCAAGCCGGCCCGCATCCCCCTGGGGGATCGGCCGATGTACCCATCGGACGAGGGGCTGTCATGAGCATGTTCCAGATCTTCAACGTTGCAGGGAGCGCCGACAGCGCGCAGTCGCAGCGGCTCAACGGGGTGGCGTCCAACCTCGCCAACGCGGACACCGTGGCCGGGCCCGATGGGCAGGCGTACAAGGCACGCCAGGTCACGTTCCAGACCGAGTTGATGGGGCAGACCGGTTTGATGACCGACGCCGCCGCCGCGGGCGTGAAAGTCAGCAACATTTCTGAAGACCAGACGCCTGGCCGCCGCGTGCACGACCCCAAGCACCCGCAGGCCGACAACGAAGGCTATGTGACCTACAGCAACGTGAATGCGGTCGAGGAGATGGTCAACATGATCTCGGCCTCGCGCTCGTACCAGAACAACGTCGAAGTCATGAACACGGCCAAGACGCTGCTGCTCAAGACATTGCAGATCGGCCAATGAGGCCGGTTGAAAAGGAATTTCCATGAGCGTTGCCAACGTCCAATCCACCTACGCCGACCTGAACACGCGCACCGCCACGCAGACGGGAAACGAGGCCGCCAGCGCCGACCGCTTCCTCAAGCTGCTGGTGGCTCAAATGCAGAACCAGGACCCGTTGTCCCCGATGGACAACGCGCAGGTCACCAGCCAGATGGCGCAGATCAACACCGTCACCGGCATCGAAAAACTGAACACGTCGGTGCAGGGGCTGAACAGCCGCTTCGTGCAGATGCAGGCCGTGCAGGGCGCCGCGCTCGTTGGGCGCGACGTGGTCGTGCCGGGAAACCGGATGGAGATGTACGAAGGCAAGGGCGCCGGCGGCTTCGAGCTGAAATCGGCCGCCGACAACGTGAAGGTGGAGGTGCTCGGCCCGGGCGGGCATGTGCTCGACACGTTGAACCTCGGCGCCCAAACCGCCGGCATGCACAGTTTTGAATGGGACGCCGGGGTGAACGCCACGGCCACCGGCGTGACCTTCCGCGTCACCGCCAACAGCGGCAGCACCAAGCTGGACAGCACGCCGCTGATGCGCGATCGCGTGGGCGCCATCAGCACATCGGGCGATCAGCTGAAGCTCGAGCTGCTGCTGTCCGGCACCACCGCTTACGAAGACGTCCGCGTCTTCCAATGATCCAACCGCACCCCGACATCACGGTCTCACACAAGGAAACGCCATGGGCTTTCAACAAGGTCTCTCCGGTCTGAATGCAGCGAGCAAGAACCTCGATGTCATCGGCAACAACATCGCCAACGCCAACACCTATGGCGCCAAGGCGTCGCGTGCCGAGTTCGGCGACGTCTACGCGGCCGCGTTGAGCGGCTCCGGTGCGTCGCAAAGCGGCATCGGCGTGGGCCTGCATGCGGTCACGCAGCAGTTCACGCAGGGCAACATCACCACCACCTCCAATTCGCTGGACATCGCCATCAGCGGGCCGGGCTTCTTTGAAGTCAGCCGCAATGGCCAGACCTTCTATACCCGCAACGGCCAGTTCCAGGTCGACAAGGACGGCTTCATCGTCACCAACCAGCAAGACCGGCTGCTGGGGTACCCGGCCGATGCCCAGGGCGTCATCCAGCCGGGCATGGCGGTGCCGTTGCAGTTGCCCACGGCCGGCATCGACCCGCGTGCCAGCACGCGCATCGACATGGAGATGAACCTCGACTCGCGCCAGGGCGTCACCTTGCCCGCCGGCTCGCCGCAGATCGACTTCAACGACGCCACCACCTACAACAGTGCCACCTCGCTCACGGTCTATGACACGATTGGCCAGGAAGTGGCGCTGACCTACTACTTCCAGAAGACCGACACCGACAACTGGAATGTCTACGTCACGGCCAACGGTGTCTCCGTGGGCGACGACGGTGCGGGCGGCCCGGCCCCCGTCACCACGATGGTGTTCGACGGCGGTGCACCGGTCTACCCCGATGGCCCGGTGACGCTCGACGTCCCCAGTTCCACGAACGCCATGGGCGCGCAGACGCTGGCCATCCCCGGCATCGAGCTGAACCTGTCCGGTGCCACGCAGTTCGGCGCGGGTTTTGGCGTGACGCGCCTGACGCAAGACGGCTTTGCACCGGGGCGCCTGTCGGGCATGTCGATCGAAGACGACGGCGTCGTGATGGCCACGTACTCGAACGGGCAATCCAAGCCGGCCGGCCAGATCGAACTGGCCACGTTCCGCAACATGCAGGGGCTGAAGCCGCTGGGCGGCAACCTCTGGGCCCGGACCTACGAATCGGGTGACCCCATCGTCGGCACGCCCGGCCAGGGCAACCTGGGCGTGCTGCAATCCGGCGCGCTGGAAGAGTCGAACGTGGACCTCACGGCAGAACTGGTGAACATGATCACGGCGCAGCGCATCTACCAGGCGAATGCGCAAACCATCAAGGCGCAGGACCAGGTATTGCAGACGCTGGTCAACCTGCGTTGATCTGATTGATTGACGATGCACGCCATGCTGCCGAGTTGCCAACGGGTCGAGGAGTCGCCTGCGTCGCTTGACGCGCCACGGGCCGCCGCGCCGGGCCGCTCGACGTATCCGGCGAGCGGGGAGTAGTCATATGGACCGGATGATCTATCTGTCGATGTCGGGCGCCAAGGCCATGATGCAGCGGCAGGACACGCTGGCGAACAATCTCGCCAATGTGTCCACCGTGGGCTTCCGGGCCGAGTTGCAGGCGTTCCGCGCGGTGCCGGTGCAGGGCAGCGGCGCCAGCACCCGCGTCTACGCGCTGGAAACCACCACCGGCCACGACAACAGCCCCGGCGTCATCACGAACACGGGGCGCAATCTCGATGTGGCCGTCAAGGGCGACAGCTGGCTGGCGGTGCAGGCGCTGGACGGCACCGAGGCCTACACCCGTGGCGGCTCGTTCGACATCAACGCCGACGGCATGCTCACCACGCGCAGCGGTCTGCTGGTGATGGGCGATGGCGGGCCGATCCAGGTGCCGCAGAACGCCGAAGTCGCCATCGGTGGCGATGGCACCTTGAGCGCGCGCATGCCCAACGGCACCAGCACGGCGGTGGGCAAGCTCAAGCTGGTGACTCCGGAAGCGGCGCTGCGGCGTGGCGATGACGGCTTGTTCCGCGCCGAGGAAGGCGATCTGCCGGCCGACGAGAACGCGCGTGTGCAGGACGGCGCGCTCGAAGGCTCGAACGTGAGCGCGGTGGAAACGATGGTGGCCATGATCACGGCCGCCCGCCAGTTCGAAGCGCAGATGAAGATGCTGCAAACCGCCGAGGCCGATGAACGTGCCGCGGCCCAGTTGCTCTCGCTGAGCTGAACACGACCTGAGGAGCACTCGCCATGATGCGATCGCTGTGGATTTCCAAGACGGGCATGGAGGCTCAGCAGAACCAGCTGGACCACATCGCCAACAACCTCGCCAACTCCGCCACCAACGGCTACAAGAAGTCGCATGCGGTGTTCGAGGACCTGATGTACCAGAACCTGCGCCAGGCCGGCACCAACAGCACCGAGCAAACGACGCTGCCCACGGGCTTGCAGATCGGCCTGGGCACGCGTGCCGTGGCCACCTCGCGCAGCTTCAGCCAGGGCAACCTGCAGCAAAGCAGCAACGTGCTCGACGTGGCCATCCGCGGCATCGGCTTCTTCGAAGTGCAGATGCCCGACGGCACGCCCGGCTATACGCGCGACGGCTCGTTCCAGGTCAACGCGCAAGGCCAGCTCGTCACCAACAACGGCTATGCCGTGCAGCCGGGCATCACGATTCCTGCGAACGCGCAAAGCGTCACCATCGGCACCGACGGCACGGTGAGCGTGTCCGTGCCCGGACAGGTGGCGGCGCAGAACGTGGGTCAGCTTCAACTGGTGTCGTTCGTGAATCCCGCCGGCCTCGATCCCAAGGGCCAGAACCTCTACGCCGAGACCGATGCATCGGGTGCGCCGAATGCCGGCACGCCCGGCTTGAACGGCCTGGGTTCGGTGGAGCAGGGCTTCGTCGAGACCTCGAACGTGAATGTGGTGGAAGAGCTGATCGGCATGATCCAGACCCAGCGCGCCTACGAGTTGAACTCGAAGGCGATTCAGACTTCGGACCAGATGCTGCAACGTCTGGCGCAGCTGTGATGCGCGGCGTTCGCGGGTTCGCCGCGGCCTGGCTCGCGGCCTGTGCCGGGCTGTCTGGTTGCAGCACGCTGTACCCGGTGCCGCAGGTCGACGTGGGCGCCGCGCCGGCGGCCGTGCCGGTGCCAGCGGCCCTGCCGCCCGAACGCAATGGCGCCATCTTCCATCAGGCGGCCTACCGCCCGCTGTTCGAAGACCACCGTGCGCGGCTTGTCGGCGACACGCTCACTGTGCAGATCGTCGAGAAGGTGGCGGCCAGCCAGAAGAGCACCAGCTCCATCGACAAGGGCGGCTCCATCTCGGCCAGCGTCACGGCGCTGCCGGGCGTGCGTCCCGGCGCGTTCCTGCGCGCCACCGCCGAGGGCGGCTCGGCCAATACCTTCTCCGGCAAGGGCAGCACCGAGAACACGAACGATTTCTCCGGCGTGATCACCAGCGTCGTGACCGGCGTGCTGCCGAACGGCCATTTGCTCATCACCGGCGAGAAGCAGATCGGCGTCAACCAGAACGTGGACGTGCTGCGCTTCTCCGGCCAGGTGGACCCGCGCGCCATCCAGCCGGGCAACGTGGTGGCCTCGGCCCAGATCGCCAATGTGCGCGTCGACCACCGCGGGCGGGGGGCCCAGGCCGATGCCAACGGAATAGGGTGGCTGGGACGCTTCTTTTTGAACGTTCTCCCGTTCTAAAGATATCCAGAATCGGTTGCAACGGGCGCCACGCCCACCGGAAGTTGCAGCCCATGAGAACCGCCCCCTCCCCGCTGATTGCGTCGCTGAAGAAGGTCCTGATCGGCCTGGTCATCCTGGTGGCCGGCGCCGTGCTGTGGCCCGCTCCGGCGCAGGCGATGCGCATCAAGGAAGTGGCCTCGGTGCAAGGCGTGCGCACCAACCAGTTGGTCGGCTACGGACTGGTGGTCGGCCTCGACGGCACCGGCGACCAGACCACCTCGGCGCCGTTCACCGCGCAAAGCCTCTCGGCCATGTTGCAGCAGATGGGTGTGACTGTGCCGCCCGGCACCAACATGCAGATCAAGAACGTGGCGGCCGTGATGGTCACCGCGCAACTGCCGCCGTTCGCGCAACCCGGCCAGACGATCGACGTGGTGGTGTCTTCCATGGGCAACGCCAAGTCGCTGCGCGGCGGCACGCTCGTGG
>CAZBOF010000166.1:5845-8059 GCA_964493285.1 uncultured Rhizobacter sp. | reverse complement strand
CAACATGGTCACGGCGGCGGCCGGCAGCGATGCCGCGGTGGTGCTGGTCGACATCACCAAGCTCGACACCACCGTCTCTCCCGTTGCGTTGCTGCCCCAGACACGCCGCCACGCCCTGCTCGCGCATCTGCTGCGCGTGCCCAGCATCGTCTTCGCGGTGAACAAGCTCGACGCCGTCGCACAACCGGGCCAGGCGTTCAAGGCCGTGAGCCAGGCACTCCACGGGTTCGCCGATCGCGCGGGCATTGCCGTGGCCGGCATCGTGCCGGTTTCCGCGCTGCGCGGGGACAACGTCACCCAGCCCCTGGATGCGGATTGGTACACCGGCCCGTCGCTCCTCCAGTTGCTGGAATCGCTGCCGGCGCTGCAAGAGCGCAAGGATGGCGCCCTGCTCATCCCCGTGCAGTACGTGAGCCGCGACAGCGCCGGCGTGGGCAACCAGTCGCGCGCCCTGTTCGGGCGCATCGCGCACGGCCGCGTGAGAGCCGGCGACGAAGTGCAGGTTTTCCCAAGCGGCGAACGCGCCACCGTGGCCGAAGTGCGTCGCGCCGGAGAGACCGTGCCCGAGGTCGAGGCAGGCCAGTCGGCCGGCGTCGTGCTCGACCGCCAGATCGACGTGTCGCGCGGCGACTGGATTGCCACGCCGCAAACCATGCAGGAGACGCAGCGCTTCTCCGCCACGCTCGCCTGGCTCGACACCGAACCGGCCGTCGTCGGGCGCAAATACTGGGTGCGACATGGCAACCGCTGGGCGCAGGCGCGCATTGTGGCGATCGAAAGCCGGCTGGACATCCACACGCTGGAAGCGATCGATGCGGAGCACTTGGCCGTCAATGAGATCGGCCACGTGATCGTCGAAACCCAGCAGCCGCTGCCGGTCGAGCCCTATGCCGACAACCGCGTCGGCGGCGCCCTGATCATCGTGGACCCGATCAGCAATCGCACCAGCGGCGCCCTGCTGGTGAAGGCGCCGGCATGAGCACCCCGGCCGCCCGCGTGATCTTCATCGGCGCCGGCCCCGGCGCCGCAGATCTCATCACCCTGCGCGGCGCCAGGCTGCTGGGCGAGGCCGACGTGGTGCTGTTCGACACACTCACCGACCCCGCACTGCGCGACTTCGCACCCCGTGCACGCTGGATCAACGTGGGCAAGCGCGGCTTTTGCGACAGCACCGGCCAGGCCACGATCAACGCACTGCTCGTCAAGTACGCCCGCGGCGGCGCCACCGTCGTGCGGCTCAAAGGCGGCGACCCAAGCGTCTTCGGCCGCCTGGAAGAAGAACTCGATGCCGTGGCGCAAGCCGGCCTGGCCTGCGAAGTGGTACCCGGCGTGACCGCGGCCCTCGCCGCCGCAGCGCACAGCAAACGCCCCCTGACCCGCCGAGGCACCGGGCGCAGCGTGAGTCTCGCCACCGCCATGACGCGCAACGGCCTGCAAGCCTCGCGCAATGCGGACACCGAAGTGTTCTACATGGCCGGCAAGCAACTCGCTGCGCTGTCGCGCCGCCTGGTCGAGGCCGGATGGGACGCGGACACCCCGGCAAGTGTGGTCTCGCGCGCAGGATGGCCAGACGCCCTGCACAGCGAACACACGGTGTGCCATCTTGCGCAGGCCGGCCTGCTGCATGCGGGCCGCCCCGCCGTCATCACCATCGGCGCAGGCGCCCGCAGCAGCCTCCCCCTTGACGACAGGGGTGCGGCCGGACGAGAGGAAACCCTGAACCCCTTAAAATGCTCGGTTTCGCCTGCGGGCGAACCCAGTCCCACAGCCATCTTCCGATCCAAGCCATGACCCACGTCGTCACCGAAGCCTGCATCCGTTGCAAATACACCGATTGCGTGGACGTGTGTCCCGTGGATTGCTTCCGTGAAGGCCCCAACTTCCTGACGATCGATCCCGACGAGTGCATCGACTGCGCGGTATGCATTCCCGAGTGCCCCGTCAATGCCATCCTTCCCGAGGAAGACGTACCAGGCGACCAGCAGCACATGATTCAGATCAATGCCGACCTGGCAAGGCGCTGGCCGAGCATCACCAAACGCAAGGCCCCTTTGCCCGATGCCGACGAGTGGAAAGACAAAACCGGCAAGTTACCTGAACTGATCAAGTAATCAACCCATCATCATGGAACTGAACGTCAACGTGGAGATCTCGAAAACCGCCCACTCTCACGAAGGCCCCATCGAAACCGATGCCGTCATCGTCGGAGCCGGG
>CAZBOF010000166.1:0-5835 GCA_964493285.1 uncultured Rhizobacter sp. | reverse complement strand
CGACGTTCCATCTCGGCCAGGAAGTGACCGTGGTGAAGAAGCAGGACGACGGCCGCTTCTACGTTGAAACCTCCAAAGGCACGCGCTTTCTCACCAAGACCATCTTCATCGCCGGCGGCGTGGGCTCGTTCCAGCCTCGCCTGCTGAGAGTCGATGGCCTCGACAAGTACGACGAGACGCAGTTGTTCTACCGCGTCAGGAACCCCGCCCAGTTCGCAGGCAAGAACCTGTTGATCGTCGGCGGCGGCGACTCCGCGCTCGACTGGACGCTCAACTTCGTGCAAGACGGTCCCAACAAGGCCGAAAGCGTGATCCTGGTCCATCGGCGGGACGGCTTCAAGGCCGCCCCGGCCAGCGTGGCCAAAATGAAAGAACTGTGCGAGGCCTACGAGATGCAGTTCATCGTGGGCCAGGTCACCGGCATCGAGGAAGCGGATGGCAAGCTCACCGGCGCCAAGGTCACCGGCGGTGATGGCGTCACGCGTGTGGTGCCGCTCGACATGCTGATGGTCTTCTTCGGCCTGAGCCCGAAACTCGGCCCGATCGCCGAATGGGGCCTGAACCTCGAGCGCAAGCAGATCGTGGTGGACACCGAGAAGTTCGAGACCAGCGTGCCGGGCATCTTCGCCGTGGGCGACGTCAACACCTATCCGGGCAAGAAGAAGCTGATCCTTTCCGGCTTCCACGAAGCGGCGCTCGCCGCCTTCGGCGCGGCACCCTACATCTTCCCCGAGAAGCGCATCCACCTGCAGTACACCACCACCAGCCCGAAGCTTCACAAGGTGCTGGGCGTGGAGACACCGGAGTTCGACTGACCCGCGACGGCGGCTGAGCGCGAGAGCGCTTCAGCCCACCGCATCGTCAGTCATGCGAAAGGCCGTGTGCGCATCGGCACCGGCCGGCTCGCATGGTTCAGCGGGCCGCTGCCCGCCCCCGTTTTCACAGACGATCCGGCGGCCAGCGCTTCGCGCACATACCGGCGCGCCGCGTGCACGGCGTCCGGCAGCTCAAGACCCAAGGCCAGGTGCGCGGCAATCGCCGCCGACAACGTGCAACCCGTGCCATGCGTGTTGAGCGTGTCGATTCGACCGGCGCGCATCCACAAGGGCGCCGCACCAGGCATCAGCAGCAGATCCGGCACCTCCGGCCCAGGCAGGTGGCCGCCTTTGAGCAGCACGGCACGCGCACCCCGTGCCAGCAACTCCTGCGCGGCCCCGAGCATCGCGCCTTCATCGTTCAACGCACGCCCGACCAGCAACGCCGCCTCATCGAGATTGGGCGTGATCAACGCCGCGCGCGGAAACAACGCGCGCTGAATCCCCTGCACGGCCGCCGGGTCGATCAGCACGGCGCCGCTCGTGGCGACCATCACCGGATCGAGCACCACATGGACCATGCGATGGCGGTCGATGGCCTGGGCCACGGTTTCCACGATGTCAGTGGCGTGCAGCATGCCGATCTTCGTGGCCTGCGCGCCGATGTCTTCGAGCACGGCATCGATCTGCGCGGCCAAGATCTCCGGGGGCACCCCATGGATCGCACGCACACCTTGGGTGTTCTGGGCCGTGATCGCGGTGATGGCCGTCATGCCGTAGCAGCCGAGCGCGGAGATGGTCTTCAGATCGGCCTGGATGCCGGCGCCGCCCCCGCTGTCGGAACCCGCGATCGAGAGCACGCGCACAAACGAAGCATTCAGCATCTCGGCGCGCTCCCGGGTTGCAGCAGCGCGCGAGCCGCCGCACGCGGATCGGCGGCGGCGCACAGTGCACTCACCACCGCAACGCCATCGGCCCCCGCCTCCCGCACCTGCGCGGCGTTGGCGGCGTGGATGCCACCGATGCCCACCAGCGGCAAAGCAGTCACGGCCCGGGCCGCGCGGACGCCGTCCAGGCCCCAGGGCGTTTCAGTGTCGGTCTTGGTGGGGGTGGCGAACACCGGGCTGAGGCCGAGATAGTCCACCGGCAGCCGATGCGCCCGCGCCACGTCGTCCATCGTCTCGACCGACCAACCAATGAACACATGCGCCGGCAGCCACCGCCGGGCGTCGTCGGGCGCGATGTCCCGCTGCCCCAGATGCACGCCGTGGGCGCCGCAGGCCAGCGCGATGTCGATGCGGTCGTTGATCACGAGGGGCACACCTGTGGGCGCCAGCAGCACCATCAGCGCCCTTGCCAGCGCGACGATCTCGCGTGCATCAGCCGATTTTTCTCTCAGTTGAACGCAAGTGACGCCCCCTGCCACGGCGGCCGCCACGACGTCGGCCAAGGGCCGCGGCGCGGCCAATGCAGCGTCGGTGACCAAGTACAGCGCGAGCAGTTGCCGAAGCCGGGCCGCCTCGGGACGCCTCCCCCCGGTCATCCGCATGGCACCGTCTCCAGCCTCACGCGCTGCTCGAAGGTGCGCTTGTCGATCAATTGCAGGGCATCGAGCAGCAGCGCCTGCATGCTGCCCACGCCACGGCCATCGGCCCGTGCCCGCTGCGCGGCCAGCTCGCCCGCCACGGCGAACAACGACATCGCCGCGACGGTGGCGCGCCACGCATCAGGCTGAATCGCGCAGAACGCGCCCACCAAGACCGTCGCCGAGCACCCGAGGCCGGTGATGCGCGTCATCCACTCATCGCCGTTGTGCAATCGCATCCAGCGATGGCGTGCATCGAACACGTGGTCGGTCTCGCCGCTGACGCACACGACACCGCCCGTGCGTTCGCACAATGTTTGTGCCGCGTGGAATGCAGCATCGGCCGTGGCGCTGCTGTCAACGCCACGCGTGCTGATGGCCAGCCCTGCCGTGCTCATGATCTCGGACGCGTTGCCCCGGATCACCGCAGGAGCCGCGACGCCAAGCAAGCGCTGGATGGCCTCGTTGCGATAGCGCGTGGCGCCCGCGCCCACGGGGTCGAGGATGATCGGTATGCCGCGCTGCGCGGCGGCTTGCGATGCCAAGGCCATGGCCTCCACCGTGTACGGATCGAGCGTACCGATGTTGAGCACCAGCGCATTCGCGATGCACACCATGTCGCCGACTTCCTCGTGCGCATGCGCCATCACCGGCGACGCACCGGCCGCCAGCAAGACGTTGGCATTGAGCGAGATCACCACCGCATTGGTGATGCTGTGGACCAGCGGCGAGCGCTGGCGCACGGCCTCGATATCGGCCCAGAGATCGGCGGGAGTGGGCATTGCAGTCATGGCGTACCTCAGGCAAGAGACCTGGTCCCGGCAGCGCAGACAGCCCCACGGGCTGGTGATGCTTCCCTCCGCTGGCACGACCCAGATCAGGTTCAAAGAGTGTTTCTCAGTCCTGCGCAGGCAGGACACCTCTAGCAGCGTCCATTATGGCGGCGACATCACGCGCCACGACATGAAGGCCTACAATCCGCCTCGCTTCATGTTCTTGAAGCTTCGCTAGGGGTGTTGCCGCATCGTTCGAGATGCGGTGACTGAGAGAGTCCCTTTGAACCTGATTGAGGTAATCCTCGCGCAGGGAAGCATGCACCCAGGCCAGGCCGTGCGCACGGTTCATGGCCACAAGTGCTCGCCGACCTGCCATCGAACTTGTGGACATCACGATGGCATCTTGCTCAAATTTCAACGTTTCCTTTTCTTCCTTCCGGCTGGCGCCTTTGGCTTGGGCGGCGCTCGTGGCCGGCGCCGCCAGCGCCCAGACCGCGACGCTCGAACCGGTCACGGTCACCGGCCGTGACACACCCGCCGCGCAGGTGTCGGGCTGGGGCGACATTCCGCTGACGCTGGCTCCGCTGTCGGCCACGCTCATCAACGAGTCTCAGATGCGCGACCTCGGCGTGCGCCGCCTCGCCGACGTGGCTCGCGCAGACGCCTCGGTCAGCGACGCCTACAACTCCGAGGGGTACTGGGACAACCTCACCGTTCGCGGCTTCACCATCGACAACCGCTTCAACTACCGCCGCGACGGCTTGCCCATCAGCGCCGAAACCGCTCTTCCGCTGGACAACAAGGAGCGCATCGAGGTGCTCAAAGGCGTGAGCGGCATCCAGGCCGGCACCAGCGCGCCGGGCGGGCTGGTGAACCTCGTCGTCAAGCGGCCGGGGGCCGCGCCGGTGCGCAGCGTGCAGTTGGGCTGGCGCGAGCCCGGCTCCTATCTGGCAGCAGCGGACCTGAGCCAACGCTTCGGCGAGGAGCAATCGGTGGGCATCCGTGTGAACGCAGCACATGAGCGTCTGTCGCCTGCGGTACGCAACGCGCGCGGGGAACGCCATCTCGTCGCAGTGGCAGCCGATTGGCAGGCAACGCGCAACACACTCGTCGAAGCCGAGTTCGAAACCAGCCGCCGTTCGCAGCCGAGCCAGGCGGCATTCAGCATCCTGGGCAACGTGGTGCCCTCGCCCGGTGACCCTCGCATCAACCTCAACAACCAACCGTGGTCGCAGCCTGTGGTGATGGACGCCAACACCGCCTCGTTGCGCGTCACCCACCACCTCTCGGCCGACTGGCGGCTGAGTGCGCATGCCGCCACGCAGCAGTTGAAGACCGACGACCGCATGGCCTACCCGTTCGGGTGCTCGGCAGAGAACAACTGGGCGGCGTTCTGCTCCGACGGCACCTTTGATCTGTACGACTTCCGCAGCGAGGGCGAGAAGCGTCGCACCGATGCGCTCGAACTCGCCGCCCACGGCGCCTTTCAGACAGGCACGCTGCGACACTCCGCGTCCGCCGGCGTGCTGCAAAGCCGGGTGAAGAACCGCTTCCAGCGCCAGGCCTACAACTGGACTGGCATCGGCACCATCGACGGCAACGCCATCACCCCGGAAGATCCTGCCCTGACCGACGAGAACACCCACCGCGACGAACGTTCCACCGAACTCTTCCTGCGCGATGCGGTTCAGCTCACCGACAATTTGACCGCCTGGTTCGGCGTGCGCCACACCCGGCTGCACCGAGAAAGCATTCGCACCGATGGTTCGCGGCCGACCGATTACGCGCAAGACTTCGTCACGCCCGCGCTCGCTCTGAGCTATCAGTTTGCGCCTCGGCAACTCGTCTACGCCAGCTGGGGCCGCGGCGTCGAAAGCGAAGTGGTGGCCAACCGTCCACGCTTTGCCAATGCGGGAGAAGGCCTGTCCGGCAAAAGCGAGCAGGCAGAAATCGGCATCAAGGTGGCCGGGGACAGCGCCCAATGGGCGGTGGCGTTCTTCGACATCGAACGTCCGCACTGGGGAAACGCCGGCGCCTGCGATGACGACCTGACCCCTGGCAGTTGCACCCGCCTGGCCGATGGCACCGCTCGCCACCGCGGCCTCGAAGCCAACGCCGGCTGGCGAACGGGTGCCTGGGCGTTCCAGACCGGGGTGCAGGTGCTGCAGGCGCGCCGCCACGGCGCCGGCAATGCCGGCATCAACGGCAAGAACCCGATCAACGTACCGGCACGCACCGTCAAATTGCAGGCACGCTACGACGTCCCGGCGTGGCAGGGCCTCTCACTCCAGGCCAACGCCCTCGGTGTGAGCCACCGCGCCGTGACCGACGACAACAGCTTGCGCATCCCCGGCTACGGCGTGGCAGACGTCTCTGCGCGCTATCACCACCGCATTGGACAGACCGACGCGACCTGGCGCGCCGGCATCGACAACCTCTTCGACAAGCGCGCCTGGCGCGAGTCGCCGTTCCAGTTCGAACACGTCTACTTGTACCCCTTGGCGGGGCGTGCCATGCGGGTGTCGCTGGAGCTGGATTTCTAGGCCAAAACTCTGGCTATAATGTGAGGCTGTTCCTCGATAGCTCAGTCGGTAGAGCGCCGGACTGTTAATCCGTAGGTCCCTGGTTCGAGCCCAGGTCGGGGAGCCAATAGATACGG
>CAZBOF010000165.1:0-8068 GCA_964493285.1 uncultured Rhizobacter sp. | reverse complement strand
TGCTGACCTCGGTCCATGCGTTCGCCACCGATCCGGAGCGCGGCACCTTCATCCTGATCTTCCTGGTGGTCGTGATCGCCGGCTCGCTGGCGCTGTTCGCCTGGCGCGCGCCGAAGGTGGGCGTGGGCGGCACATTCGCGCTGTTCTCGCGCGAAACGCTGCTGCTGGTGAACAACGTGCTGCTCGTCGTGGCCTGCGCCTCGGTGATGCTCGGCACGCTGTACCCGCTGCTGATCGATGCGCTGGGCCTGGGCAAGCTGTCGGTGGGGCCGCCTTACTTCAACGCGGTGTTCATCCCGATCATGCTGCCGCTGCTGTTCCTGCTCGCTGTCGGCCCGCTGGCCCGCTGGAAGCAGGCAGACGCCGCCGACATGGCCCGGCGGCTGCGCCTCGCCGCGGTGATTGCCGTGGCCGCGGGCATCGGCCTGCCATTCCTCACCTCCGAATGGACGGCGGGCTCGGCCCTGGGCCTGCTGCTGGCGGTGTGGATCATCGCCAGCTCGGCCTTCCAGATCCAGGCACGGCTGCGCGCCGGCTGGCCCGAGCGCTCGTTCTGGGGCATGCACCTCGCACACGTCGGCATGGCCGTGTTCGTCGTCGGCGTCACGCTGGTGAGCACGCATGAAGTCGAGAAAGACGTCCGCATGGCCATGGGCGACACCGTCCACATCGGCGATTACTCGGTTCGCCTGCTCGGCGTCGAAACCGTGCGCGGGCCCAACTACACCGCCCAGCGCGGCAACGTCGAACTGCTCAAGGACGGCAAGCGCCTGCGCGACCTCCACCCCGAGAAGCGCAGCTACCTCATGTCCGACATGCCCATGACCGAAGCCGCCATCGACAGCGGCTTCACCCGCGACGTCTACGTCTCGCTGGGCGAGCCGCTCGACGCGCAAGGCATGGCCTGGAGCGTGCGGGTCTACTACAAGCCCTTCGTGAACTGGATCTGGTGGGGCACGCTGCTGATGGCGCTGGGCGGCGGCCTCGCCGCGGCAGACCGCCGCTACCGCCTGGCGAAGGCGCGCCGCGAGGTCACCCGCGAGGCGGCGGCATGAAGCGCTTCCTGATCCCGTTGGTGCTGTTCCTGGTGCTCGCCGGCTTTCTCGCGGTCGGCTTGCAGCGCGACCCGCGCGAAGTCCCGTCGCCGCTCGTCGGCAAGCCTGCACCGGCGTTCTCGCTGCCGCTGCTGTCCTCGCCGGCCACGCGCTTCGCGCCGCAGGACATGCAGGGCAAGGTGTGGCTGCTGAACGTGTGGGCTTCGTGGTGCGCGCCCTGCCGCGAAGAGCATCCCGTGCTCGTCGACTTCGCCCGCAGGGGCGTTGCTCCGTTGATGGGCCTCAACTACAAAGACAAGACGGATGACGCAACTGCCTGGCTCGCGCGCTTCGGCGACCCGTACGACTTCAACATCGTCGATGCCGACGGCCGCGTGAGCATCGACTATGGCGTCTACGGCGTGCCCGAGACCTACGTGATCGACAAGCAGGGCGTGATCCGCTTCAAGCAGATCGGCGCGGTGACGCCCGCCGTGCTGCAACAGAAGATCCTGCCGCTGGTGCAGGAGCTGCAGCGATGAGAAAGTGGCTGCAGGTGCTGGCCATGTTCGCGGCGCTGGCGTGCGGCGGCGCCATCGCGGCCGACACCCCGCCGGGCAGCGACCCCGCACTGGAAAAACGCCTGACCCACATCGCCCAGGAACTGCGCTGCCTGGTCTGCCAGAACGAATCGCTGGCCGATTCGCGTGCCGACCTCGCGCTGGATCTCAAACGCGAGATCCGCGAACTGATCCGGCAAGGCAAGACGGCATACGAGATCCGCGCCTTCATGGTCAGCCGCTACGGCGATTTCGTGCTCTACCGTCCACCCGTCAAGCCCACCACGTGGCTGCTTTGGGCCGGACCCTTCTTGCTGCTGATCGGCGGACTGCTGGGCCTGATCGTCTTCCTGCGGCGGCGACGCCAGCCGGAGACGACGCTCTCCGCAGATGACCAACGCAAGGCCAGCGCCTTGCTCGACGGAGACCTTTGATGCTTGGATTCGTGCTGGCGGCGGCGGTGCTGATCGCCGCCACCCTGCTGCTGCTGTTGCAGCCCTGGCGCAAACGCACGCGCGCCAGCGCGGTCAGTGCACGCGAGGTGAACACCGGCATCTATCGCGACCAGCTGGCCGAACTCGACCGCGACCTCGCGGCGGGCACCATCTCGCAGCCCGACCACGCGCAGGCCCGCGCCGAACTGCAACGGCGCCTGCTGGATGACGCGCAAGCCGGCGACGCCACCGCCGATACGACGCGCGGCATGGGCAAGACGGCACTGCTGCTCGTCCTCGCTTTGCCACTCGCCGCGGGCGGCCTGTACACCTGGCTTGGGCAACCGGGCGCACTCGACCCCGCCGCCACCCGCGTGGTGACGCAGGAAGACGTCGAGAGAATGATCGCCGAGGTCGCGGCACGCATGGAGAAGAACCCCGAAGACACCGGCGGCTGGATCGTGCTGGCGCGCTCCTACCGCGCCATGGGCCGCCTGCCCCAGGCCGAAGCCGCGTTCGAGCGCATCGGCGACCCGCTGTACCAGAGCCCGGTGCTGATGGCCGAGTACGCCGACGTCCTCGCCACGCGCGCCATGGGCAACTTCGAAGGCAAACCGGGCGAGCTGGTGGCGCGTGCCCTCGCGCTCGATCCCCACAACGGCATGGCGCTGTCGCTGGCCGCCACGCAGGCCTACAACGGCGGCGATCTGCCGCAAGCCATCACCTACTGGGAACAGCTTCTCAAGCTCGTGCCACCGGGCTCGGAAGACGCCCAATGGGTGCAGGAGGCGCTGGCCAAGACGCGGGAGATGACGGCTTCTGCCCCGGCCACCGCGCCGGTGAAGCCACCTCCCACGCCAGCGCCCGCAGCCCCGCCCGCAGCGGCCGCAGCCACTTCGATCACCGGCCAGGTGACGCTCGCCCCCGAACTCGCCGCCCGGGTGCAACCCACCGACACGGTGTTCGTGTTCGCCCGCAGCCCGCAAGGCTCGCGCATGCCGCTGGCCATCCTGCGGACCACCGCCTCCGCCCTGCCCCTGTCGTTCACGCTCGACGACTCCCACGCCATGGCGCCCAGCGCCGTGCTGTCGGGTGCGAGCGAGGTGGTCGTCGAAGCGCGCATCTCGCGCAGCGGCCAGGCCGCACCGTCCAGCGGCGACCTGTTCGGCCGCAGCATCGCCATCCGGCCCGGCACGCGCGACCTCGCCCTGCAGATCGACCAGATCCAGCCCTGACGCATTGCGCGTTCCGCGCCGCGTCATCTATCGGCTGAGGTCGCGCCAGGAGCGCCCAAGCCAGCGTCTTGAAGTGGCTGTGGTAATCTGCCACAAACTACCACGCCCGCCATGACCTCGAATTCCATCCGTGTTGGCGCTGAAATCTTCAACACCGCCCGTGAAGAGGGGGCGCTGATGTCGCGTTCCGCGGCCCAGCAGATTGAGCATTGGGCCCGGATGGGCGCCGCGCTCGAGGCCAGCGGACTCACCGTGGCTCAGGCCGCCCATCTGTTGAAAAGCCAGATGGATGAGCACGCAGACGCCAGGCTGTGGACTTTCAAGCGGCAGCGCCAGCAGGCGGATCTCGAGAATGCCCGGTCAGGCCGTGTCACCCAGGACCAGCTGAGCTGGTTCTCCGGCGGGAAGGCCCGCAAGCTCAAGCTGATCAATTCTCCGTATTGAGAACGCGATGACCACCCAGCCTCTTCTTCCGCCGGACGAGGCGCCGCTGGATGAAGCCACCATCGATCTGTTGCTGTCCCACATGGGCACCGACATGGTGCTCGTGGGCGGGCAGGCGCTCGCGTTCTGGATGAGTCGCTTCGGCATCGCGCAGGACGGTATCGCGATTTCGAACGATGGCGACGCACTCGGCGAGGTGTCTCGGGCGCTCGCGCTTGCGCGGGCCCTGAAAGCACGGGTCGAGCTGCCGGAGAAGACAAGCCGCACGGCCATCGTGGCCCAGCTTTGGCTCCCGACACCCGATGGCAAGGAGCGAAACGTCGACGTGCTGCACCAGCTCTATACGGTGGCGGGACCGAAGAAGTCTTCTGTCTTCACGAAGAGGGTCATCGACAACAGTGTCGAGGTGGCATGGCGACCCGGCCGGTTCATCCGAGTGATGGACCCCTTCGACGTGCTGGAGTCTCGGGCACAGAACGCCGTCGGGCTGCTCGATGAAAAAGGCCCCCATGTCCTGACCCAGGCTGCGTGGGCGATCGAAGTGGCTCGCGTGGCCCTGCTGCGCACGGCGGCGGGCCCCGGCGCCAAGAAGCGGCTGGGCAACACGATCCAACGCATCTACACGCTGGCACGCAGCCAGGTGGGCAGGCGTCTTTTCGCGGAACGCGGGATCGAGCTGCTCGACGCGGTCGATCTCGAGGCGTTGAGGGCGGCCTCGCCTTCGCACGCAGAGCAGTTGCAGCGGGTCGAGAACGCCAAGGCTGAGCGGCTGCGCAAGCGTTCTGCTTCAGCGCCCTGATTTCATCGGAGCCGCTTCGGGCCGGGCCGCGCGCGCGGTGCCCGTGAATTTGTCACACCCCCGGTGAAGACGTTGGCCCGGAAACGGCCACACTCGCTGTTTTGGCAAGACGCCTCCCCTGGCTCAGGGGAGCACAACGCGCGTAAAACGCTCGAAGATTGCCCATGCATCCCGAATCCTCACATCATCGTTCCGCCGCATTGGACGGAATCCGAGGCATTGCCATCTTGAGCGTGGTGTTCTTCCACGCCTCCATGACCCTGGGACACAAGTTTCCGCCGATCCAGGCGTTCTTGTCGCTGGGCCACACCGGATGGCTCGGCGTCGAGGTGTTTTTTGCGCTGTCCGGCTTTCTCATCACCCGCATCCTGCTCAAGAGCAGGCATGCACCGGCGGGCGAGTACTTCGGCACCTTCTACTACCGCCGCGCCCTGCGCATCTTCCCGCTCTATTTCGGCGTCCTGGCCCTCATGTGGTTCATCGCGCACGCCTTCTCCGGGTTCAACGCGGAAGGGGCGTCGCGTTTTCTGGATCAGCAATGGTGGTTCTGGCTCCACGCCGCCAACATGTCGCGAGAGTTCCACGGCGCCAACGTGCCCGCACTCGAGTTCGGCGTTTTCGAGCTGACCCATTTCTGGACGCTCGCGGTCGAGGAGCACTTCTACCTCTTCTGGCCGTTGCTGGTCTACGCGCTGCCGATCCGCTGGCTCGTTCGCGTGGGTGTGGCGTTGATCGTCCTGTCGGTTGCGCTGCGCAGCGGCCTGGTCCACACCGACCTGCCCTGGCTCAGCGCGCTGCTGGCCACGCCCAAGTACCTGGCCGGGCTGGCGATCGGCGGGCTTGCCGCGGTCTGGCTGCAAGCCCGCGGCGCTGTCCAGACCCTGTCCTCCGCGCGGCGTGGCGCGGTGCTGTTCGCCGTGCTGCTGTGCCTGGCGTACGCCGCAACACCCACGGCAATCCGGGGCCCGGCTTTCCGCACCCTGGTGACCTTGTTTGCCGCACTGTCCGCCGCGTTCGCGGCGGTGTGGGTCACCACCGCTCCCGGCGGCCCCATGGCCCGCTTTTTGAGCAACCGCGTGCTGGTCACCTACGGCAAGTACAGCTACGGCATCTACGTTTTTCACTACCTGTGCGGCCCGCTCACCCGGGACGTCGATCTCGCCCGCTGGCCGGGCGGCTACACCGTGGGGATGTTCCTCTACATCGCCCTGTATGCGCTGCTGCCGCTGCTGGTGGCCATGGTCAGCTACCGGTACTGGGAAACGCCGTGGCTGCGGCTGAAAGACAAGCACAGCTACCGCCCCGAGCCGCCACCGCCGGAACCACCCGCCGTTCCCACGCTCACCCCCGTGGCAGGAGACTCCACAGCGCCCGCCTGACACCGCCATCACCTGCCCGGGGCGGCCACGGGCAGGCGCTAGGATGTGCCGTCACGCCCGCCGCCAACGCCCGCCCATGGACAACCTCGATCTGCAAGTGCTTCGCCAGGCCCGCCAATGGCGAATCGACCGACATCCGGTGTGGCTGGTGACGGTGGTGGAGACGTGGGGCTCGGCGCCGCGCCCGCCCGGTGCGCTGTTGGCCGTGCGCGGCGATGGGCAAGTGGCCGGGTCGGTTTCCGGCGGCTGCGTGGAAGACGATCTCATCGAACGCGTGCGTGCCGGCGAAAGAACCGCCCACCCGGCGATGCTCGCCTACGGCGTGACCAAGGAAGAAGCAGCCCGCTTCGGCCTGCCCTGCGGCGGCAACCTGCGGCTGGTGCAGGAACCTCTGTTCGACACGGCCTGGATCGACGAGGTTCTCGTGCGCACCGAGGCCAAAGAACTCGTCGCCAGGCGCCTGGAGCTGCCCACCGGGCGCATTCATCTGGAAACCGCCGCACGCGGCGAGGCCTTCTCTTTCGACGGGCGCGTGATGCGTTCGCTGTTCGGGCCGGGCTGGCGCCTGGTGCTCATCGGAGCCGGCCAGCTTTCGCGCGTGCTGGCACGCATGGCGCTGGCGCTCGACTTCGAAGTGATCTGCTGCGACCCGCGCGAGGAATACCACCTGGGCTGGGATGTGCCCGGCACCACCTTCAGCCGCGCCATGCCCGACGACCTGGTCTTGGAGCTGAGGCTCGGCCCCCACTGTGCGGTGGTGGCACTCACGCACGACCCCAAGCTCGACGACTTGGCATTGCTCGCGGCGCTCGGCTCACCGGCGTTCTACGTGGGTGCCCTGGGATCGCGCACCAATACCGCCAAGCGCAAGGAACGCCTCGCCTTGTTCGACCTGTCGCCAGGCGCGATCAACCGGCTGCACGGCCCCGTGGGCCTGGATCTCGGCGCGAAGACGCCGGCCGAGATCGCGGTCTCCATCCTGGCCGAACTGGTCGCCGTGCGGCACGGTGTGGCCCTGGTCCAGAAAAAGCCCGCCCAAGGCCAGGAAGCGCGCCAGACCGGGCCATGATCACCTGGCTGCACGACGCCAGCGAGCCACTGCCGCCGACGCAGCTCGCACTGCCCGCCGGCTCCGAGGCCCCCGGACTGCTCGCCATTGGCGGCGAACTCACGCCCGCACGCCTGGCCGAGGCCTACGGCAAAGGGGTCTTTCCGTGGTACAGCGAAGGGCAGCCCATCCTGTGGTGGACCCCCGATCCACGCATGGTCCTGTACGTCGACGAGTTCAAGCTTTCCCGTTCCCTGCGCAAGACCGTCCGCCGTTTCGCGTTCAACCCCGACTGCGAACTGCGCATCGACAGCGATTTCCGGGCCGTCATCACCGCATGCGCGAACGTGCCGCGCGACGGCCAGGCCGGCACCTGGATCGTGCCGGAGATGATCGAGGCGTACTGCCGATGGCACGCGCGTGGCGCCGTGCACAGCTTCGAAGCGTGGGTGGAGGGCCGGCTCGTGGGCGGGCTCTACGGCATCAGCCTGGGCCGAATGTTCTTCGGCGAATCGATGTTTTCCCACCGCGCCGATGCCTCCAAGATCGCGATGGCCGGCCTGATCGGGTTCTGCCGGCTGCACGGCATCACGCTCATCGACTGCCAGCAGCGCACCAGCCACCTCGCCTCGCTCGGCGGGCGCGAGATCGCGCGCAGTGCGTTCGAGGCCGAGATCGCATCGCGGATTCGACAGCAGCCAGTCAAGGGTTGGGCCTATGATCCCGACATCTGGGCACGGCTGAACGACCTGCCCGCACAGGACCCCGGCCCGTGACGCACCCCAAAGAGCTTCCGCTCTCGTCCATCCAGTTCTACGCGACTGCACCGTACCCATGCAGCTACATCGATGGGCGCATGGCACGCTCGCAGGTCGCCACGCCCAGCCACCTGATCCATGCGGACGCCTACTCCGGCCTCGTGGCCAACGGCTTCCGGCGCAGCGGCCTGTTCACCTACCGCCCGTTCTGCGATGGCTGCCGCGCCTGCGTGCCGCTGCGCATCCCGGTCAAAGGGTTTGAGCCAACCCGCAGCCAGCGCCGCGCCTGGAGCCAGCACCGGTCACTTCAGGCCCGCGTGCTGCGCCTGTGCTTTGTGCCCGAGCACTACCAGCTCTACCTGCGCTACCAGGCCGGC
>CAZBOF010000164.1:0-8109 GCA_964493285.1 uncultured Rhizobacter sp. | reverse complement strand
AGGTCAGCGGTTCGATCCCGCTGACCTCTTGCATGCCATGCAAGCGCTCTCCCAGCTGAGCTATACCCCCTTCTTTTGAAAGGATGCGCTGTTCAAGCGAGACCGCGATTATAGACAGATTTTCAAACTGCCCGCAAACGCGCCAGCACCGTTTCGCGAGAGAACAGCTCCAGCACCGCGTCCACCGAAGGCGTCTGCGGCCGCCCGCAGACCAGCACGCGCACCGCATGCGCCAGTTGCGGCATCTTCAGCCCGTGGACGCCCAAGGTTTCCTTGATCGCAGCCGCAATGGCTTGCTTGCTCCACTCCGATTGCGCGAGCTTGGCTCGCAAGGTCTCCAAGGCCGGCTTGACTGCTTCGGTCACGTGAGTTGCCACATCGTCCGCCTGGGGGCTGACGTCGGCGAAGTACATGGCCACCCAATCCGCCAGCTCGACAGTGGTCGCGCAGCGGTCCTTGAACAGCGTCATCACCCTCGCCACATCGGGCCCGCCAGCAACAATGCCTCGCCGGGAAAGCTGCGACACCACCAGGCCCGTCAAACGGGAATCCGGCAACGCCTTGAGGTAATGCGCGTTGACCCACGCCAGCTTGGCCGGATCCCATTGCGCCGGGCTTTTGGAGAGATGGCTCCCATCGAACCACGCCACCAATTGCTCGCGAGTGAACAGTTCGTCGTCGCCGTGGCTCCAGCCCAAGCGCGCCAGGTAGTTCAACATAGCTTCGGGCAGGTAGCCGGCCTCCTCGTACGCCGTGACACTCACCGCGCCACGGCGCTTGGACAACTTCTGACCATCGTCGCCGAGGATCACCGGCACGTGCCCGAACAGCGGCAGCGGGGCTCCCAGTGCATTGAAGATGTTGATCTGCCAAGGGGTGTTGTTCACATGCTCATCGCCGCGGAACACGTGGCTGATCTTCATGTCCCAGTCGTCCACGACCACGCAGAAGTTGTAGGTCGGCACGCCGTCGGCGCGCACGATGATGAGATCGTCGATCTCCTTGTTGGAAATGCTGATCGGGCCCTTGACCAGATCGTCCCAGGTGACCACTCCATCCTGCGGATTCCGGAATCGGACCACCGGCGACACACCCGCGGGGATCGGTGGCAGCGTCTTCCCGGGTTCAGGGCGCCAACGCCCGTTGTAGTGGGTTTTCTCGCCACGCGCGCGCTGGGCCTCGCGGGCCGCATCAAGCTCTTCAGGCGTGCTGTAGCAGCGGTAGGCCTTGTCTTGCGCGATGAGCTGGTCCACCACGCTGCGGTAGCGGTCGAGGCGCTGCATCTGGTAGATCGGCCCCTCGTCGCAATCCAGGCCCAGCCACTTCATCGACGCGAGGATTTGGTCAACCGAATCCTGCGTTGACCGGGCCACATCGGTGTCTTCGATGCGCAGCACGAACTCGCCGCCGAAGTGCCGGGCAAACGCCCACGAGAACAGCGCGGTACGCGCAGTCCCCAGATGCAGAAAGCCGGTGGGCGATGGCGCAATGCGAGTGCGGATTTTTGAACTCATGCTCTTGTCACAAAGGGGTCCGCAGCCCATGCGGACGATGGTGAGGCGTCAGGACGATTCGTTCGCGTTCTGCAAAGCCAGCCGCGTGCGCTCGTCGCCGTCTTCGTCGTCGTTCTGTACCTTGCGCTGGTTGGCCCGGGCGTCCAGATCGTCCAGCGAGATGTTGCCCGTGACATAGCGCCCGTCGAAACACGAGGCCTCGAATCCCGACAAAGCCGGGTTCAACTTGCCGACGACCTTCTTCATGGCGTCGACGTCCTGATAGATCAATGCATCGGCACCGATGAATGCACGAACCTCCTCGATGGTGCGGTCGTGCGCGATGAGTTCCTGCCGCGTCGGCATGTCGATGCCGTAGACGTTCGGAAAGCGAACCGGCGGTGCCGCCGATGCCATGTAGACCTTGCGCGCGCCGGCTTCGCGCGCCATCTGCACGATCTCTTTGGAAGTGGTGCCCCGCACGATGGAGTCGTCCACCAACAGCACATTGCGTCCTTTGAACTCGACCCCGATCGCATTCAGCTTCTGACGCACCGATTTTTTGCGCACGCCCTGCCCCGGCATGATGAAGGTCCGGCCCACGTAGCGGTTTTTCACAAAGCCCTCGCGGTAGGGTTTCCCGATTTTCTGCGCGAGCTGCATGGCCGATGGCCGGCTGGATTCGGGGATCGGAATCACGACATCGATCTCGTTCGGCCGAATGGTCGAGATGAGCCGCTGCGCGAGCGTCTCACCCATGTTCAGGCGAGCTTGATAGACCGAAATGCCATCCATCACCGAATCGGGCCGTGCCAGATAGACGTACTCGAACATGCAAGGGTTCAGACTCGGGTTGTCGGCACACTGCTGCGTGTGGACCTTGCCTTCGAGGTCGACGAATATGGCTTCGCCAGGCGCCACGTCGCGCGTGACACGATGCCCCGTGCCCTCGATCGCCACCGATTCGCTGGCCACCAGAACCTCGCGGCCTTCAGGTGTGTCACCCTCGCCGAAGCACAGCGGCCGAATGCCGAACGGATCGCGGAATGCAAGCAAGCCGTAGCCGGCGATCAGCGCAACCACCGCATAGGAGCCCTGCACGCGCTTGTGAACCGCACGAACCGCCTTGAACACCTCTTCGGGCGATAGCGGCAGATGACGGGCGGCCAGCTCCAGCTCGTGGGCAAGGATGTTGATCAGCACCTCGGTGTCGCTGGTCGTGTTGATGTGGCGCCGGTCGATGTCGAAGAGTTCCTTCTTCAGCGCCTGCGCATTGGTGAGGTTGCCGTTGTGCACCAGCACGATGCCGAAAGGCGCATTGACGTAGAACGGCTGCGCCTCTTCTTCGCTGTAGGCATTGCCCGCGGTGGGATAGCGCACCTGCCCCAGGCCGACCGTTCCTGGCAGCGCGCGCATGTTGCGAGTGCGGAACACATCTCGCACCATGCCGCGCGCCTTGTGCATGAAGCAGCGGGTGTCCTGCATCGTCACGATGCCGGCGGCGTCCTGGCCGCGATGCTGCAACAGCAGCAAGGCGTCATAGATCAGCTGGTTGACCGGGCGCTTGGAAATCACACCAACAATGCCGCACATATGAAATCCTTGCTGTTCACCGAGACGCGTCAGGCGCCGGCAGATGCTGTGAGATGGTGGCGGGAATGAACGGCCGCATGGCCGACAAAGCGGACTGCAACCACTCGGCCCCCACCGAAGTGCGCCACGCCGCCGAGTTGGCAGCGGGCGTCAAACTGACCACGGTCGCAACGGCCAGCAACAGAACGGCCGCCCGCAACAAACCGAACATCGAGCCGAGCAGCCTGTCCGGCAAACTCAGCGGCGTGGCGCGGATCAACAAGCGCAGCAGCTGTGAACTCAAGCCCCACGCCAGCAAGGCCAGCACGAAAAGGCCTGTGAACGACGCTGCATGGTTGATACCCGAGCCCGGCGCGCCCACGGGGACATGGGGCGCCACATCGGCCACCAGCCACTGCGCGGCGAAGTACGCCACGAACCAGCCGAGCAGCGACAGCACCTCGAACACGAAGCCACGCACGAAGCCCAGAACCACAGACGCGAGCAACACGCCCGCCAGGGTGAGATCAACCCAGTTCACGCTAGACATCACAGGGTGAATACGGCGGAGTTCAACCCGGCAGACTTGATCTTGCCCGCGGCCCGCTCGGCATCGTCACGCGAAGCAAAAGGCCCCACGCGCACACGCACCCGGTTTCCCGCAGACGTTTCGACCACCTGCGTGTAGGTTTTGAGACCCAGCTTTTCGACCTTCTGGCGCACGTCGCGCGCGGCGGATGCATCCGCATAGGCTCCGACCTGAACGATGAAACGGACGTCGCTGGCGGGCGCCGCCGGTGGCTTGCCTTCCAGCAACGCTTGCGCCCGCGCGCTATCGGTGCGGCTGGGCGCGGCGGGCTTGTGTTCTGGCGGCTTCGGCGCAGGCGCCGCCGGACGGGGCTCGCTTCTTTCGACCGCAGGCGGCGGGCTGGTGCGCGCCGGTGGTTCCGCCGTCACAGGGGCAGGCGGGGCGACCCGCGTCGCCGGCGCTTCATCTCGGGCCGGTTCAGTTTCAAGTGCTGCCGCCCGTTCAACGGGCGCCTGCGCCGCCGGACGCACGGCCGGCTCAGCCGCCTCCTTGCGTGCGATTTCGATCGGGGTGTCGGCCGGCAAAGGCCGAGGCTGTGTTTCGAACAGCAGCGGGAAGCCCACCACGCCTGCCACCACCAGCACGACAGCGCCCACCAGGCGCTGGCGCGCCCTGATGCGCGCCTGCTGAACGGTATCGGCGGATTCTGGCGCCGCTGCCGGTGCGGAGGCGTTCTTTGACTTGCGCTTCAAAAATGACAGCAAACCCATTCGGTGCGGATTCCAGGCAGCATCACGGAGTTGGCGGGCACGGCAGCCCGACACGTACAACCCTGTGCAGATTGGCGAGACGAACTCAACCCAGGTGCTTGGCGGTCAGACGGGGGATCCCGCTCTTCAGCACACCGCCCACGGTGTAGAACGAGCCGAAGACAACGATTCTATCAGCGGGGTCTGCCACAGAGACCGCCGCATCGAGTGCGGCGGACGGGTCGGCATGGCACGACGAGGTGACCGGCCCGGGCGCTTTGAGCGGCAGGCCGGCATGCAAGCGCTGCAACTGCTCCGCGGTGGCGGCCCGGCCGACGGGAAGGTCGGCGAAGTACCAACGATCCACCACCGGTGCCATGCGGGTGAAGATCGCAGTGATGTCCTTGTCGGACATGGCGCCGAACACCGCATGGGTGACGGGATAGAAACCCATCTGGTCCAGGTTCTGGAACAGCGCCGCGACGGCATGCGGGTTGTGCGCCACATCCAGCACCAGCGTCGGCTGGCCCGGCACGATCTGGAAACGGCCGGTCAGCTCGATCGTCGCCAGGCCGTTGCGCACCGCTTGCGCCGTCAGCGGCAGCTGCTCCTGCAGGGCCTCGAAAGCCGCCAGCGCGCCGGAGGCATTGAGCAGTTGGTTGGCGCCGCGCAGCGTCGGGTAGGCCAGGCCATTGAAGCGCTTGTGGCGCCCGGCCCAGCTCCACTGCTGCTTGTCACCCGCGTAGTTGAAGTCGCGCCCGATCTGCCGCAAGTCGGCGCCGATGCGCGAGGCGTACTCGCCCACGCTGTTCGGCGGCACGGGGTCGCTGAACACGGCGGGCTTGCCGGCGCGCATGATGGCGGCCTTCTCGCGCCCGATGGCCTCCCGGTCGGCCCCAAGATAGGCCATGTGGTCGAGGTCGATGCTGGTGATCACCGCACAATCGGCATCGATGATGTTCACCGTATCGAGGCGGCCGCCAAGCCCCACTTCCAGCACCACCAGGTCGAGATCGGCCTGCGACAGCAAGCGCATGATCGCCAGCGTGGTGAATTCGAAGTACGTGAGTGGCATGTCGCCGCGCGCGTGCTCAACCGCGTCGAAGTGAGGCAGCAAGTCGTCGGCGCTCACCATGGCGCCATTGATGCGGCACCGCTCCTCGAAATGCACGAAATGCGGCTTGACGTACAAGCCCACCCGGTAGCCCGACTGCAAGGCGATGGCCTCCAGCATGGCGCAGGTCGATCCCTTTCCATTGGTGCCCGCCACCATGATCACGGGCACCTGGAACGCAAGGCCCAGCCGCTGCTTCATTTCCAGGCTGCGACCCAGGCCCATCTCGATCTCCTGCGGATGCAGGCGTTCGCAGTGCGCCAGCCAATCGTCAAGGGTGGTGGGAGACATCATGGGCGTGTAGGAAGACTGAATGCACAAGGGCGGCCTCGGCCGCCCTTGTTGTTGGCGCGGGGATGGTTTCTCAGGCCACGGCGTCGGCGCTTTGCCGCAGCAGCATCGCCAGGCTGCGTGCGATGGTGGCACGCATCTCCCGGCGATCGACGATGGCGTCCACCGCACCGGTTTGCACCAGGAACTCGGCGCGCTGGAAACCTTCTGGCAGCTTCTCGCGCACCGTATCGGCAATCACGCGCGGGCCCGCAAAACCGATCAGCGCCTTGGGTTCGGCGAGCACCACGTCTGCCACGAACGCGAAGCTTGCAGACACGCCGCCCATCGTGGGGTCGCACAGCACGCTCACGTATGGCAGCTTCGCTTTCGACAGACGCGTCAGCGCGGCATTGGTCTTCGCCATCTGCATCAGACTGAGCAAACCCTCTTGCATGCGCGCACCACCCGTGGCGCTGAAGATGATGAACGGCACCTTCTGTTCCACGGCCATTTCGACGCCGCGCACAAAGCGCTCGCCCACCACCGACCCCATCGAGCCACCCATGAAATCGAACTCGAACGACGCAGCCACCACCGGGATGGTATGCAGCGCACCGCCCATCACCACCAGCGCATCCGTCTCGCCGGTGGATTCCATTGCCTGCTTCAGGCGCTCCGGATAGCGCTTGCTGTCTTTGAACTTCAGCGCATCAACCGGCAGCACTTCCTGGCCGATCTCGTAGCGGCCTTCACCGTCGAGAAATGCATTGAGGCGAGCACGCGCGCCGATGCGGTGGTGGTGCGTGCACTTGGGGCAGACATTGACGTTCTGCTCCAGGTCATTCTTGTAGAGCACCGTCTCGCAGGACGGGCATTTGATCCACAGCCCTTCGGGCACCGTGCGGCGTTCGCTCGGGTCGGTCTGCTGCATCTTGGGGGGCAGCAGTTTCTCAAGCCAGCTCATGCGGAGGCTCCTTTCAAGGAATCGAGTGCGGTGCGGATCTCGGCGATGAACGCAGCACCCGCGGAGGCGACATTGTCGCGCGTTTGAGTTTCAAGCAATTGCACAATGCGGGATCCAATGACCACCGCATCGGCCACGGCACCCACGGCCTTGGCGGTTTCTGCATCGCGGATTCCAAAGCCCACGCCCACCGGAATCCCGACATGGCGGCGGATGCGCGGGATCATCTCCGCCACCGCGCTGGTGTCGATCGCGCCCGAGCCAGTGACACCTTTCAACGACACGTAGTAGACGTAGCCGCTGGCGATGCGTCCAACTTCGCGGATACGTTCGTCGGTGGAGGTGGGCGCGAGCAGGAAGATGGGATCCAGCGCGTGCGCGTGCAGTTGACGCGCAAAGTCCTCGCACTCTTCCGGCGGATAGTCGACCACCAGCACGCCATCGACGCCGGCCGCCTTGGCGTCGCGCACGAACGCCCCCTCGCCTCGACGCTGCGTGTAGCGTTCGACCGGGTTGGCATAGCCCATCAACACCACGGGGGTGGTGTCGTCCGTGCGCCGGAACTCCTTCACCCAATCGAACACCTGCGGCAGGCCAACACCTTTGGCCAGGGCACGCTCTGCCGCGCGCTGAATCACTGGCCCATCGGCCATCGGGTCGGAAAACGGCACGCCCAACTCGATGACATCGGCGCCGGCCTTCGCCATCGCCAGCATCAGCTCGACCATCGCCTCGGGATACGGGTCCCCCGCGGTCACGTAAGGAATCAGCGCCTTTCGGCCTGTCGACTGCAAGCGCTCGAACGCCCCCCGAATGCGGCTCATGTGCTGCCCTTCACGCTGCGGCCGCCCTGCGATGGCCGGTCGAAGTATTCAGCGCCCGACAGGTCGGCCACGGTGCCGATGTCTTTGTCCCCGCGGCCCGAGAGATTCACCAGAAGATGCTGGTCAGGGCGCATCGTCGGTGCCATCTTGATGGCGCTTGCCACCGCATGCGACGATTCGAGCGCCGGGATGATGCCTTCCGTGCGGCAGAGACGATGGAATGCGGCGAGCGCTTCCTCATCCGTGATGCCCACGTATTCAGCCCGGCCGATGTCCTTGAGGTAGGCATGCTCCGGGCCGACGCCCGGATAGTCGAGCCCTGCCGAGATGGAGTGCGTCTCAGTGATCTGGCCGTTCTCGTCCTGCAGCAGGTAGGTGCGGTTGCCGTGCAGCACGCCGGGCGACCCCTTGGTGAGGCTGGCCGAATGCCGCCCCGACTCCAGGCCCTTGCCTGCGGCCTCCACACCCACCAAACGCGTACCTGCATGCTCGATGTAGGGGTAGAAGATGCCCATCGCGTTGGACCCGCCCCCCACGCAGGCAATCACCACATCAGGCTGGCGGCCGATCATCGCGGGCATCTGTACCAGG
>CAZBOF010000163.1:0-8112 GCA_964493285.1 uncultured Rhizobacter sp. | reverse complement strand
AAGTCGGCCCCCAACATGCGGACCTACGACAGCCGCACCTACGAAGGCGCCTACATGGCCGGCGTGATTGCAGGTGCCATGACCAAAAGCAACACGCTGGGCGTGGTGGGCTCGGTGCCGATTCCCGAAGTCATCCGCAACATCAACAGCTTCACGCTCGGTGCGCAATCGACCAACCCGAAAGTCAAGACGCGCGTCGTGTGGGTGAACAAGTGGTTCGACCCGCCCAAGGAAACCGAAGCCGCCCAATCGCTGATCAACGGTGGCGCGGACGTGCTCTTCCAGAACACCGATTCGTCCGCCGTGCTGAAGGCCGCGGGCGGCGCCGGCAAGCTCGCATTCGGCTGGGACAGCGACATGTCAAGCTACGCCCCCGAAGCTCACTTGGGTTCGGCCATCATCAACTGGGCGCCCTATTACATCCAGGCCACACAGGCTGCGCTCGACGGCACCTGGAAGTCGGAGTGCTGCGCATGGTGGGGCGTGAAAGAAGGCGCCATCGACCTGGTCTCGATTTCCGACAAGGTGCCGGCCGAGATCAAGACCCAGGTCGAGACCGTCAAGGCAGGCTTGAAAGACGGCTCCTTCACCATCTGGAAGGGCCCGATCGTCGGCCAGGACGGCAAGGAAATCGTCAAGCAGGATGAAGTCGCCGACGACAAGTTCCTCGGCGGGCTGAACGTGTACGTGAAGGGCGTTGAAGGCCGGGTGCCTGGCGCCAAGTAACCGCGCATCGCGCATGCGGGAACGAGGCCGCTGCGTGCGGCCTCGTTGCCTGGGGCGTTTCGAAACGCCTTCGCGGCAGCCGGGCCCGTCCCGCGCCACCCCACACGGAGGACTTGTCCATCATGCGACCCACCGATGACACCGCATTCGCACGCATTCCGCGCGATCGCCTGCCCACGCTGTTGCGCAGCATGCCCAAGGCCGAATTGCACATCCACATCGAAGGTTCGCTCGAGCCCGAGCTGATCTTCGCGCTCGCCGAGCGCAACGGCATCCCCTTGCCGTACCCCAGTGTCGAGGCCCTGCGCGCAGCGTACGCGTTCACCGATCTGCAAAGCTTCCTCGACATCTACTACGCAGGCGCCAGCGTGCTGCGCACCGAGGCCGACTTCTACGACATGGCGATGGCCTATTTCCGCCGCGCCGCCGATGACCATGTGGTGCATGCCGAACTCTTCTTCGATCCGCAAACCCACACTGAACGCGGCGTGAGCTTCGAGACCGTGATCAACGGCCTGAGCCGCGCCTGTGCCGATGCGCAACGCCAGCTCGGCGTGAGCGGACTGCTCATCATGTGCTTTCTGCGGCACCTGAGCGAAGAGGCGGCCCTTGCCACGCTCGAAGACGCCTTGCCATTCCGGGACCGCTTCATCGGCGTCGGCCTGGACAGCGGCGAGCGCGGCAACCCGCCGGAGAAATTCGCGCGCGTGTTTGCACGCTGCCGCGAATTGGGGCTTCACCTTGTGGCCCATGCCGGCGAGGAAGGCCCCGCCGCCTACATCTGGAGCGCTCTCGACGTGCTGCATGCCGAACGCATCGACCACGGAGTGCGTTGCGTGGACGACCCGGCGTTGATGAAACGCCTCGCCGGCGAACGCGTGCCGCTCACCGTGTGCCCACTGTCGAACGTGAAACTGTGCGTGTACCCGAGCCTGCGCGATCACGACATCGCCAAACTCATCGATGCCGGTCTGTGCGTCACGATCAACTCCGACGACCCGGCCTACTTCGGCGGCTACATCAACGAGAACTTCATCGCCACCTTCGACGCATTGCCCCAGCTCAATGCGCGGCACGCGTATCTGTTCGCGGCGAACAGCATCGGTGCCAGCTTCGTGCCGGATGACCGCAAGCGCGCCTGGATGAGCAAGCTCGACGCCGCATTCGACGCCGCCTGAAGCCAGGCCCTGCGCCGCTCAGGCGGCGCCGTCTGCGACAATTCTCGCTCCGAGTGCCTGCGTGCCCCCGCAGGCCACTCGTCTTCACCACGGGGCCATGTAGAGGAACACCATGTACAAAAACCTCGCCCGCGGCCTGTCGGCCGCGATCCTCGCGTCCGCGTCGCTCTCCTACGCACAGCCCGCCTCGCCGCCGCTCAAGGTCGGCTTCGTCTACGTGAGCCCGATCGGCGGCGTCGGCTGGACCTATCAGCATGAACAAGGACGCCTGGCGATGCAGCGCGCGCTCGGTGCGCGCGTCACCAGCACCGCCGTCGAGAGCGTGGCCGAAGGCGCAGACTCCGAGCGCGTGATCCGCGACCTGGCGGCACGCGGCCACAGGCTCCTGTTCGCCACCAGCTTCGGCTATCTCGAACCCACCTTGCGCGTGGCCGCCGACTACCCCGGCACGGTGTTCGAACACGCAGGCGGCTACAAGACCGCCCGCAACGTGGGCACGTACAACGCGCGCTTCTACGAAGCCCGTTACCTGGCGGGCATGCTGGCCGGGTACACAAGCAAAACCGGCGTGGCGGGGTTCGTGGCCGGCTTCCCGGTACCCGAGGTGATCCAAGGCATCAATGCGTTCGCGCTCGGCATGCGCGCCGCGCGCGCCGACGCCCAAGTGAAGGTGCTGTGGCTGAACACCTGGTTCGACCCGCCGCGCGAGCGCGAAGCTGCAATCACTCTCATCCACCAAGGCGCCGATGTGCTCACCAATCACAGCGGGTCTTCCGCGGTGGCGCAGGCGGCGCAGGAGCACTTCGCCCGCAACGGCACGCGCGTGATCGCATACCAGAGCGACATGCGCCACCTCGCACCCGATGCACAGCTCACCGCCATCACGCATGAGTGGGGCGCCTACTACACGCGCGTCGCGCAATCGGTGCTCGATGGCACCTGGCAGAGCGAGCCGGTATGGGGCGGCATGAAGGATGGCTTCATGGCCCTGGCGCCGTTCGCCGCCTCGGTGCCCGCAGAGGTCGCAGCGCGGGTGATGACACGCGAAGCCGACATCACCAGCGGGCGCTTCCACCCCTTTTCAGGCCCCCTCACCGACAACGCCGGCCGCCAGCGGCAAGCCCAGGGCGCGATGGCCGACGCCACGCTCGCCGAGATGAACTGGTTCGTGCGCGGCGTCAACGGCACGCTGCCATAGCCTTTGGCTCTGGGATACTCACCGGCGCTTCGTCGCGCCCTCTTTTGGGGCGGCACACCGGTCCATGTCCCCCACTGCCCTCACCCCCCGCATCGCTTTTCTCCTGGCCTTGGCGCCTTTGCTGTGGGCCGGCAATGCGGTGATCGGGCGGCTGCTGGTGGGGATCATGCCGCCGCTGGCCCTCAGCGGCCTGCGCTGGGCACTGGCATTGCTGATCCTGATGCCCCTGGGGCGCAGGCTGTGGCGCGACGTGGGGGCCATCCGCGCGCGCTGGCGCTACCTCGCGCTGCTGGCCTTCCTTGGCGTGGGTTGCTACAACTCCATGCAGTACGTGGCGCTGCAAACCTCCACGCCGCTCAATGTGACGCTGATCGCCTCCAGCATGCCGCTGTGGATGCTGGCTTGGGGGGCCCTGTTCTACGGAGAACACCCGACCCGGCGTCAACTGCTTGGCGCGGGGTTGTCGCTTGGAGGCGTGGCGCTGGTGCTGTCACGCGGGCAGCTGTCGGTGCTGATGGGGTTGCGGCTGCTGCCCGGCGACTTGCTCATGTTGCTCGCCATCGCGCTGTGGGCCTGGTACAGCTGGCTGCTCGCGCGCCCGCCGGCACACATGCAGGGCGATGCGCGTCCGAACTGGGGTTGGGCCGAACTGCTGCTGGTGCAGGTGATGTTCGGCGTCGTCTTCACCGGCGCGGCAGCGGGCATCGAAGCGATGACCGACCCGCAGCCCATTCAATGGTCCGGGTGGGTGGTCGCGGCCTTGTTGTACGTGGCCATCGGGCCTTCGGTGCTGGCCTACCGCTTCTGGGGCATGGGCGTGAGCACGGTCGGGCCCACCATCGCCGCGTTCTTCAACAACCTCACGCCGCTGTTCGCCGCCGTGCTCTCCGCCGCCACGCTGGGCGAGGCGCCGCACTGGTACCACGTGGGCGCTTTCGCGCTCATCGCCAGCGGCATCGTGGTGAGTTCCCGCCCGTCCAGCGCGGGTTGACAACGTTCAGAACGTGCCTGGGTAAAAGCCGCCATCGATCAGGATGTTCTGGCCGGTGATGTAGCCGGCGTGCACGCTGCAGAGAAAGGCGCAGGCTGCGCCGAACTCTTCAACCGTGCCCAGGCGCTTGGCCGGGTTCTCTTCACGGCGGGCATGCAACATCATCTCCATGCTCTTGCCGGTGCGTCTCGCTGCGCCTTCCATGGTGGCTCGCAAGCGATCGGTATCGAACGGGCCTGGCAGCAATGAATTGATGGTCACGTTGCTGGCCACGGTGGTCCTGGATAGGCCGGCCGTGAAGCCGGTGAGGCCGGTTCGCGCGCCATTCGACAACCCGAGCGTGTCGATCGGCGCCTTCACCGCACCCGAGGTGATGTTGATGATGCGCCCGAACCGCCGCGCCATCATCGGGTCGACGACCGCTTTCATGAGTTCGATGGGCGTGAGCATGTTCGCGTCGAGCGCCTTCATCCAGATGTCGCGGTCCCAGTCCCGAAAGTCGCCGGTGGGCGGGCCGCCGGCGTTGTTGACCAGGATGTCCACCTGCGGACACGCCGACAACGCCGCCGCGCGGCCTTGCGGCGTGGTGATGTCGCCGGCCACCGCACGCACCTGCCCGCCACCCAGCGCGCGCAGTTCGTCGGCGGTGCGCGCCAGCGCTTCGGCACCGCGCGCCGTGATGACGACGTTCACGCCCTCGCGCACGAGCGCTTGCGCACAGCCTTTGCCAAGCCCCTTGCTGGCCGCGCACACCAGGGCCCACTTGCCCTCGATACCGAGATCCATCGCTCACCTCCACTTTGCCAACAACCAGACGCCCGCCAGCACCAGCCCGGTGCCCGCCGCCACCCACACCGTGAATGGCTCATCCAAAATCACCACGCCAAGCATGATGGTGAACAGCGGCCCGATCATGCCGATCTGCGAGGTCCGGGGAGCCCCGATGCGCTCAACGGCCATCATCACCATCAGCACCGGACAGAACGTGCACAGCGTGGCATTCAGGATCGACAGCCAGATCACCTCGGGCGCGACGTGCAACACGGACACCGGCCGCAGAAGAAAGAACTGCACGATGCACAGCAGGCATGCCACCGTCGAGGCCCAGCCCGTGAGGCGCAATGCCCCGAGGCGCTTGACCTCCTCGCCGCTGAAAACCAGGTAGAGCGCGTAGCTCACCGTGCTGCCGAACAAGAGCAACGTGCCCAGCACCACGTGGCCGCCTTCGAGCGACACCTCCTGGCCGAACACCAGCAGCACACCGCAATAACTCACCGCAAGCGAAATCAGCTGCCGCAGGCTGACCTTCTGGTTGAACAGGAAGACACTGAGCGCGAGCACCAGCGTCGGGGCAAGGTACAGGATGAGGCGCTCCAGGCTCGCGGAGACGTACTGCAAGCCCAGGAAGTCGAGCATGCTCGCGAGGTAGTACCCGCTGAAGCCCAGGCCGAACACCACGACCCCATCGCGCCGGTTCAGCGCGGCTTTGCCCCGGCCAGCCCACCACGACAGCAACAGGAACAGCGGCAAGGCGAACAGCATGCGGTAGAAGATCAGCGTCACCGCATCCACGTCGTAGCGGTACGCCAACTTCACGATGATGGCCTTGCCGGAGAATGCGACCGCGCCGAACGCAGCGAGCAACACGCCCATCCAGAACATGTGGCGCTGCGCGGCGGAGTCGACCGCCATCGTGGGAGAACTCATTGCTCGAAATTCTACGGAAGGCGCACCACCCGCCACTGCCGAAGGGTCAGAAGGCGGCGGCCAGGCCATCGCGGCGCGGATCGCTGGCCGCCACATACCCTTCGACGCCCGGCTGCCCCAACCGCCAGATGAACTGGCCAGCGCCGAAATCCTGGTACGAGTCTTCGATCACCTCGATCGCATGCCCCCGCTCGGCGAGGCCGCGAACCGTCTCCGGGTCCATGGCGGTTTCGACATTGATCTCCAGGCCCTGGTTGAAACGCCAACGCGGCGCGTCGCACGCGGCCTGCGGATTCTGTTGGTAGTTCAGCATGCGCACCAGCGTCTGCATGTGGCCTTGCGGCTGCATGTTGGCGCCCATGACGCCGAAGCTCATCACGGGCTCCATGCCGCCCGCCGCGTTCTGCCGGGTCAGGAAGCCGGGGATGATGGTGTGGAAAGGCCGCTTGCCGGGGGCGACCACGTTCGGGCTGGCCGGGTCGAGGCTGAACCCGTGCCCGCGGTTCTGCAGAGACAGCCCGTGGCCGGGCACCACGATCCCCGACCCGAAGCCCATGAAATTGCTCTGGATGAAGCTGACCATCATGCCGTTTTCATCGGCCGCGGTGAGATAGATCGTGCCCCCCTGCACCGGGTCACCGGCACCGAACACCTGGGCGCGGCGCATGTCGATCAGCCTGGCGCGCGAGGCAAGATAGCTCTCGGACAGCAATTGATCGGCGGACACCGTCATGCTCGACGGCTCGGCCACGTAGCGGTAGACGTCTGCAAAGGCGAGCTTCATCGCCTCGATCTGCAGATGCTGCGAATCCACCCCGTCGACCGCAAGCGCACTCACATCGAAGTTCGACAGAATTCCCAAGGCCATCAGTGCGGCGATGCCCTGCCCGCTCGGACCGATCTCGTGGACCGTGTGGCCCTGGTACGCGATCGACACCGGAGTCACCCACTCGGGGCGATACGCATTGAAATCCGCCAACGTGATGGCACCGCCGTGCTCGCTGGCATGGGCCGCTGCTGCATGGGCGATCTCGCCGCGATAGAACGCCTCGCCACGGGTGCGCGCGATCAGGCGCAGGCCTTGAGCGGCCTGCGGAAAGCGGAACTGCTCGCCGACGTGGGGTGCGCGCCCCCGGGGCATGAACGCGTCGGCAAAGCCAGGCTGGTTCGCCAACAGCGGAACGGCCGCGGCCCACTTCTGCTGCACGACGATCGGCACCGCGTAGCCTCGCTCTGCGATATCGATCGCAGGCGCCAGCAGATCGGCGAACGGGAGCTTCCCGAAACGCTCGCTCAGAGCCACCCACCCGGCCACCGCACCCGGGACGGTGACGCTGTCCCACCCGCGCATCGGCGGTTGCCCAGAGGCCCGCGCGTACTTGCGGTGGAAGTAGTCCGGCGTCCATGCTGCGGGTGCACGGCCGGAAGCGTTGAGTCCGTGCAAAGCCTGGCCGTCCCACAGAATGCAGAACGCATCGGAGCCCAGTCCGTTGCTCACGGGCTCGACGATCGTCATGGCCGCGGCGGCAGCGATCGCCGCGTCGACCGCGTTGCCGCCACTGCGCAGCATGTGCAGGCCAGCCTGCGCCGCAAGCGGGTGCGAGGTCGACACGATGTTGCGCCCAAATACAGGCAGGCGCTGCGTGGGGTAACCGGTATTCCAGTCGAAGGTCGGTTGACTCATGGTCGCTCCTCAGCCCGGATGGTGCAGCGAATACACCCAAGAAACAAGCCGCCCGCAGGCGGCTTGTTCACAGGGCCGAAGCGCGGGGTCACTCTTCGACGAACGCGACTTCCCGTTTCTTGCGAACCGATGGCAGCAGCACGATCACGATCAGCAGCGCCGCGGCGATCAAGAGGCCTGCGGAGAGCGGCCGGACCATGAAGGTGCTCCATTCGCCGCGCGAGAGCAACAAGGCGCGACGCAGGTTCTCTTCCATCATCGGGCCCAGAATAAAGCCCAGCAGCAGCGGCGCGCCTTCGCAGCCGAGCTTGTAGAAGAGGTAGCCCACCGCAGCGAACACGGCCGTCATGTACACGTCGAAGTTGTTGTTGTTCAGCGTGTACGTACCGATGCAGCAGAACAGCGCGATGGCCGGGAACAGGAAGCGGTACGGCACGGTCAGCAGCTTGATCCAGATGCCGATCAGCGGCAGGTTCAGGATCACCAGCATCGCGTTGCCCACCCACATCGAGGCGATCAGGCCCCAGAACAGTTCGGGGTTGCTGGTCATCACCTGCGGGCCGGGCTGGATGTTGTGGATGGTCATCGCGCCCACCATCAGCGCCATCACTGCGTTGGGTGGGATGCC
>CAZBOF010000162.1:0-8123 GCA_964493285.1 uncultured Rhizobacter sp. | reverse complement strand
CTGCTGATGCAGGATCCCAAGCTGCTGTTGCTGGATGAGCCGGTGGCCGGCATGACCGACGAGGAGACCGAGCGCACCGCGGAGCTTTTCCTGTCCCTCGAAGGCCGGCATTCGCTGGTGGTCGTGGAGCACGACATGAAGTTCATCCACGATCTCACCCGCGACAACCCGGCGAAGAAGGTCACCGTGCTGCACGAAGGCAGCGTGCTCGCCGAAGGGTCGCTGGCGGATGTGCAGGCCGACGACAAGGTGGTCGAGGTCTATCTTGGCCGGTGATGACGACCCCTCGTCCGATGGGTACATCGGCCGATCCCCCAAGGGGAACGACGACCGCGGCTCCGAGCCCGCCCGCGCGGGCTCGGACGGAAGGAGTGCCCACCGCGTCTCGTGGCGGGCGCGGGCCGGCTTGGGAGCGGCCCGGCGCTCGGCCCGCCGCGCATTGATCGGAGATCGAAACATGCTGAAAGTCGAAGGCCTGAACCAGTACTACGGCGGTTCGCACATCCTGCGCAATCTCGCGTTCGAGGCGAAGCTTGGCGAGGTGACCGTGGTGCTCGGGCGCAATGGTGTGGGCAAGACGACGCTGCTGAAGAGTGTGATGGGCGTGGTTCCGGTGAAGACCGGCACGGTGCTGCTCGACGGTCGGCCGATCACGGGCGACACACCGTATGCGCGGGTTCGCAAGGGTGTGGGCTATGTGCCGCAAGGCCGCGAGATCTTCGGGCGCCTGACGGTCGAGGACAACCTGCGCATGGGGCTGGCCTACAAGCGCGGTAACGTGCCGATCCCTGCGGAGTTGTTTGAACTGTTTCCGGTGCTCAAGCAGATGCTTCACCGGCGCGGTGGCGACCTCTCCGGCGGCCAGCAGCAGCAACTGGCGATCGCGCGTGCGCTCGCCGCCGGGCCGAAGCTGCTGGTGCTGGATGAGCCGACCGAAGGCATCCAGCCGAGCATCATCAAGGACATCGGCCGCGTGATCCGCATGCTGGCCGACCGCGGCACGATGGCCATCGTGCTGGTGGAGCAGTTCTACGATTTCGCCGCCGAACTGGCCGACCAGTATCTGCTGATGGAGCGCGGCGAGATCGTGCTGCAAGGCCGCGGCGATGCGATGGCAGCCGACGGCGTGCGCCAACGCATGGCGATCTGAGTTCCCGCGGCGCCGACCGAAGTCGCGCGATATCCAGCGCCCACGCGCCGGGAGTGCGCGTGCGAGAGTCCGTCGGTGCCGCCCATTGTGGGGTCTGCGCGTGCCTCGCGACTCAATGCGGCCGCGTGTGAAATAGTCGTCGCATTGATCCCTCGGCACGGCCTCGTGTGCCGGGTGGCGTCCCTACACTCGCAGCCAACAATTTGGCGATGATGTGGAGAGGCTGTCTTGATGAGATTTTTTCGCGCCCGGCGCCAGGGCGGGTACGAAAGGAAACTTGCCGTCTGTTTGGGTTTGAGTGTCCTCCTGCCACTGGCATCGACAGCCCATGCGGCGACATGCTCCACCCAAGCGGACACGGTCGCGTTCAAGACGAAGAACTACCTGGATGTGATGCTTCACGCCGGCAGTGAGCGCATCGATTCCCGCAAAGGCCAGTTGTACGCCGTGGTTCTGGCCCAAAGCGGGAACTTCGCCCAGGAGATCCCGATGCCCGTCCAGACTGCGGCGGAGCCGCTGTCGCTGCTGGCCGAGTTCGTTGTTTTCGGCAAATGGTGGAACCTGATGGGCGAGTTGGCTGCCAACCCGGGCGTGTCCTGGCGCTACCGCGACAGTTTCACCGTGTGGGAAGGGCGCGAGGCGCACCACGTGGATCGCCAGGCACTGGCCAAGTACCCGGATCTGGAACGCCGTCTGGCGGCGGCGCGCCCGACGTTCGACCGCATCGAGATCACGGCCCGCGGCGTGCACGACGTCAATGCGCAAACCACCATCTACAGCCCTCGCCTTCATTTCTCGATTCACGACAACGACGTGCTGGTGCCGCCCGAAGCCAAGGCGCCCTACAGGGTGCCGATGTCGCCGCCCCGGTGGAAAGATCGCCTCGCCATTGGGGATCTTGATGAGCGGAATGTCATCAGCGAGTGGGCGAAGCTCCAGGGCATTCGTTGCCCGCAGGTCGTTGTTCACAACCTGCGCATCCCCAGCGCCGAGCTGCTGGCCATTGCGAAGGCGATGAAGGCCCATGCCGAAGAGGACCAAAAGTCAGATGCCCTTCTGGCCCTGACCGACAAGGACTACCGCCTTCCGCGCGCAGAAAAGCCGTACCAGGGGCCGACGCATTTGCGCGAGCCCTTCGTCGCCCCGCCGACCGAAGCGGAAGTTCTCAAGGACGGCGACAAACTCGGCCTGCGCGCCAAGGCGATGGCGGGGGCCGCCACACCGCCGCGTGTCATCTTCAGTTCCAGCGACTACTCGCGGGCCGCGGCGCTGGACAAGGAGGGCAGGTTCTTCGTCTTCGGGCTTCGCGGCGGCGGCAACCATGTCTATGGCGCCAACGGGAAGAAGGTGTCGATTGAAGGGGTTGAGCGCTTTTCCTCCGTGGAGGCTCGCGACGGCGGCTTCGCCTTCTACATGTCCGACCGCCATGCCGGCAACCTGGTCTACACCACCCGGGTTTTCCACTCGCAGCGGAATCTTCCGGACACCCCTGAGGCGTTGGAAGCCTTCAAGCGGAACGATCGGCTGAAGCCCTGCCCAAGGTCTACGGGCGGCGGAGGGGTGATGTTGGCCGCGCCGACGCATCGCTACGAGCTGCACCAGGTGCCGCGGATCTTCACCGACGCCCAACTCAACATCACAGGCCGCGATCACGTGATCTGGCCGGGGACGGCCTACCCCTCTCGCCGAGGAGATCGACATTGTCAGTGAGCACCATGTGGGCGCCGCGGCCCAGGCGGATGATCGGCGTGGTCTTTGCCGCGCTGATGCTGGTTTCCCCGATGCCTCATGCGCAGGGGCTGGATGCGCTCGGATTGGCCATGGCCACGCAGGCGCTCACGCAAGGCCAGTTTCAGCACGTGTTGAACGAACTGCCCGCGCTGGAGGCCGCACTCGGAAAAAATCCCCGCATCGAATCGCTTCGCGCGCAGGCCTTGGCCGGGCTGGGGCGAACCGAAGAGGCGTTGAAGAGCGTGTTGCTTTACGAGCAAGGGGTCGCCGGCCGCTTGGACGCTCGCCATCCCGGCCACGCCGACATGATGGGGTTGAAGGCCTCACTGCAAAGCCAGCTTCGCACCGAGATCGCTCTGCGCAAGGAAGAGCGGCAACGTCATCGCAGAGCCGCCGCTGACGAGACGGGGCGCCAGATCGCTGCGGAGAGTTCGCAGGTGGAGCGGCAGCGCGAGGCGGCGCAGAAGCGCTTCGACGCACGCATCCGGTCTGCTGCCAACACGTTGTCCAGCGAGGACCTGGCGTACCTGATCGCCACCGAGTCGGGCACCCAGTTTGAAAAGGCCGACGCACGTGCGCTGGCGCTTCGCGATTTCAGGCCGGGCGCCCTGCGTCTCGGCCTGCCACAAGATGAGTTCGAACGCTGGCTGCTGAAAGAGGTGAGGTCGATCCGAACCGAAGACAAGCTCATGCGGCAACTGGCCACCGACTTCGAGATCGTCTACCACGTCGATGAATCCGCGAGCCGCGCGCGAAACGCAAGCGTGTCATCGTTCGATACGCCCAGCCGGGAATCGGGGTCTTCGGTGCACGCGTTCGCGTTGGGCCGCTACGGCAACCCGCACAGGTTTCAGTCCCAGGTCCGCGGCCTTCACGATGCGATTCGCAGCATGGCGGCAGCCTCGCCGGAACTGAAGAAATTGGTCCCCGGCGTGGCCAGTTGTCACCTCGAGAAGCTGGTGTTCACCGATCGGGTCGTGACGTTCATGTTCTTCGAATGCCTTTATCCGCCGGCATTCAACCAGGTGAAGGCACCGCACGACCATCTGGCTCGAACATTCGGCCCGCCAAGCGAAATGCAGGACGGCGGCGTGCGGGCGTCAGGGAGCCGAACGGTCTCGTCGATCTACCGGATACCGGGTGGCCTTTCGTTTCATGCGGGCAGCACGTCGCATGCGGATGCCCGGGGAGAACGGCCCCCGATGACGATCAGGCTGCTTTTCTCCGGGCACTGAGCCTGCCGGCACGGCGTCGTGCCGGGGCGGCGCGTCATTGCCGCAGCGTTCAGACCTGGACGAGTGCGGCAGTGTCTTGCTCGCGACGCAGTTGCCGCCGGCGCAGCCGGCTGAAGTTCAGCCCGATCGCCAGGCAGCCCATGCCGCCGATCACCATCACCGCACGTGTGCTTCCGGTGATGGAAATGAGCATGCCGAACAGCCAGACGCCGAGCGACTGCCCCAGGAAATAGACCGAAGCGAAGGACGACACGGCGGCGCCGCGGCGTTCGGGCGCCATCTGGGTTGCGTTGGCCTGCAAGGTGTTGTGCAGCATGTAGAAGCCCAAGCCGAGGACCGTGCACCCGACGGCGGCGGTGAGCCAGTGCTGCGAGAACCCAATCAGCGAGAAACCCGTCAGCAAGAGCGCGCCGCCGCAGATGGCCATCTTCGGTTCACCGAGACGGCGCACCAATTGCTTGGAGCCGAGGGCAAAGATGAGGCCGCCGAGGGCAATGAGCATGAGCAGGCTGCCTGCATGAAAGAGCGAGATGTGCAACGTGGCGTGCAGGTGTGCGGCCGCGAAGGCCAGCGCGCCGAACAGGAAAGCGCCTTCCAGCGATGCGGTGGACAGGATCACCCGCGCCCACGACCGGCTGACCACGTCGCGGTAGGCGGCGATGGAGTCCGCCAGGAAATGGCCGCTGGCGGCGTTGCGTTGCCGGGCGAAGGCGGGCAGTTTCTTTTCCTGAACCCACAGCATCCAGCCGATGAGGAGGAAGACGACCGAGATGCCGGCAAATGGCCAGTGCCGTCCGAGGAAGTCGGCCGCCGCGCCGCCCAGCAGGGCGCCTGTCGCCACGCCGGCGATCTGTCCCAGGAGAAACCGCGCCAGCACCGCTTGGCGCCGCTCGTAGGTCACCACGTCGCCGATCCAGGCCATGGCCAGCGGCATCAGTGCCGACGAGGCCGCGCCGGTCAGCAGCCGCCCGACGAGGAAAGTCTCGAAATTGGGTGCGAGGGCGCACAGCGTGGAAGCGACGCCCGACAGCAGGCAGGCGAGCGCGATGACCCGGCATTTCCCGAAGCGGTCTCCGAGCGGGCCGCCGATCACCTGCGCCACGCCATACGCCACGGCGAACATCGACACCGCGTAGGAAGCCGCCCCCAGCGAGATGCCGAACTCCGATGAAAAGTACGGAAGCATCGGGTCGGTGACGCGCATCGAGGCGGCGCTGGCAAACCCCGCCAGCGACATCAGGACGAACGCCAGCAGGGGCGTGGGGCCACCCACAGCGGGCGCGGAACCGGGAGAACTCATGGGGAAGGGGGAAGACAGGTCTGGCGCGGAGTGCCGCAGCCGCAGGCAAGAGACAACGAGACGCAGCTTACCGGGAACCGCTGGCTGTTGCTGGCCCGGGCCTATCGGCGTGCCCTTGTGCGTTCAGGGGTGCAGGCCGGGTGCGATCTCGCCGCGCGCGGCGTGCACCACCAGTGGACGGGTCTCCCGCAAAGGCATGGCCTCCCGGCAGACGAATGCCGTGGGTTGCGCCGTGGCATGGTGCTCCAGGCAGATGGCGACGCGATGGTGCGCGTCGGGCTTGAGTTGCCAGAAGCGCCAGCGGCCGGGGTCGTCCACCAGCCCGGGCTCGAAGCGGATGGTGGTGCCGGCAGGGTTGGGAAAACCGAACGAGAAACGGTCGAGGGGCAGGGCGAGGCCCATCCCGCGCGCCTTGATGTAGCTTTCCTTGTAGGTCCAGAGTTCCCAGAAGCGCAGGGGTTGGTCGGCCAGTGGCATGGCGCGCATCGCTTGCGCCTCGCGTTCGGAAAAGAAGCGATCCGCAACCTCCAGCGGCGCGTTTCTTTGTGTGCTCTCGGTGTCCACGCCGATCTCGCGGCCGACGGTGATGGCGAGCACGACGAGGCCATTCGTGTGTGAGATGTTGAAGCGCAGGCGCTGCGCCAGCGGGTGCGGGTTGGTGATGGCCGGGCGGCCGTGGACCCCGGGCTCGAACGTCCAGTCGGCGGGGTCGATCGGCGCGTAGCGCGACAGCACGGTGCGAACCAGCGCACGCGTGACGAGGTAGCGGTGCTGGTCTTTCTCGAAGAAAAAGCGCGCCTGTTGCTGGCGTTCCTGCGGCGTCAGCAGGGACAGTTGCTGCGAGGCGAGGGCATGGCCGCCGTCTTGCGGCAAGAAGGCATGCCACAGATGGACCTGGTGCGGGTGCAGCGCTTCGAGAGTCATCGTCAGGGCGCTTCATGGACGCACAGCAGCACCTTCGCTGCAATGCGCGTCTCCTGCGGATAGGCGAAGGCGTTGTTCACGTACAGCGTGCCGTCGAGCCGCACTTTCCGGTTGACGTGGCTATGGCCGTACACGTGCACTGCGGGTTGCAGTCGCCGCACCTGCGCTTCGAGTCGCCGGCTCCCCAGTACCGGGTAGAGCATGCGGGCGGAGGGTGGGATGAAGTGCGGCATGACATCGATGCGCGGCAGGAAATGCGAGAACGTGATGAGGGTCTGGTTGGCGCCGGCTGGCCCCAGCGTTTCATTCATCGCCAGGAAATGATCCGCGATCTCGGCCGTGCCGTATCCATTGGGCCAACGGCAGGCGCGGAAGTCGGCCCACATGCGAAGCAAGTCGCTGCTGGGCAGGCCGAAAGAGTAGTCGTACCAGCTCATCATCGGCAGGATCGACACGCTGCCGTGATGGAACGGCGCCATGGAGACCCCGCAGTCACGTGCCGTGCGCCGCACGGCTTCGAACTTGTCGAACGATGTGAGCCCCGGGTCATGCCGCTTGACCCACAGGTCGTGGTTGCCTGGAACGAACAGCACTTGCCTGAACCGGCGCGCGAGCGTGCGCAGGCAGTTGTCCAGCAGGGCCAGGGAATCGGAGACGTCGCCGGCCAGGATGAGCAGGTCGTCCTGGAACTCGCGGGTCGACAGGCCCGCCACCCAGCGCGCGTTGTCGTCATAGTCAACATGCAGGTCGGAGACGGCGAAGATTCTCATGCGGTGGCAGCGGCGGCGCGATGCGCCAACCCGTGATTCTGAGTGATTTCGTCGGGGCATCCCGCGCACATGGGTGTTGGCCTTGCGCGGCGGTGATATACCTGCGGCATGAGCAAGGCATTCACCAAGGAATCAGATCACGAAGAAGACGATGGCGACGACATCGCTGCGCCCGCGTTGCCGCACGGCACCAAGAACTATCTCACCCCGGCGGGTTACCGGCGTCTGCGCGAGGAGTTGATGGCGCTGCTCGACGCGGAGCGTCCGAAGGTGGTGGAGGTGGTCTCCTGGGCCGCCAAGAATGGCGACCGCTCCGAGAACGGCGACTACCTCTACGGCAAGAAGCGCCTGCGCGAGATCGATCGCCGCATTCGCTTCCTCACCAAGCGGCTCGACATCGCCGAAGTGGCCGACCCGTCCTTGCATCACGGCAGCGACCAGGTTTTCTTCGGCGCCACCGTCACGGTGGAGAACAGCCGAGGCGAATCGCGAACCTTCACCATCAAAGGCGTGGACGAAGCCGACAACCTGCAAAACGAAGTGAGCTGGGTCGCACCCATCGCCCGCGCGTTGCTCAAGTCGCGTGTCGGCGATGAAATCACCCTCATGACCCCCGGCGGGCAAGAACACCTCGAAGTCATCGAGGTTCGCTATCCGGAGCCGGACCCGCACTGACCCTTGAAGCGCCGTGCCCGAGCGAAGAAAAGGGCACGTCAAGCAACGCCCCGTGGACGGGTTCCCCGGCCACAGGGGTGGCGCCTCTTGGGGGCTGAGCCCGGACATGAACAGTCCGGGGGACTGTTCATGCCTGGCGAAGGGCTGGGCCGCTGGCCCAGCGCGGCCTGCAAGGCAGGAGCGAAGCGACTGGGGGGCTAAGGCTTAACCCGAACGACCCGCAAAACCGCCGGCGCGCGGCGCAGCGTGCGCATCACGTCGGCCAGGTGTTGGCGGTCGCGCACGCTGAGCAGCAGGCGCAGCTCGGTGGTTTCGGCGGCGCGCTCGTCGTCCATGTC
>CAZBOF010000161.1:0-8315 GCA_964493285.1 uncultured Rhizobacter sp. | reverse complement strand
CACTGCGTGCGGTGCAGACCAGCGACTTCATGACCGCCGACTGGGCCGAGCTGCCGTACAGCCTGTTGAAAAAAGTGTCGGGCCGCATCATCAACGAGGTGCGTGGTATCAATCGCGTCGCGTATGACGTGAGCAGCAAGCCGCCAGCCACGATCGAGTGGGAGTGAAATCAGGTCCTTCGGGGACTATCCCGGCCAGCGATCTGGCAGCGACCTCGATCGCGACCTTTGTGCCGAAAGGCCGCGAGCTGTCGCCAACCGCGATCCGGCTGGCGTTTCATCAGTTGGAGTCCATCGCGACCTATCCGACGATCCGCCTGGCCCTGCGCGGGGTTCTGCTGACCCTGGTGCGCATGAGCGAATTGATCGAGGCCACCTGGAACGAGATCGACTTCGAGAACGCGACCTGGATGACCTCGAAGCATCGCATGAAGGCATGAAGGGGCGAAACCCGCACGTGGTCTATCTGTCTCGGCTGGCTCGAAGTTCGTACTGCCCTCGCGCGATGAGCCGACCCGTTGCATGTCGCATGCGACCCTGAACCGGGTGACCCAGTTCATCGTGGAGCGGGCCAAGGCGGTCGGTCTGCCGCTTGAGCCTTTTACCGTGCATGACCTGCGCCGTACCGGCTCGACGCTGCTCGATGAAGTGGGCTTCAACGGCGACTGGGTCGAGAAGTGCCTGGCGTACGGGGAAGGGCGCTCCTCGCGCTCGGTCTGCAACAAGGCCGGGTACGCCGAGCAGCGGCACCACATGCTGCAGGAGTAGGCGGACATGGCGACGCGGCCGGGCATTCGTTATGCCGCACTGCATGCGCAAGCCTATGGAGAAGCAGTGGACGCGACAACGTTGGCTCCGCACATGTTGGAGGCCTTCAGGGCGGGGGATCGAGGGTTCAAGAAGGAGTCACCAACAAAGGCTGCAGCGCTGCTTCATGCGCGCGCTTCAGCATGCGTTGCCGGATCAGGCCGCTCGCCAGCCTGATCAGCAGCCAGTAAGGCCTGAAACTTCGGTGAGTTGCCTCGTCGCAGCAGCTGACGCGTGTTACGGGTGGTCAGTCGCGAGCCTTCGCTGTGAAGCTCATCGCCAGCTTGGCGATGCCCGAAGCAGCGCGCCGGGATCCTTGTTGCTGCGGCGCCTGCAAGACGGCGCAGGCTGTGCTGGCGCTGGCGGAAGGCCCGTCCTGCCAAATTTAATTTACCCGGGTGTTATTGACTTGAGAATTTGACCCGGATAATATATGCGGCATGGACCAAGCCATGCCGCTCACCTACACCGCTTTCCTTGAGGGGCGCCGCCTCGCCACCGGTCCCTTGCACGAGGTCGCCGTGGCGGTGCTGCGTGCGCAGCAGACGCAACCAGAGGAGCATCCGCTGGTCTTCAGCAATGCCAGCGGACAGTCCGTCGACCTGAACCTGCGCGGCGGCGAGGACGCCATCGCGGCGCGCTATACCGAGGCTGCGCCGGCCCAAGCGCCCAGGGGCCGCGGACGCCCCAAGCTCGGGGTGGTCGCGCGGGAAGTGACGCTGCTGCCGGAACACTGGGATTGGCTCGCCGCGCAACCGGGCGGCGCTTCAGTGAGCTTGCGCAAGCTGGTGCACGAAGCGCGGCGCAATGGCGGTGAACGGGACCGAATTCGCCAGGGGCGCGAACGCGCGTACCAGGCCATGTCTACCCTTGCCGGCGACCTCCCTGGCTTCGAGGAAGCATCGCGGGCGCTGTTCGCCGGCGACCACGAGCGGCTGGTGGCGGAGATGACCACATGGCCAGACGACGTGCGGGCGTACGTGCTGGAACTCGCCGAACCTGCACCCGGTTAAGCCGGACCTCTTTCCCATTCTTGCAACCAGCGCGGCTCCAGGCCGATGCGCTGCGGACATGCGCACGCCCGCAAATCCACCAGAGCCTTCATGAACGTGCGAGACACGACACCCCCCGACGGACCGGCGCCCACGCTGCGCGCGCACTACCTTGCGCTGCTGACGCCTTTGATCCTGACGCACGCACTGCAAAGCGCGGGCGGACTGCTCAACGGCTTCTGGCTTGGGCGCCTGCTGGGCATGCGCGGCATCGCGACGGTCGCATCGTTTTTCCCCGTGTTCTTCTTGCTGCTGTCGCTGATCATCGGGTTAGGCGCCGGCGCGACCATTCTTGCGGGTCAAGCCTGGGGCATGCGTGATGCGACGCAGGTGCGGCGCGTGGGTGCGATGGCCTTCGTGGCTGCGCTTTGCATAGGGTTTGCGGTCGCTGTGGCCGGTACGTGGTCTGCGCCGTGATTGATGCAAGCGCTCGGCACGCCACCGGACATCTTGCCGGCCGCCATCCGCTAGGCGCGCGCCATGTTGCTGGTGATGCCCTTCGTGTTCGTCGCGTGGACGGGCCTGTCCCTGAGCCGTGGCACAGGCGACGCGCTCTCACCGATGTGGTCCTTGCTGGCCGCAACGCTGGTGGGTGCGGTGTGCACGCCGCTGCTCGTTGTGGGCACGCCTTTGGGCGCGGCTGGCGTGGCGGTCTCGGCGCTCGTGGCGCAGCTGGCTGCGCTGGCCGTGTTGATGCGGCGCTGGCGTCTGAGCAACCATCCGCTCGCCCCCGGAGCCGGGTGGCAGGACTGCACGCCGAGTGCGGCCATCGCCAAACGCATGCTGCACATCGGCATGCCGGCCGCGTTGCAGATGCTGGCGATGGCACTTGCGGAGATCGTGCTGCTGGGCCTGGTGAACCGTCATGGGTCGACCGCGACCGCGACCGCGGCCTATGGCGCGGCAACGCAAGTCCTGAGCTGGGTGCAGTTCCCGGCGATGAGCTTGGGCATTGCCGCAGCGATTTTCAGCGCGCATGCAGTCGGTGCGGGGCGGCGCGAAAGGCTGCCGGCGATTGTGAGTACGGGGTTGCACTTGAACGCCGTGGTCACCGCACTGTTCGTGGTGACTGCACACCCGCTCGCGCCGTTCGCGTTGCGCGTGTTCTTGGAACCCGGGCCCGTGCTGGAGCAGGCGGTCGCCATCGTGCGCACCGTCGCTTGGAGCATGGTGCTGCTCGGATGGAGCAACGTGCTGGTGAGCGCGATGCGCGCGAGCGGCGCAGCGCTGAACCGGCGCTCTTGAGCATGGCTGCGATCGTTGGCATTGAACTGCCGGTTGCAGTGGCGTTGGAAACGCGCTTCGGGCTGGCAGGTGTGTTCTGGGCCTGTCCTGCTGCGTTTCTGGCCATGCTGGTGCTGCACGGCCTTTATTACCGTTACAAGGAGAAAAAATATGGACTCTTCCGCCAAACACGCGTCGCGCTCGGCGCGGCGGATGGCCGCGCGCCAGGCGCGTGACGCCTTCCCACCCATGGGCATCTACGCAATCCGCGACCGCGCGAGCGGCCACTTGCTGCTCGGCGCGAGCCGAAACGTGAACGCGGCGCTGAATCGCGCTCGCTTTGAACTGCGCATGGGCAAGCACGCAGACCGGGTGTTGCAGGCCGAGTGGAATCGCAGCGGCACGGAAGGACTCGCCTTCGAAGTACTGGAACTCGTGAAGGAACGTGAGGATGCGGACTTCGACTACGCGGGCGAACTGAAAGCGCTGGAGCAGATCCACCGCGAACTGCAAGGGCTGGCATCGTGAGCGAAGACGCATTGCAAGCCTGCGTGGACCGACACCTGGAGCACGCAGCCTTGGTGCTGGTGCTCGACGACGAACTCGGCATCCATCACGGCCTGTCGTGGGCCGACTTCGTGCTGCTGACGATGCTGGATGCCGCGGGAGGCGCGGCGCCCGCGATGGAACTGGCGCGCACCTTGCGCACCCCGGCCTCCCGCTTGCTCCAGCGACTGCTACCGCTGGAGAAGATCGGGCTGGTGGAGCGCGCTGACGATGGTGACGGCAAGCGCCGCATCAAGTTGCGCCCGCAGGGGCGGCGAATGCTGCACGAGGCGCGGGACACGGCCACGAACGCCTGCGCGCCCAGATGACGCTCCGGTACCCCCGCATCGTGGCGCGAACCCGGCCTGAGACAGGCGGACCGCAGGTGACAAAGACCCTCGGCTGCCAAACGCCGGCTGAGATGTTCAGCCAAACCGTTGCATCGACCGGTTGAATCTACCGCCGGTGGTCGTCGGGCAAGAGGATGCCACAGCGTGTCAAGGAGCGATCGGCTCAGTACCAACTAGCAGGCGGCTGGTGATGAGTTGAGGGCTGATCCCCCCTAAGGCAAGCGAGAGAGAAAAACTGACATCTAACGAACACCTCGTAACATGGCCTGTATTCCAGAGGCGACCTCGCATGAGAGCAGGTCCTTTAAGCATGCGGGTTTGGACAGCCTGTTGATGATGGCGTGGGAGTGATACGGGATGACTGTGCAGGATCTGTTTGGGGAGGTGCCCACGCCGAGCCCTCGGCCGCGTCGCGCACCTGTCGCGCAGCCGCTTCATACCTGGTTCTTCGCGTTGCGGCCGAGTGCGGCCGACGCGGCGCGGATTGACGCATTCGCCGAAGGTTTGTTGGCCTCGCATGGCGTGTCTGGCAAGCGTGTGAGTGCCGAGCGATTGCACATCACCCTCGACCTGGTGGGCCATGACGTGGACGAAGCGGCTGTGGGCGCGGCCTGCCGTGCGGCCGAAGCCGTTCGCGCAGCGGCCCTTGATGCCTGCTTCGATGCCGTCCTGACTTTCGGCACGCCCAGCGGCCCGTGCGTGCTGGTCGGCGCGGCGGGGTTGGATGCCGTGCGTGCGCTGCGCACTGAACTCGGCTGCGCGATGGCCGACCAGGGCTTCACGCCCGCACGGGCTTACGAGCCGCACATGACCTTGTGCTACGACCCACGCCACCGCGTGGCCCGCACCACCGTCGCGCCGATCGGCTTTCGGGCGACGGAGTTCGCATTGGTCAAGAGTCACATCGGCTTTTCTCGCCATGAGGTTCTGCGCACCTGGCCGTTGGCGGGTTGACTCAGCGTTCTTGAATCGGCCGTCTGTTGTGCTGTTTGGCCGGCCTACCGGGGTTTCGGTGCGTGCACGGGTTGCTTGCAGCGGGCGTCCCTGAACGGGCCGTCCACACGTTTCCAACCGTTGCCGGGCGAGGTTTGCTGGCAGGTGGTTTTGCCATTCAGCTTGCTGGCCCACAGGTACCACGGTGCGGGTTGCGCCACGCTGGCGCCCGCGATGCAGCTTGCCGTGACGATGGCGACCAGGCTTCTCACGGGCTCGTTTCCCTGCGGACGGTTGCCATGGTGGCTTGCATCAGCGCAATCACCTTGTACTCGGTGTTCGCGCCAGCGAATGCGCGGACTTCGCCGGTGCAGACGGTGAGCAATCTGCCTGCACTTTGTACTTTTCCGATGGCGAGGAAGTGATCGCCGATCGCGGGCCTGAGCAGATTGATCTTGAACTCCGCCGTGACGATCTCGCCACCTGCCGGCACTTGGGTCAATGCGGCGTAACCGCAGGCGCTGTCCACGATGCTGGTGATCGCGCCCGCGTGCACATAGCCGTGCTGCTGGGAGAGCGATGCCGAGAACGGCAGCGCAATGTGCACCTCTGCGTTCGACACGAGCGCGAGACGTGCGCCCAAGGTCTTCATCAATCCCTGGGCGTGAAAACTCTCGCAGATTCTCTCGTGCAGTTCACTCATGACGGGAGTGTCAGGTGATTGCGTTCGGCCCGCAACGCCAGGTTCCGCAAAGCGCGTTCGGCTGACGAAGGCGTACCGGTGCTCGCTTTGGGGTCACACCTTGAGCCAGCCGCGGAAACCCCGGGCTGCGTAGTACGACTGCACGCCGTTGTGGTAAACGAATACCTTGCCATAGCGTCGATCGCAGAAGAGGGCGCCGCCGAGCGCTCGCACGTCGGGCGGCGTCAAGACCCAACTGGAGGTCTTGTTGTCGAACTCGCCCAGCGCTTGCAGCGCCTGGTACTGCGCTTCCGTCAGCAGTTCGATGCCCATCGCCGCCGCCATCTCGGTCGCACTGCTTTGCGGCTTGTGCTCCTTTCGTTCGGCGCGCGCCTTCGCGTCGTAGCAGGTGCTCCTGCGCCCCGCAGGGCTTTCCGGCGAGCAGTCGCAGAAGATGACGTGATCGGCGTCTGTTCCCATGCGGATGACATCGGGCTCACCCCCCGTCGTCTCCATGCCGTGCAACGATTTCAGTGCGTCGGGTGTGCGCTCGAGCCTGGCGCGTACCTCTGGCCAGGCCAGGCCCGCGTGCCTGTGCATGTTCTTCTTGAATCGATTCTCCAGGGTCTGGAGCAGGTCGTCGCGTTCCTTTGCTTTCACGGTCATTGCCCTTGTTCAGAAGCCGAATGCGGATCGGTGCGCTCCGCTGTTTTGCGGTGGCGCGCCAGCAGGCTGTTTCGTGATCGTAGCCTCCGAGGCTTGCGGTCACCATCCAAGCCTTCTGTCGCGGGTCTCCTCATCGGATGATTTGCCCCTTGTGGCTCAGCATCGTCACCTCCACGAACGACGGGCCGAGGTGATGTGTCTGGGAGAAGGGGATGCGAAAGTCCTCAACCTTGAAATCACCCAAAGACTCGAGGGCACGTACGTAGCCCGCGCGAGTCAAATCCCTCCCGGAGCGACGAAGCGCCTCTACAACGACGCGGGCGGTGACATAACCTTCTAGAGCTTCGTGGCTGCGATTGACCTCGGTGCGCTGCCGCGCCCACATCTGGCGGTATGCGCTTGCCAGCCTGGACGTTGCGAGCGAGGGGTGGGGCATCACCTGCGTCATGGCCACCCCGCGCACATACTCGCCCAGCCCTTCAACGAGTTTTTGTGGGGGTGTGACAGAAAGGACCCACGGCCGCGGCACGCCGGAGCCGAAAGCCGCTCGGTAGGTGTTCAACACATCGGCCACGGTGGCGGGCGGGGAGAACATCAGCACGGCCTGTGGTTTCGCTTCGAATAGCTTTTTGCTGACGTCGTTCGCGTCCCAGCCGGTGATGGCATGCTCGAGCGCGGCGACGATCTGCAAATTGCGGCCAGCGGCAGCCGCTTGGGCCGCGTGAAGATTACTTTCACCGAAAGCGCTCGCCTGGTAGACGATTGCGATCCTTCTCACGCTGATCGTTGCAAGGTGTTCGATCATCTTTCCGACCTCGTCCGAATACCCCGCGCGGGTGAAGAAGAGGTAGGGGTTGTGCTTGCGAGCCGAGTCGGCACCTGTCAACGCGCCAACGGTGGGCAGCCGGTATTGCTCGAGGAGCGGGGATACCGCCGACGTGATGGCGGTGCCGCCGATACAGACCAGGCCGAACACCGATTTCTCCTCCCCGAAGCGCCTGACGTTGCCGACGGCGATGTCGGTTTCGTACCGATCTTCAAGGCGCAGGATTTCGATCTTGCGGCCGTGCACGCCGCCATCTGCATTGACCTGCCGCAGATAGGCTTCGAATCCTTTCGTGTAGTTTCTGTAGACATCCCCCCAAACGCTGTTGAAGCCAATTGTCTGGCCCAGGACGATTTGATTGTGGGTGACGCCGGGCTCGGACAACGCTTGGCGTGCAGGAAGCAGTAACACGAAGGCGAGTAGTACCGTGATGCAGGGATGACGAAACATATGAACGTTCCTTGGGAATGAAGACCACTTGATGAGCTTGCTTCTTGCAAGTTTTTGAATGCTGAGTTTCTGCACTGTTGAACTGCGCAGGGCGTTGCATGGATCGGCGCTTGGCCGAGCGCATACGCTGGCCTCTCGGGGTTGCTCTGATGGCGATTCAAGGGAACGCAGCTGCGGTTTCAGCAGCCAGGATGGGCTCTGTGCGCCGCTGAACAATCGCTGATTCGAGAGCCCGCCGAACGCGGGCCATCCAGGGCGGATGGTCCGCGTTCGAACTGTTGTATCCGAGGGTTCCGTCGGCAGCTCGCTGAGTCATCTCACCACTCCTTGGATTGAAAACATGGCGTTGAAAATGAGCGTTCCCCTTCGGAGTGGGGGTCCATCATTGGAACGTCTGAAGCGGTGAAGGGGTTCCCCCTCTTGGGGGATGACGAAGCGTCCGGATTCGCGGCGCCAAGTGCCTTCGCTCAAGGCAGCGCAGCAAGACGCGCGGAAAGATTACACGAGTCGTGAGCGGATAAGAAGGCGTGCTTGTACGGGTGAATCGGGGTTGGACCGCTCCTCGGGGAAGCGAGAGACGGGTGGTGCAGAAGACCAACGCATCGAAGAGGGGTGTGTGATCGAACGGAGCCAGGAAGGCGGTGTTGAACGGAAGGCGATCGGGCGTTTGCAATGTCCCACGGCAGGCTGCGAGCGCCAGGTGCTTGAGTGCGCGCAGCCATTCCTGCCAAAGGGCTTGGGCGAAGTCGAGGGCATCACCGGCGACGCAGCGGCTTGTCG
>CAZBOF010000160.1:0-8334 GCA_964493285.1 uncultured Rhizobacter sp. | reverse complement strand
TGATCGCCTTCGCGGTCTCGACCACGCGCGTGACATCCACCGGCGTCACTTCCTTGTCGCGCACGATCACCATGCCGGTGCTGTTCTGCCCGCGGATGTGGCTGCCGGTGATGCCGGTGTACACCCGCGTGATCTTGCAGTCGGCCATCATCTCGGCCTCCTTGAGGGCCTGCTGGATGCTCTGGACGGTGGCGTCGATGTTGACCACGACCCCGCGCTTGAGGCCGTGGGCGGACGCGATGCCCAGCCCGGCGACACGCAAGTCGCCGTCGGGCAGCACCTCGGCCACCACCGCCATCACCTTGGCAGTGCCGATGTCCAAGCCGACCACCAGATCCTTGTATTCCTTGGCCATGTGTTTCTCTTACCTCCGATTGCCAGCGGGCGTGCTGACCGACGTCGTGATGCCTTTGAGGCGCAGCGCGTATCCCTCGTGGTGCCGCAGGTCGGCGAACAGCAACGGGCGTTGGTAGCGCTCGATCACCTGCGACACGGTGGCGATGAAGCGGTCGGCGCGCTCGGCCACCTCGTCTTCGTTGCCACGCCCCAGTTCGATCTCGGCGCCGTCCTCGAACTCCGCGTGCCAGGAACCCCGGCCGTTCAGGCTCAGCGTGTCGATGCGCATGTCCAGCGCGGCGAATGCCGGCGACAGGCGCCTGTGCATCGCCAGCACCTCGGCCGAGGTGCCGGGCGGCCCTTCGAGCCTGGGCAGCGCTTCGTCTTCCACGTCGCCGAGGTTGACCTCGAACACCTCGCCCTGCTGGTTGACAAGCTGGTCGTCGGCATCCTTCACCGCCCAGAAGGCAGCGGCCTGATGCTCCTCCAGCGTCACCGCCAGGCGGTTGGGCCAGACGCGGCGAACCACCGCCTGGCGCACCCAGGGCACAGTCTCGAACGCCTCCTTGCCGCGTGCCAGGTCGAAGGTGAAGTAGTTGCCGCTCAGCCTGGGCAGCGCGTTCGCGCGGATGGTGGACGCGCTGTTGCGCGTCACGTCGCCGTCCACCTTGACTGCCCGCACGCTGAACACCGGCTGGCGGATCAACCACGTCAACAGCAATCCGAGCGCAAGCAGCCCCGCCACCGCGAACAGCACGGTGGCGCCGAGGTTGAGCAGGCGCACATCCAGCGGCCAGGGCGAGCCGCTGTCGTGGCGCAGGGTGGCGGATGCGCGCATCGGTCAGCCCGCCTTGGCCGGCGTGTCGAGCGCGGCATCGGCCAGCAAGCGCAGACACAGGGTTTCGTAGTCCATGCCGGCCGCCGCCGCCGACTTGGGCACGAGCGAGTGCGAGGTCATGCCGGGCGAGGTGTTCATCTCCAGCAGGAACGGCTGGCGGTCGCTGCGGCGGATCATCAGGTCGGCACGCCCCCAGCCGCGGCAGCCGAGCGTGCGGTACGACGCCAGCACGATGCGCTGGATCTCGCGCTCTTGCGCCTCGGGCAGGCCGCTCGGGATGTGGTACTTCACCACGTCGGTGAAGTACTTGTTCTGGTAGTCGTAGGCGCCGTCCGGCGCGGCGATGCGCACCACCGGCAACGCGACCGCGTTCGCGCCCTGGCCGAGCACCGGGCAGGTGACTTCATCGCCATCGATGAACTCTTCGCACAGCACCTCGGGCTCATGCCGCGACGCTTGCGCCACCGCATCGGCCATCTCGGAGTAGCCGGTCACCTTGATCACGCCGATCGACGAGCCCTCGTGCGGTGGTTTCACGATCAGCGGCAGCCCCAGCTCGTCAGGGATGGCTCGCAGGCGTTCGCGGCCATGATCTCCCGGCGCGAGGTTCACATAGCGCGGCGTGGGCAGGCCTTCGGCGATCCACACACGCTTGGTCATCACCTTGTCCATGGCAATGCTGGACGCCATGACGCCGGAGCCGGTGTACGGAATGCCCAGCAGTTCCAACGCGCCCTGCACCGTACCGTCTTCGCCATGGCGGCCGTGCAGCGCGATGAAGCAGCGCGCATAGCCTTGCGTCTTCAGATCGGCCAGCGGCTGGCGCGACGGGTCAAACGCGTGCGCGTCCACCCCGCGGGCCTTCAAGGCACTCAACACGCCCTCGCCGGACATCAGCGAGATGTCCCGCTCCGCAGAGTCGCCACCCAGCAAGACGGCCACCTTGCCCAAGGCCTTGACGTCGATCATGAGGTCTCCTTCAACAGCTCGACCACCTGCGCCGGCACCGCTCCGATGGAGCCCGCACCCATTGCGATCACCACGTCGCCATCGCGCGCATGCTCGGCGATCGCCTGCGGCATCTGCGCGATGTCGTCCACGAACAGCGGGTCCACCTTGCCCGCCACACGCAACGCGCGCGCCAGCGAGCGGCCGTCGGCGGCCACCAACGGCGGCTCACCTGCCGCATAGACCTCGCCCAGCAGCACCGCGTCGGCCGTGCCCATCACCTTGACGAAATCTTCGAAGCAATCGCGCGTGCGGGTGTAGCGGTGCGGCTGGAACGCAATGACCAGCCGGCGACCCGGGTACGCACCGCGCGCGGCGGCAATCACCGCCGCGATCTCGACCGGGTGGTGGCCGTAGTCGTCGATCAGCACGAACCTGCCGCCATCCGCCTGCGCGGGCAGCTCGCCGTAGTGCTGGAAGCGCCGATCCACACCGTGGAACTCACCCAGGGCCTTCATCAGCGGCGCGTCGGAAAGTTCCAGTTCGGCGGCCACCGCCACTGCCGCCAATGCGTTCAGCACGTTGTGCTCGCCCGGCAGGTTCAGCAGCACGGGAAGGTCGGGCATGGCGACGCCATTGCGACGCTGCACGGTGAACCGCATCTGGCCGCCCGCCAACGCGTGCACGTCCACCGCGCGGATCTGCGCGTCGGGCCCGAAGCCATAGGTCACGACCGGGCGCGACACCATCGGAATGATGGACCGCACGCCGGGATCGTCGCCGCACAGGATCGCCGCGCCGTAGAACGGCATGCGGTGGAGGAACTCGACGAATGCGCCTTTCAGCCGTGTGAGGTCATGGCCATAGGTGTCCATGTGATCGGCATCGATGTTCGTCACCACCGACAGCACCGGCATCAGGTTCAGGAACGAGGCATCGGATTCATCGGCCTCGACCACGATGTAGTCGCCCATGCCCAGGCGCGAGTTCGCCCCCGCGGCGTTGAGCTTGCCGCCGATGACGAAGGTCGGGTCCAACCCGGCTTCGGCCAGCACGCTGGTCACGAGCGAGGTGGTGGTGGTCTTGCCGTGCGTGCCCGCGATGGCAATGCCTTGTTTCAGGCGCATCAGCTCGGCCAGCATCACCGCGCGCGGCACCACCGGCACGCGCTTGCCGCGGGCGGCGATCACCTCCGGGTTGTCGGACTTCACGGCGGTGGAGGTCACCACCGCTTCCGCGCCTGCGATGTGCGCCGCGTCGTGGCCGACCGCCACGCGAATGCCCAGCTGCGCCAGCCGGCGCAGCGTCGTGCTGTCGCTCTGGTCGGAGCCCGACACCGCATAGCCGAGGTTGTGCAGGATCTCGGCAATGCCGCTCATGCCCGCGCCGCCGATGCCCACGAAATGGATGTGCTTGACCGCGTGCTTCATGCGCGGCCTCCGTCGGTCGGGTTCTTCCAGGCGGTCGGTTTCATGCCACCAGCCTTTCGAGTTCGTCGGCCACCTTGGCGGCGGCATGCGGACGCGCCGCCGCGCGAGCGTGCGCGGCCATGCCTTGCAGCCTTTCGCGCGTCAGGCCTTTGATGATGTCGACCAGCTTCTGCGGCGTCAGCTCGGACTGCGGCAGGTGCACCGCCCCACCCTTCGACGCCAGCCATTGGGCGTTGTCGCGCTGGTGGCTGGTGGTGCTGACCACCAGCGGCACCAGCACACTGGCCACGCCCGCGGCGCACAGCTCGCTGACCGTCACCGCGCCCGCTCGGCAGATGATCACATCGCACGCGGCGAGGCGTTCGGCCATGTTGTCGATGAAGTCCACCACCTCGGCGTCCACCTGCGCGAGGCCATAGCCGGCCAGCACGTCTTCGTGGTGTCCTTGTCCCGTCTGGTGGGTGACCTGCGGACGCGCGCCTGGCGGCAACAACGCGAGCGCCTGGGGCACGGTGTCGTTCAACACCTTCGCCCCGAGGCTGCCGCCCACCACCAGCACGCGCAGGCGCCCGCTGCGGTGGGCGAAGCGCTCTGCGGGTTCGGGCAGGGCCTCGATCTCGGTGCGCACCGGGTTGCCGGTGACCACCGCGAGCTTGGTCTGGCGTGCCGCATCACCATCGAACCCGAATGCCACCTTGTCGGCCACCGGCAGCAGGCTCTTGTTGCTCATCAGCAAGGCCGCATCGGCATTCACCAGCATCAGCGGCTTGTTCAAGAGCGACGCCATCAGCCCCCCCGGGAAGCACACATAGCCGCCCATGCCCAGCACCACGCCCGGGCGGCGCTTGCGCAGGATGCGCAGGCAGCTCCAGAACGCGATCAGCAGGCGGAAACCTCCGGTGAGGGTATGCACCACGCCTTTGCCGCGCAGTCCGCTGAAGGCAATGGTGTCCATCTCGATGCCCGACGGCGGCACGAGCTTGTTCTCCAGGCCGTGCGTCGTGCCGAGCCAGCTCACGGTCCAGCCGCGCTGCTGCATTTCGCGCGCCACGGCGAGGCCGGGGATGATGTGGCCGCCGGTGCCTGCGGCCATGATGACGAGGTGCTTGGAGGTCATGGGGTGACTCCTCGCGGGTTCTGTTCTGCTTTGCTTGGTGGTGTGCTCGAGGCAAGGCCGCGTCGGGATTTCGTCCCGACAGCCGACTTACTTTCTTTCGCTTCCCCGAAAGAAAGTAAGCAAAGAAAGGGGGACCCGACGGTGGCGGTCCGGCCAAAGGCCGGACTGCTCTGCGGTGCTCGTGTGTGAGGGTGTCGCGCAGAACTCGCTTCGCGCCCTGCGGGCGCTGCGCTCAAACAACCGCGCGAAGTCAGAAGTTGAAGCGCGCTGCGCGCGCCACCCTCACCCCCTGCGCTCCTCGACGCCCCCCACGGGGCCCCAGAGCAATTCGCACGCCTCGCTTCGCATCGGCGCGCGACAAACGCGGCGTCCAGCAACCTCGCAGCATGTGTGCGGCGCGACGCCGTGGCATGGCTTCTCATCGGCCGCAGCTTGTAGCCGAAACGGTACGGCAAAGTCATAGGCCTTTTGCTTTGGTTACTTTCATTTGGGCCAGCAAATGGTCGCGCAGCGGGAGGACGCTCACTTTGCGCAGCAAAGTGACGCGGCCACCAAAGTGACCCGCCCGCCGGGGCGGACTCCCGGCGCCGACGAGCAAGCCAGGCAGAAGCCACCACGCGAAGCGGCACAAGAAATTCCAGACGAGGAGAGGCAAAGAAAATCATGCCCGTCCCCCCCTCATCAACTGCCGATTCTCAATATCAATCCGCAGAACAATCGCCAGCGCCACCATGCTCATCAGAATGGCCGACCCGCCAAAGCTCATCAGCGGCAGCGTCAAGCCCTTGGTCGGCAGCACACCCAGGTTCACGCCGATGTTGATGAACGCCTGCCCGCTCATCCAGATGCCGATGCCTTGCGCCATCAGCCCCGCGAAGACGCGATCGAGCGCCACCGCCTGGCGCCCGATGTGGAAGATGCGGCGTGACAGCCAGAAGAACGCGAAGATGACGCTGGCCACGCCGATGAAGCCCAGCTCTTCGCCGATCACGGCGAGCAGGAAGTCGGTGTGCGCCTCGGGCAGGTAGTGCAGCTTCTCCACGCTGGCCCCCAGCCCCACGCCGAAGAACTCGCCGCGCCCGAAGGCGATGAGCGAATGCGAAAGCTGGTAGGCCTTGCCGAGGGTGTATTTCTCGTCCCACGGGTCGAGGTACGCGAAGATCCGCTCGCGCCGCCATTCGCTGAAGGTGATCATCATCACGAAAGCGCCGACCAGCACGGCGGTGATGAGGAAAAACATGCGGCCGTTCACACCGCCCAGGAACAAAATGCCCATCGCAATGGCGGCGATGACCATGAAGGCGCCCATGTCGGGCTCGGCCAGCAGCAAGATGCCCACCACGGCGACCGACACCGCCATCGGCAGCACGGCGCGGAAGAAATTCTCTTTCACCTCCATCTTGCGCACCATGTAGTTGGCGGCATAGAGCGCGATGGCCAGCTTGGCCAGCTCGGACGGCTGGAAGTTGGTGAATCCGAGCGGGATCCAACGGCGCGCACCGTTCACGCCCTTGCCCACATGCGGAATCAGCACCACCACGAGCAGCAGCAAGGCGCCGACGAAGATCCAGGGGGCGAATTTCTCCCACACGCTCACCGGCACCTGCACCACCACGAGCGCCGCAATGAACGCCACGCCAATCGACAGCGCATGGCGCACCAGGAAATGCGTGGATGCGTAGCGCGCGAAGCGCGGGTTGTCAGGCAACGCGATCGACGCGGAATAGACCATCACCAGCCCCAACGCGAGCAAGGCGACGACGACCCACACCAGCGCCTGGTCGAAGCCTTGCAACTGCGTGGGGCGGCCTGCTTGTCCGTCCCAGTTGCGGATCGGCACCCGCACGGCATCCCCCCGGCGGAACAGCGCCACGAAGCGCTCCTTCCAGTCCGGAATCCCAGGGCGTGCGGTGGCGCGCGTGTTCACACGACCTCCCCGTGTTCAGCCGCCAACGCGCGCACCTGTGCAACGAACACATCGGCACGGTGGGCATAGTTGCGGAACATGTCGAAGCTGGCGCAGGCCGGGCTGAGCAGCACGGCATCGCCGACGTGGGCCCGCTGGAAGGCCCATTGGGTGGCCGCCTCCAGCGTCTCGTGACGTTGCACCGCGACGCCGGTGTAGCGCAGCACCTGTTCGATCGCATCGGCATCGCGGCCGATCGTGGCCACCGCGCGCGCGTGGCGCTGCACCGGCGTGGCGAGCGGCGCGAAGTCCTGGCCTTTGCCGTCGCCGCCCAGGATCACCACCAGCTTGGCGGGCGACTTGTCCTGGCCCAGGCCGTTCAGCGCCGCCACGGCCGCACCGACGTTCGTGCCCTTGCTGTCGTCATAAGCCTCGACGCCTTGGACCAACGCCACGAACTCCACGCGATGCGGCTCGCCCGCGTACTCGCGCAAGGCATGCAGCATCGGCGCGAGCGGGCACCCCGCAGCGGTGGCCAACGCCAGTGCGGCCAACGCATTGGCGGCGTTGTGGCGCCCGCGCACCCGCAAGGCGTCGGCCGGCATCAGGCGCTGGATGTGCAGATCCTCTTCTTCGACCGCCGCCCCCTTGCGTGGTTTCTTCACGGTCTCGTCGCTTTCCAGCGCGCGCACCAGCCAGGCGATGCCGCCTTCGACGATCAAGCCGTAATCGCCCGGGTGCTGCGGCGCATCCAGCCCGAAGCGGACGACCTGCCGCGCGACCGGTTTGGCGAAGCGGCCCTTGCCGGGTACCGGCGCAGGAATCATCTGCGCGACCTCGGGGTCGTCGCGGTTGATCACCATCACGGCGCTTTGCCCGAAGACGCGCGCCTTCGCGGCGGCGTAGGCCTGCATCGAGCCGTGCCAGTCGAGGTGATCCTGCGTGACGTTGAGCACCGCCGCCGCGCTCGGCTCGAAGCCTTGCACGCCATCCAGCTGGAAGCTCGACAACTCCAGCACCCAGACCTCGGGAAGAACCTCGAACACCGGCCCGGGCGGTGGCGGCGGAATCAGATGCGGCGGCGGTCCGCCGCCTTGCACCACGGCCTCGTCGTCGGCGGGTGGATCTTCCAGAGGCGACTCCGCCTGCGCGGGTGCATCACCTTCCGGCGCGGGCAGCCCGTCATCCTCAAGGGTTTCGACGCCGCCGTCGGCCGCCACTTCCTCGGCGGCATCGGGCCCCTCCGCCGGCGTGTCTGCCACCGGCGCTGCGGGCGGATCGGCATCCGCGACGGGCGCAGGCTCACGCGCCAGCGCCTCGGCCAGCGTCTGCAGCATGGTGGGGCCGATGTTGCCGGCCGCCGCGGTACGCAGCCCGGCGCGGGCCATCAGCTGCGCCGCCATCGACGTGGTGGTGGTCTTGCCGTTGGTGCCGGTGATGGCCAGCACCTTGGGCGCGTAGCCGCGTTCGGCCTTCAAGTCGGCCAGCGCCTGCGCAAACAGCGCCAGTTCACCCTGCACCGGCACGCCCGTCTGCACCGCGGTGGCCAGCACCGCGGCAATGCGTTCGTCGGACGGCGCCAGGCCCGGGCTCTTGAGCACCAGCTTCACGCCCTGCAGTGCGTCGTCGGCCAGCACCCCGCGCAGCCGCTCGGCCGCGGGCACCTGATCGGCGAGCGCCGCGTCGTGCGGCGCATCGTCCCGCGAATCCCATACACGCACCTGGGCACCATGGCCCGCGCACCAGCGCGCCATGGCGA
>CAZBOF010000159.1:673-8395 GCA_964493285.1 uncultured Rhizobacter sp. | reverse complement strand
CGATGCCGGCGAACTTCTTGAACAGCACGCCCTTGCCTTCCATCACCGGCTTGGCGGCCAGCGGCCCGATGTCGCCGAGCCCCAGCACCGCGGTGCCGTTGGTGACCACCGCCACCAGGTTGCCGCGCGCGGTGTACTTGAAGGCATTGGCCGGGTCGGCCACGATCTCTTCGCACGGCGCGGCGACGCCCGGGGAGTATGCAAGCGACAGGTCGCGCTGGTTCACGAGTTGCTTCGTGGCTTCGATCGCCACTTTGCCGGGGATGGGGAACTCGTGGTACTTCAGCGCTGCACGGCGCAGCTCTGCGCGCTTTTCCTCGGAAGTGCTCATGTGGGGGTCTCGGTGATCGTGCGGTCAACGCAGCAGTGAGATTCATTGTAAGAGCGCCCTGCCATGCGGCAGAGGGGGGCTGGATGCGGAAATATGCGTACGCGCAACCGCGCCAGCCCGGCAATACTGGCGATCGTCCGCCGCCGTCGCCATGTCTTCATTGCCCGCCCAGCCGCCCCCTGTCGACGCCCGCACCTTGCGCTGGCGCCGTGCGGCGCTGTGGAGCGCTTTCGTGGCGCTGCTGCTGGTGGCGCAGTCGATGCTGGTGTGGTTGACGCTCGCCTACGAAAACAACCGCATGCAGGAGCAGGTGGAGCTGGCCGCGGCGGAGTCGGTGGCGGAACTCAAGCTGGCGCTGTCGCGCAACCTGCAAAGCCTGCAGGCGCTGACCTGGGCCGAGCCCAGCCTGGCGCAATGGCGCGTGGACGGCCACGAACTGCTGCGCGCCCGGCGCGAGATGCTGCGTGTCGAGCGGCGCGACGCCGACATGCGGATCGACGCGTCCGTGAACACCCCCTATCGCGCGCCGATTTTCGGCACGATCCCGCGCGAGCACCTGGAGTTCGAAACCCAGCAGGCCTGCACCAATGCGCGCCGCCTGGCCAGCCCGTCCTACTCCCGCAGCTACTTCGTGCCGCTGCCCGGGGGCCTGGGCCTGGAGGTGGTGGACCTGTGCCTGCCTTCGCAAGTCGCCGGGCACACCGTCAGCTTCGTGGTGGCAACGGTGGGCTTGTCGCAGCTGCTCGACGAAGTCATTGCGCAGGACATCGCGCGTGCGCACGAGCTGGCGCTCGTCGAGGGCGACGGCACCCGGCTGGCACGTGCCGGCGTGCGGCGCGGCCTGGGGATTTTCCGCAGCCAGACGGTATTCGACCTTCCCGGCCTCACGCTGCAGCTGCAACTCGACAGCATCACGGGGCGCCCGGGCCTCATCCCGAACGTCACCACGGCGCTGGTGCTCGGGCTGTCGGGGACGCTGGGGCTGGTGGTGTTCCTGCTGGCGCGCGACGTGCGGCGCCGCGCCGGCGCCGAAGCGGCGCTCGCCGAGGCCCTGGCTTTTCGCAAAGCGATGGAGAACTCTCTGGTGACCGGCCTGCGCGCGCGCGACCTGGAGGGGCGCATCACGCACGTGAACCCGGCGTTTTGCCGCATGGTCGGCTTCACGGCCGAAGAGCTGGTCGGCCTGGCCGTGCCACCGTACTGGCCACCCGAGCTGGCACAGGAGTACGCGGCGCGCCAGCAGGTCCGCCTGGGGGGCGAGGGGCCGTCCAGCGAAAGCTTCGAAACTGTCTTCAAGCGGTGCAACGGGGAACGTTTCCCGGTGATGATCTTCGAGTCGCCGCTGGTCGATGGCCAGGGGCGCCACACCGGCTGGATGAGCACGGCGCTGGACATCAGCGAACAGCGTCGCATCGAGGAGCTGTCGCGGCAGCAGCAAGAGCGCCTGCAGGCGACGGCCCGCCTGGCGACGATGGGCGAGATGGCCTCGCTGCTGAGCCACGAGCTGAACCAGCCGTTGTCCGCCATTGCCAGCTATGCGGCGGGCTCGCAGAACCTGCTGAACGACCCGGAGGTGCTGAACGCGCCGGCGCAGAACTTGCCGCTGCTGCGCCAGGCCACGGCCCGCATTGCCGAGCAGGCCGAGCGCGCAGGCCGCGTGATCAAGAGCGTGCACGACTTCGTGCGCCGGCGCGAGCAGGCACGCGAAGCGGTGCGGGCCGATGTGCTGATCGATTCCGTGATTCCCCTCGTGCGCTTGCAAGCCCGCAAGACCGGCACCCGCATCGAGCTGGACTTGCCGACGCCGTTGCCGCGCGTCGTCTGCGACCGCACCATGCTCGAGCAAGTGCTGCTCAACCTCACCCGCAACGGCATCCAGGCCATGGAGCAGGCGACGCCGTTGCCCGATCGCGTGCTGTTGATCCGCGTGCGGCAGACGCATGCCCGCTGGACCACCTTCAGCGTCATCGATCGCGGCCCGGGCGTGCCGGGCGACGTCGGGCCGCGCCTGTTCACCCCGTTCTTCACCACGCGCCCCGACGGCATGGGCCTCGGGCTGAGCCTGTGCCGCACCGTGATCGAACAGCACGGCGGCGTGCTCGACTTCCAGAACCTGCCGGTGATGGGGACGGCCGAAAGCACGCGGGGTGTCGAATTCCGGTTCACGCTGCCCACCGCGCCCGCGCCTTCCGCGCGTGCCAGGGCGGCGCCGGCGTCCGAGGCGGCATCCCGGCATTGACCGATCGCGGGGCATCCCGAACAATCGTCGCGATGATGCAACTGGGTCTGCCGATGGTGTACCTCGTCGACGACGAGGACGTGGTGCGTGATTCGCTCACATGGCTGCTGCGCTCGCGCCGTTTGCTGGCCGAAGGGTATTCCAGCGCAGAAGGGTTCGAAGCGATGCTGAATGCGCGCCTGGGAGAGGGGCCCGGCGACGGCGTGGCGCTGGCCTGGCCCCGATCGCCCAGTTGCCTGCTGCTCGACGTTCGCATGCCCGGCACCAGCGGGCTGGCCTTGTTCGAGCGGCTGATCGAGCGCGACCTGCTGGCGCTGTTGCCGGTGATCTTTCTCACCGGGCACGGCGACGTGCCCACCGCCGTGATGGCGGTCAAGCGTGGCGCCTTCGACTTCGTGGAGAAGCCCTTCTCCGACAACTCGCTGGTCGACCGGGTGGAACAGGCGCTGGCCAGCAGCGAGCAAGCCTTGCTGGCGCAGCGTGGGATGCGGGCGGTGAAGCGGCGCCTGGGCGAGCTGACCGAGCGCGAGAGCGACGTGATGCAGTGCGTGATCGACGGCATGGCCAACAAGCTGATCGCCGACAAGCTCGGCATCAGCGTGCGCACGGTCGAAGTGCACCGCGCCCGCGTGTTCGAGAAGATGGACGTCAAATCGGCCGTCGAGTTGGCCAATCTGCTGCGCAGCGGCTGAAGCCATGGCGCGTCGCGCGCGGCGCGGATAATGCTGGCCATGACAGCGCTGGGTGAATTCGATCTGATCGCCAAATACTTCACCCGCGCGGTGACGCGCTCGCCGCTGGGCATCGGCGACGACTGCGCGCTGCTGCAACCGTCGCCGGGAATGCAGCTCGCGGTCAGCACCGACATGCTGGTTGAAGGGCGCCACTTCCTCAGCACCGTGTCGCCGCAGCGGCTGGGGCACAAGGCGCTGGCGGTGAATCTCAGCGACCTCGCGGCCAGCGGCGCGCGGCCGCTGGCATGGAGCCTGGCCCTGGCGCTGCCTCGCGTCGACGAAGCTTTTCTCGCCGGCTTTTCGCGCGGCGCCTTCGAGCTTGCGCAGTTGCACGGCTGCGAACTGGTCGGCGGTGATACCACGCAAGGCCCGCTCAACATCTGCATCACGGTGTTCGGTGAAGTGCCCGCGGGGCAGGCGCTGCTGCGCTCGGGCGCGCGATCCGGCGACGACCTCTATGTCAGCGGCGTGCTCGGGGATGCGCGGCTGGCGCTCGAGTGCTTTCGTGGCACCGTGTCGCTGGACGCTGCCGCTTTCGAGCAAGCTCGCGGGGCGATGGAGCAGCCCCAGCCGCGCATCGCGCTGGGCGTGGCCTTGCGGGGCATCGCCACCAGCGCGGTCGATGTGTCCGATGGCTTGCTGGGGGACCTGGGTCACATCCTGCGCCGTTCGGCGGTCGGGGCGGTGGTCGACGTGGATGCGGTGCCCCGCAGCGGCCTGCTGGCTGCGCAGCCGCTGGCACGCCAGCGCGTGTGCACGTTGTCCGGCGGCGACGACTACGAGCTGCTGTTCACCGCGCCGCCGCAGTGCGCGGCGGCGGTGTCTGCGGCCGCCCGGGCGAGCTGCGTGGCGGTCACGCGCATCGGCGCGGTCAACGCGTCGCGCGAACTGGCGCTCGTGGATGCGCGGGGCCAGCCGGTGGTCGACAGCTACCGCGCCTTCGATCACTTCAAACCATGAGCGCGCCCCCAACCCCGCTGCGGCCCACCGCCGCGTTCATGCTGCGCCACCCGGCGCACGTGATTGCGCTGGGGTTCGGCAGCGGCTTGTCGCCGTTGGCGCCGGGCACGGTCGGCACCTTGTGGGCCTGGGTGGCATTCCTGGTGATGCAGCCGCACCTGGGCGACTTGCACTGGACCTTGCTGCTCGTTGTGGGGCTGCTGGTCGGCTGGTGGGCCTGCACCCTCACTGCGCGCCACATGGGGGTGGCCGATCCCGGTTCGATCGTCTGGGACGAGATCCTGGCGTTCTGGGCGGTGCTGTGGCTGATCGCGCCCGCGGGGTTCTGGGGCCAGCTGTGCGCCTTTGCGCTGTTTCGCTTCTTCGATGCCGCCAAGCCGGGCCCCGTGGCCTGGGCCGACCGGTTGTTCAAGGCCCGCAAGGGCCGTCCGATCGGCTGGGCGCAGGGGTTCGGCATCCTCTTCGATGATCTCGTGGCGGCGCTGTGTGCCTTGTTGGTGATTGCGGCATGGCGATGGTTCTGACGACCTTTGACGCGCCGGTGCGAGCGTTGGCCGAGGCGCTGACGGCGCAGGGCCTGAAGATGGCGGCGGCCGAATCGTGCACCGGCGGATTGCTGGCTGCGGCCTGCACTTCGCTGGCAGGCTCCAGCGTCTGGTTCGAGCGGGGTTTCGTGACGTATTCGAACGAGGCCAAGTCCGAGATGCTGGGCGTGCCGCCCGAGTTGATCGCGCAGCATGGCGCGGTGAGTGCGGAGGTGGCCCGCGCCATGGCGGTGGGCGCGCTGCGGCACTCGCGGGCCGATCTGGTGGCCGCGATCACCGGGGTGGCCGGCCCGGGAGGCGGTTCGCCCGACAAGCCCGTGGGCACGGTGTGGCTGGCGGTGATGCGCCGAAGCGGCGAGCCGTGCGCGACGCGGCTCGCGCTGCAAGGCGATCGCCACCAGATCCAACAACAATCGGTGACGCTGGCGCTGCAGGCGCTGCTCACATGCATTCCAACGCAGGGAGCCTGACCATGAACGACCTGTTCTTCGATACCGGCGTGTTGCTGGCCGCCTACGACAACACCTTCGCGGCGCGGCAGCGCGCGGTGCGCTGGACGCTCGACGCCGCGCTGCAGGCCGGGCGGCTGGTCACCAGTGCGCAAGTGCTGCACGAGTTCGCCAAGCTCGCGGTGAGCGGCCGCCTGCTCACGTCCGACCAGGCATTGGGGGTGTTGAACCACCTGTCGCGCCAGCGGGTGGTCAGCATCGATGCTGCGATGGTGCTGCGTGCCGCCCAGCTCCAGCGCCGACGCGCGTTGTCGAGTGGGGATGCGCTGGTGGTGCAGGCGGCGCTGGATGCCGGGTGCCGCGTCCTCTACAGCGAGTCGCTGCCCGCCGGTTTGTGTTTCGATGGCGCTGGTGGCGTGCCTGCGCTGTGGGTGGCCGACCCGATGTCGCCGCCGGCGGGGCCGGCGGTTCATGAGTCGCTGGCGAGCTACAAGGTGCAGCGTCGCGCGGCATTGCCGCAAGGCCTGGCCGCTGGGGCCTGACGCGTTCGCCGTCAGGCGGAGAGCGCGAGGCGAACCGCTTTGCGCGGCGAGGCCGAGCCGGTCCACTGCACCAGCATCAGCACGAGGCGGCGCAGCCCTTCCCAGGGATCTTGGGGCCAGCCGGGGTGTCGCAGGCCCTTGGCCAGGCCGTCACAGATCTGTGCCGCTTCGACCAGTTGCGCCACCGCGTTGTCGGTGAGCAGTGGCACGGCGCGTTCGAACAGGCGTTCCTTGGCGCCCCAGACGCGTGCCTCGCGCAGTGCGATCGGCAGCGGCTTGCCCTGCGCGATGGCGTCCTTCACCCGCTTGATCGACACGATGTCGTTGGCGAGCGTCCAGTGCACCAGCACGGCAGCTTCGCCTTCTGCCTGCAGGCCATCGAGCATGCGCAAGGCCCGTGCGGTTTGCCCCGCCAGCACGGCCTCGCCCAGCTTGAAGACGTCGTAGCGCGCGACATTCAGCACCGCGGCCTCGATCTGCTCCAGGCTCAGCTCACCCCGCGGATACAGCAGGCCGAGCTTCTGGATCTCCTGGTGCGCCGCCAGCAGGTTGCCCTCGACGCGATCGGCGAAGAACGCGAGTGCGTGCTGGCCGGATTCGTCGCCCTGCACGCGCTGGCCTTGCGCCGCCAGCCGCTGGGCGATCCACGCCGGGAGCGCCTTGCGCTCCACCGCGTCAATGCGCACCGTGACGCCGGCGGTGTCGAGCGCGGTGAACCACGCGCTGCTTTGCTGGGTGCGGTCGAGCTTGGGGCAGGTGACGATGGTGATTACGTCGTCCGACAAGTGTTCGCAATAGCGTTGCAGCGCCTCCGAGCCTTCCTTGCCGGGCTTGCCGGAGGGAATGCGGATCTCGATCAGCTGCTTGTCGGCGAACAGGCTCATCGCCTGCGAAGCGCCGAGCAGCCCGCTCCAGTCGAAATGCGCGCCGGCCACCGTGTGCACCTGCCGCTCGGTGTGGCCGGCGGCGCGGGCTGCGGCGCGGATCGCATCGGTGGCTTCCTGCGCCAGCAGCGGCTCGTCGCTGTGAAGCGTGTAGATCGCGCGCAGCCCCTTGGCGAGGTGGGCGCTCAGCTGGTCGGCACGAACCTGCATGGCGTGAACAGCCCCTAGAGAGCGGGAATGGCCGCGAGGCGGCGCAGGACTTGGGAGGCGATGTCGGATTGCATCGCACGAAAGAGCGCTTCTTCTTCCTGCTCCTTGGCCAGCGCGTCGCGTTCGTTGTAGGTCATGTCGCGGGTGAGCACCATCTCGGTGGGCGCGATGAGCTGGCGCCCCCCGGGCGTGCGTGCGAGGAAATGCAGGCGCAGGCGCAACTGCACCTCGCGCACCTGGCCGGCGGTGGTCATCACGACGACACCCTTGTCGCGCGCGTCGGTCAGCGCTTCGAGAATGACCTCCGCCTGCCCCGCCGACTCCACCACGCGTGTGGTGGTGCTCGATGCGAGGTTGCGGCGCAACTCTTCGGCCAGCGGCGAGTGGGGCCGGAAGCCGGTCATCTGCAGGGTCTTGAAGCTCAGCGAGGGCGCGCGGCGCAGCTGGAAACCGCAGCCCGCGCCCAGCAATGCGAGCGAGAGCATGAAGACGCGGCGCGGCGCGGACGGCGTCATCAGCCCACCACCACGTTCACCAGGCGATTGGGCACGACGATGATTTTCTTCGGGGCTTTGCCTTCGGCGAAGCGGATGAAGTCGGGGTTGGCCAGTGCGGCGGCCTCGATGTCCTGGCGGCTGGCGCCGGCCGGCACCTTGACCGAGCCGCGCAGCTTGCCATTGACCTGCAGCATCAGTTCCACCTCGTCTTGCACCAGCGCGGCTTCGTCCACCTGGGGCCAGGGCGCGTCGAGCAGGTCGCCGTGCAATGCGGCGTAGCCGAGGTCGTGCCAGAGATGCCAGGTGGTGTGCGGGCAGGCCGGGTAGAGCG
>CAZBOF010000159.1:0-663 GCA_964493285.1 uncultured Rhizobacter sp. | reverse complement strand
GTAGAGCGCGCGCAGCAAGATGCCGTACGCCTCGCGGATGACGCCCGGGGCGCCGACCTTGAAGCCTTCGAGGGCGTTCAACAGCTTCATCGCGCCGGAGACGACGGTGTTGTACTGCATGCGCTCGTAGTCGTAGGTGATCTGGCGCAGCACGTTGTGCACCTCTCGGCGCAGCGCTTTGGCTTCGACGCCGTCGGCGCTGGTGGTGTCGCCGGTCGCGCGCAGCGCCTCCGCGTTCTTCATGCCGTAGGTCCACACGCGGCGAAGGAAGCGGTGCGCGCCTTCGACGCCGGCGTCGTTCCATTCCAGCGTCTGCTCCGGCGGCGAGGCGAACATCACGAACAGCCGCGCGGTGTCGGCGCCGTAGCGCTCGATCAGCGCTTGCGGGTCCACGCCGTTGTTCTTGGACTTGGACATCGTGGTCCAGCCCTCGTAGGCAACCGGCTTGCCGTCGGCCTTGGCGGTGGCCGACACCACGTGCGCGTGCTCGTCGCGCACGATGTCGAGGTCGTGCGCCCAGAAGTAGTCTTTGCCGCCTTCGGTGCGGGAGAACGCCTCGTTGAGCACCATGCCCTGCGTGAGCAGGCGCGTGAACGGCTCGTCGACCTTCACCAGCCCGAGGTCGCGCATGACCTTGGTCCAGAAGCGCGCGTACAGCAGGTG
>CAZBOF010000158.1:0-8584 GCA_964493285.1 uncultured Rhizobacter sp. | reverse complement strand
CTGCAGGTGGGGCAGACGGGCAAGATCGTGGCGCCGCAGCTGTACATCGCGGCGGGCATCTCCGGGGCGATCCAGCACTTGGCGGGGATGAAGGACTCCAAGGTGATCGTGGCGATCAACAAGGACGCCGAGGCGCCGATCTTCTCGGTGGCCGACTACGGCCTCGAGGCCGACCTCTTCTCCGCCATCCCCGAACTGGTCAAAGCGCTCTAGGCTTTGTAAGCTCGCGCCATGAGAAGCGCGAGCGACAACAACGAGGAGACACGCGTGTTGAACATGCCTTCGGTTCGCGACCAGGTGTCCGCGCAGGAATGGGCAACACGTGTCGATCTGGCGGCTGCCTACCGGCTGGTGGCGCTGTTCGGGTGGGACGATCTCGTCTTCACCCACATCTCGGCGCGCGTACCGGGCCAGCCCGATCAATTCCTGATCAACCCCTACGGCCTCTTCTTCGAGGAAATCACGGCGTCCAGCCTGGTGAAGATCGACCACCATGGCACCCCGTTGATGGACAGCCCGTTCCCGGTCAATCCGGCCGGCTTCGTGATCCACAGCGCGGTGCACGAAGGCCGCCCCGACGTGAACTGCGTGCTGCACACGCACACGCTGCACGGCACCGCCGTCTCCGCGCAAAAGGAAGGCCTGCGGCCGCTGTCGCAGCAATCGACCTTTCCGCTCGGCTCCATCGCGTACCACGACTATGAAGGCGTGGCGCTGCGCGACGACGAGAAACCCCGGCTGGTGCGCGACCTCGGCAGCGCGAACAACCTCATCTTGCGCAACCACGGCCTGCTCACCTGCGGGCGCGGCGTGGCCGAAGCGTTCCAGTCCATGTACGTGCTGGAAGCCGCCTGCCGCATCCAGATCCTTGCGCAATCGGGTGGCGGCGCACTGCACGAGCTGCCGCCATCGATGATCGCCCTCAACCGGGAGCAGGCCCGCGAAGCCACACGCGGCATGGGCGCCAACCTCGTCTGGCCCGGCCTGCTGCGCCGCCTGGATCGGCGCAGCCCCGGATACGACTCCTAACTCTTCCCGACAACATGGCCATCCTGGTACTGTCCAACCCGTTGCCACCCGCGCCTTTCGCAGCAGCGCTGCGCCAGGTCGCCCCCGACATTCCCGTGTGGACCGAACAGGACGACCCGCCCGGCGAGGCGGTCGAGGCGATCCTCGCCTGGCGCATGCGTGCCGGCGTGCTGCCCAACTATCCGAACCTGCGCGTGCTGTGCTCCACCGGTGCCGGCGTCGACAAGCTCCTGGGCGTGCCCGACATGCCCGATGCGCTGCCGGTCACGCGCGTGGTCGATCTCATGCAGGCGATGGAGATTGCGCAGTACGTGGTCGCCACCACCCTGCACTTCACACGCGACTTCGCGCTGTACGCGCAACAGCAGTCGCTCGCCGAATGGGCGCGCCACCCGGTGCGCACGCCCAAGCAATGCCGCGTCGGCATCCTCGGCATGGGCACCGTGGGCCAAGCCATTGCGCGCGCGTTCACGCCGCTGGGCTACCCGGTCGGCGGCTGGAGCCGCAGACCCCGCGCAGTGCCCGGCGTGACCGGCTTCTCGGGCATGGATGAACTGCCGCAGTTTCTGTCGCAGGCCGACATTCTGGTGTGCGCACTCCCGCTCACATCGCAAACCCGGGGCCTGATGAACCACGAGACGCTGTCTCAGCTCCCGCGCGGCGCCTACGTCATCAACGTCGGCCGCGGTGAACACCTGGTGGAATCCGACCTGCGGGCGCTGCTCGATGCCGGAGACATCGCCGGCGCCGCGCTCGACGTCTTCGAGCGCGAACCGCCCGCCCCCGACAACTGGGTCTGGCACCACCCGAAGGTCATGGCCACGCCGCACATCGCCGCACAAGCCTCGTTCGACATCGTGGCCCAGCAATGCGTGGATGCCCTGCGCCGCGCGCGCGAAGGCCTGCCCCAGATGCTGACCGTGGATCGGCAAGCAGGTTACTGAGCACGGCACCGGCGGCGCAAGCACGCCCCGCGTTGAGCGCCCGGCCGCGGCGGCGTCCCACGACCCGCTCCTCCTGTTCCTGACCCTTGCGTTTCCCATGACCCCTGAACTCCGCATCGACGGCCCCGTGGCCACCCTCACCCTGCGCCGGCCGGCCCAGGCCAACCGCCTCGACTTCGACGATCTGGCCGCAGTGAGCGCGCATCTCGCCACCGTGAATGCCAACGCGTCCGTACTGGTGCTGCGCCTGGAAGCCGAAGGCAAGTACTTCTGCAGCGGTTACGACATCGGCCAGATCGTCGGCGACAACCCGCAAGTCTTCGAGCGCATGGTCAACGCCATCGAGGAAGCCCGCCCGGTCACGCTTGCGGTCATCCAGGGCGGTGTGTACGGCGGCGCCACCGACATGGCGCTGGCCTGCGACTTCCGCCTGGGCACGCCGAACGTCGACATGTTCCTGCCGCCTGCGCGGCTCGGCCTGCATTTCTATCAGCGCGGCCTGGAGCGATACGTCACGCGGCTCGGGCTGGACGTGGCCAAGCGGCTCATCCTGACCGCAGAACGAATCGGTGCGCAGGAGATGCGCGATTGCGGCTTCCTCACCCACCTCGTGCCGGCCGACGAGCTGGCCCAGGCCGCAGACCGGCTGACCGACACCCTGCGAGGCATGGCGCCACTCGCCCTGCTCGGGATGAAAGCGCACATGAACCGCATTGCGCGCGGCACCCTCGACCCCTTGGCGCTGCAAGCCGACATCGAACGCGCCGCCCACTCGGACGACCTGCGCGAAGGCAAGGCCGCGTGGGCAGCGAAGCGAGCGCCACGCTTTACCGGGCGCTGAGCGCCAGCGGGCGGCTCGTCTGCGCGCCTGATGCCGCGACCGCCGGCTCCAGTGGTCCCGCACGCCACACGTTCCAATGCTTTCCGGCCTCCCGCCGCGCTGGCCATGCCGAGCAAGCGCCTGCGGGCACCCGTGCACCCCGGGTGATCACTGGCCGGCCCGGGTCAACGACCAATGGGTTTGGATGATCATCCAGCGCTGCGCCGCATGCCGATAGACTTCCGTGCAATTCCAGCGCATCTCGTTCTCGTTGCCACCGTAGGAGACGAAGTTGAAGGTCAGTATCGCGGCCTGGCCGGCCACCTGCACCTTCGGATTCAAGAGTTCGAAGCGCTCGGCGTGCACCTTTCCGCGGATGGCCTCGTAGTACGCCGAGAGTTCGGCCAGGCCATCCAGACGGCGCTCGGTAAAGGGGTCGAAGTAGACGACGTCTTCCGCTGAAATGTCCAGGAAGCCGGACGGATCGCCATCCAGCCACCTGGCCAGCGCCTGTTGTTCCAGGTGCACGACCTCATGGACATCGGCCTGCGCGACAGTGACCTGCACATTGCCCCCTGCGAGAGAATGTTCCATCTTCGGATCCTTCCTTTCTTGAGCTGCGGGCTCTTGGGTGATGGGTAAGAAGCCGCGAGGCTACGGCGCTGCGCCGTGCTGCGCAAGAACGCACAAACACACCCCCTGGTGTCTTATTCGATACGGGCTTCAACATGCGAAAGCAGAAACACACGACCTACGCCCACTGTCCGGTCGAAGTTGCCATGGACATGATTGCCGGGAAATGGAAGACCGTGATCCTCTTCAACTTGTCCGAGAGGAAACTCCGCTTCAACGAACTCAAGCGCTTGCTGCCCTCGGTGACGCAACGTGTGCTGACCACCCAGCTGCGGGAACTCGAACGGGATGGTCTCGTCAGCCGCCAGGTGTTCGCTGAAGTCCCCCCGAGAGTCGAGTACTCGTTGACTCCGCGCGGCGCATCTCTTGGTCCGTTGCTGGGCGCCCTCAAGTCCTGGGCCGAGGCACACGTCCCGGAGCGCGTGCGCGCTATGCCCGCGGCCCCGGCCGACGCTTCCCGCTCATAGAAAGGCAGCGCGCTAGTAGCCCTTCGCGCGGGCCAGCACGTCGGCGTGGTAGTTCGCGTCGCCGAACAACTCTTGCAGCACGCGGGCGCGCTTCATGAAGAGGCCGATGTCGAACTCATCGGTCATGCCCATGCCGCCGTGCATCTGCACCCCCTCCTGCACGGCCAGCGTGGCCGTCGTGCCGGCCTTGGCTTTCGCAGCGGCCGCAAGCGCAGGCGCCTGCGGCGAGCGCTCATCCAGCGCTTGCTGCGCCTTCAGCACCAGGGAGCGCGTGAGTTCGATATCGCAGTACAGCACCGCTGCACGGTGCTGAAGCGCCTGGAACTCGCCGATGATGCGGTCGAACTGCCGCCGCTCCTTGAGGTAAGCGAGCGAGCGAGCGAACACCTCTTCGGCCACCCCCAGCAACTCGGCCGCCGCCGCCACGCGGCCGGCGTCGAGCGCCGCATCGAGCGCCGCAGCACCATCGCCCACGTCGCCCAGCACCGACTCGGGCGACATCGTTACTTTGCGCAGGCTCACCCGCGCCGCGTTGTGCGCATCGGCCATGGCCACGCGCTCGACCTGCACGCCGGGCGCGGTGCGCGGCACCAGGAACAGCGTGATGCCCGCTTCAGCGCCCGTGGGGTCGGCGGTGCGCGCCGCCACGATGAAGAGGTCGGCCACGTGACCATCGATCACGAAGGTCTTGTCGCCATCGAGCTGATGGCCCGCAGCGGTGCGCGTGGCTGCGAGCGCGGTGCGCCGCGGCGCGTGCTTGCGCGACTCGTCCACGGCCAGCGTGGCGATCAGCTCGCCGGATGCCAGGCGTGGCAAGAGAGCTTGCCGCTGCGCCTCGCTGCCGCCGCGCAGCACCGCCGTGGCCGCCGTGACGGCGCAGGCAAGAAACGGTGAAGCGCTGAGATTGCGCCCGATCTCCTCCATCACCTGCCCCGCTTCGACATGCCCCAACCCCACACCGCCATAGGCTTGCGGGATCAGCACGCCGGTGAACCCCATCTCGGCGAACTCGCGCCAAACCGGGCGAGAAAAGCCATCGGCGTCGCCTTCGTCGCGAAGGGCGCGCAACTGCGCCACGGGCGCCTTGTCGGCCAGAAAGACGCGCACCGCGTCGCGCAGCATGTTCTGTTCGTCGGTCAGCACCAAAGCCATCGGAAGCCTTTCAGGTGGACGTGCACCGCATCAGGCGCCGGGAAGATGGAGGATGCGCTTGGCGATCACGTTGAGCTGCACTTCGCTCGTCCCGCCCTCGATCGAGTTGGCTTTGGTGCGCAGCCAGGCGCGTGCCGTGCTGCCCTCGCGGCTGCGCGCGCTCTCCCACTCCAGCGCATCGCTGCCACCGGCTTGCATCAGCAGTTCATGCCGGCGCTTGTTCAACTCGGAGCCGTAGTACTTCAGCGCCGACGAGAACGCCGGATTCCCCTGCCGTGCCTTGGCCATGTCGCGGGCGCGCTCCATCGTCAGGCGGAAGGCAGTCTCGTCGATCTCGAACTGCGCGATCTGTGCGCGCAGCAGAGGCTCGTCCAGGCGCCCACGCGCATCGCGGCCGAGCAGTTCGCCGGCCAATTGCCCGAGCGGCTGCATGCCGTGACGCTCGCCCATGCCGCCGATCATTTCGCGTTCATGCGTCAGCAGGTACTTGGCAACGCTCCAGCCCCCGTGGGGTGGGCCGACCACATGGCGCTTGTCCACCCGCACCTGGTCGAAGAAGGTCTCGCAGAACGGCGACTTGCCTGAGATGAGCAAGATCGGCCGCGTGGTCACGCCCGGCGACGCCATGTCGAACAACACGAAGCCGATGCCCGTGTGCTTCTTGGCCGCCGGGTCGGTGCGCACGAGGCAGAAGATCCAGTCGGCACGATCGGCGTAAGACGTCCAGATCTTCTGGCCGCTGACCAGGTAGTGGTCGCCATGGTCTTCGGCGCGTGTCTGCACCGACGCCAGATCGGACCCCGCGTTCGGCTCCGAGTAGCCTTGGCACCAGCGGATCTCGCCACGCGCAATGGGCGGCAGGTGCTCGAGCTTTTGCGCATGCGTGCCGAACTTCAGCAGCGCCGGGCCAAGCATCCAGATGCCGAAGCTCTGGACCGGCGCGCGGCAACCGAGGGCGCGCATCTCCTGCGACAGCACCTTGGCTTCATCTGCATCGAGACCACCGCCACCGTATTCGCGGGGCCAGGTGGGCACCGTCCACCCTCGCTCGGCCATGCGTTGCAGCCACGCCTTCTGCGCTTCGCTGCTGAACTGCCACTGCCGGCCTCCCCAACAGATGTCGTCTTCCTTAAGGACGGGCTGACGCATCTCGGGCGGGCAGTTGGCCGCCAGCCATTCGCGCGTCTGCGCGCGAAACGCCTGCAATTGTGGGGTCGCATCCAACGCAGCCGCCATCTCAGATGGTTGCGCCGCCGTCGATGACCACCGCCTGCCCCGTGATGAAGGTGCCGGCAGGCGATGCGAGGAACACCGCCGCTCCGGCGATCTCGTCGGGCTCGCCGATGCGGCGCAGCGCCGAACCGGCGGTTGCGCGCTTCAAGGTATCGGGGTTCTCCCACAGGGCCTTGGCGAAATCGGTGCGGATGAGGCCCGGCGCGATGCAGTTCACCCGCACGTTGTGCGGCCCGTACTCCACCGCCAGATTGCGCGCGAGCTGGAAGTCTGCCGCTTTCGAAATGTTGTAGGCGCCAATGACCGGCGAGCCGCGCAGGCCTCCGATGCTCGAGATGATGAGGATGGCGCCGTCTTTGCGCTCGATCATCTGCGGCACGGCGAAATTGATCAGCCAGTGGTTGGCGATCACGTTGTTCTCGAGGATCTTGCGGAACTGGTCGTCCTCGATGCCCGCCAGCGGCCCGTAGTACGGGTTCGAGGCCGCATTGCAGACCACGATGTCCACCCGGCCGAACTGGCGCGTGGTCTCGTCCACCAGGTGCTTGAGTTCCTCTTTCGACGAGATATTGGCCGGCACCGAGATCGCCGAGCCGGCGCCGTGGCGCGCGTTGAGGCCAGCGGCCACCTCGGCGCAAGGCTCGGGCTTTCGCGAGGAGATCACCACCTTCGCCCCTTGCTCGGCCATGCGCTCGGCGATGGCCTTGCCGATTCCGCGCGACGAGCCCGTGATGATGGCGACCTTCCCGGCCAGGCTGAACAACGACATGACGCGATCCTTGCTTTAATGACGACTCGCCGGGCGGGAAAGAAGCAGAATAATCAAAACTGATTCTTCTAATTCTTCTTCGCCGAACCCTGATTTACATGAGTAAATCGCCCTTCGAATTGAACATACCAGATTTTTTGAAAGTCATCCATGAGCATACGTTTTGAAGGACGCGTGGCCATCGTCACGGGCGCAGGCGGCGGGCTGGGCCGCGAACATGCCTTGGCACTCGCCAAACGCGGCGCCAAGGTGGTGGTCAACGATGTGGGGCCCGGCGCGGAAGCCGTCGCCACGGAGATCCGCAGCGCGGGCGGCGAGGCCCTCGCGGGCGTCGCCTCGGTCACCGACTTCACCGCCGTGCAAGCCATGGTGACGCAGGCCCTCGAAGCCTGGGGGCGCGTGGACGTGCTCGTCAACAACGCCGGCATCCTGCGCGACAAGAGCTTCGCCAAGATGGACCTGGCCGACTTCCAGCTGGTGATGGACGTGCACCTCATGGGCTCGGTGAACTGCTGCAAGGCCGTATGGGAGACGATGCGCACGCAAAAGTACGGGCGCATCGTGAACACGACCTCGTCTTCCGGGCTCTACGGCAACTTCGGCCAATCGAACTACGGCGCCGCCAAGATGGCCCTGGTGGGGCTGATGCAAACCCTGTCCATTGAAGGCGCCAAGGACAACATCCGCGTCAACTGCCTCGCGCCCACCGCGCACACCCAGATGACCGAAGGCCTCATGCCGCAGGCCGTGCTCGACAAACTCGCGCCCGGCGCGGTGACGCCCGGTCTGCTGTACCTGGTGTCGGAAGACGCCCCCAGCCGCGTCATCCTGAATGCCGGCGCGGGCACCTTCGAGCGCAGCTACGTCACGATGACGCAAGGCGTGCACATCGGCACCGGCGACGATGCCGCCGAGCAGGTGGCCGCGCAGTTCGAAGCCATCTCCGACCGGGACGGGGAACGCGTGCCCGAATCGGGCGCGGCGCAAGGGCAGAACGAAGTCGGCAAGGCGATGGCCGCCCGCTGACGCCACCGCGCGTCCGACTCAGGACGCACGGTACCTGCTCATCTCCCACCGCGCGATCGCACGGTTGTGCACCTCGTCGGGCCCATCGGCCAGGCGCATGGTGCGCATGCTGGCGTACTGCTTGGCGAGGCCGAAATCGTCGGACACGCCGCCTGCGCCGTGCGCCTGGATGGCATCGTCAATGATCTTCAGCGCCATGCGCGGCGCAGCCACCTTGATCATCGCGATCTCGAGACGCGCGGTCTTGTTGCCGACCTTGTCCATCATGTCGGCCGCCTTGAGGCACAGCAGGCGCGTCATCTCGATGTCGATGCGGGCGCGGGCGATGCGCTGTTCCCAGAGCGACTGATCCGAAAGGCGCTTGCCGAACGCCACGCGCGACTGAAGGCGCTTCACCATCTTCTCCAGCGCGACCTCGGCGCTGCCGATGGTGCGCATGCAGTGGTGGATGCGCCCGGGCCCCAGGCGCCCCTGCGCGATCTCGAAACCACGCCCTTCGCCCAGCAGCAGG
>CAZBOF010000157.1:0-8823 GCA_964493285.1 uncultured Rhizobacter sp. | reverse complement strand
CGCGACCGACAACAACCAGTTCCAGGACAAGGTGCGCAAGGGCACGCACCAGGTCTACTGGCTCGGCTGGCTGGCCGACTACCCGGATGCGGAGAATTTCCTGTTCCTGCTGTACGGCCCGAACGGCAAGACCCGCTCCGATGGCGAGAACACCAGCAATTACGAGAACGCCGAGTTCGATCGGCTTTTCAACGAGATGAAGCTGCTCGATGACGGGCCGGAGAAGCAAGCGGTCATCGACCGGATGGTGAAGCAGGCGCAAGAGGATGCACCGTGGTCGTTCGGCTACTTTCCCTATGCCTCGGCGGCAGTGCAAAGCTGGGTGCACAACGCCAAGCCCGCGGTGCTGATCCGCGACCAGGGCCGCTACCTGCGGCTGGACATCGACCAGCGCGTGCGGTTGCAGCGTGAATGGAACCAGCCGGTCCGGTGGCCGATCACCGTCGCGCTGCTGGTGCTGGCGTGGCTGCTGTGGGGTTCATGGCGGCTGCTGCGCCGCCGGGGGCGCACCAATGCACGGGGCGAGGTGCTCTGATGGGCGCCTACATCGTGCGCCGCCTGATCTACGGCCTGCTGGTGCTGGCCGGTGTGAACCTGGCCACGTTCTTCCTGTTCTTCACGGTGAACACGCCGGACGACATGGCGCGCATGAACATCGGCGGCAAGCACGTCACGCAGTCGCTGATCGACAACTGGAAGGCGGAGCGCGGCTACGACAAGCCGTTGTACTTCAACAGCGGGAAAGAGGGCCGGCAGGTGATCACCGACACCATCTTCTGGGATCGCTCGGTGTCGTTGTTTCTGCTGGACTTCGGCCGCGCGGATTCCGAAAGCGCGGGCAACATCGGCAACGAGGTCCGCTCACGGATGGGGGTCAGCCTGCAACTGGCGGTGCCGCTGTTCATCTTGCAGGTGCTGGCCAGCACGCTGTTCGCGCTGCTGCTCGTGATGTTCCGCAACACCCGGTTCGATCTGTGGGGCGTGGTGGCTTGCGTGGTGATGCTGTCGATCTCCAGCCTGTTCTACATCATCGTGGGCCAGGTGCTGTTCTCGCGCATCCTGAAGCTTGCCCCGATCTCGGGTTACGCGCCCGGCTGGGATGCCTTGAAGTTTCTGGTGCTGCCGATTGCGCTGTCGCTGATCGCCCGCCTGGGCGGCGAGGCGCGCCTGTACCGCGCGATGTTCCTGGAGGAGATCGGGCGCGACTACGTGCGCACCGCCCGCGCGAAAGGCCTTGCGGAAACCCGCGTGCTGTGGCGCCACGTGCTGCCGAACGCGCTCATTCCGATCATCACCAGTGCCGGCGCCTACCTGCCATACCTGTTCCTGGGCAGCCTGGTGTTCGAGAGTTTCTTCGGCTTGCCGGGGCTGGGCGCCTATGTGATCGAGGCGATCACCAAGCAAGATTTCGCCATCGTGCGCACGATGGTGTTCCTCGGGGCGGTGCTCTACATCGCCACCTACATCGTGGTCGACATCGCCTACACCTGGGCCGACCCGCGCATCCGCCTCGGTTGACACGCGATGAACGGACTCGCCATTCCCAAGCTCGTGCCGTTGTGGACCGACGTGGCCATCTGGCTTCTGATCGCCTGTCTCGCGGCCTATGTGATCTACGTGCGGCGCCAGCCCAGCCTGCGCCAGAGTTGGCATCGGGTGTTCAGCGATGCGCCCGCGCTGGCGTCGTCGATCGTGCTGATGCTGTGCCTGCTCGTCACGCTGCTGGACAGCGTGCATTACCGGCGCGCCTTGCCGGCGGCTCAGCCGGGTGCTGCGATGGTGTACGACGTGCGCACCGTGTCGCTGCTGGACGCCGCGCTGTCCGGCTTGATCGCGTCGCGCGAAGCCTCGTACTCGGTGCCGCTGGCCTATGAGGGCTTCTTCAAGGAATCGGTCGAAGTGGGTGACCAGGTGGCGCGCGTGCCGCCGCGCCTGTTGCATGGTGGCGCGCATCTGCGCGATCCGGCCGCGCAATGGGCCGGTGACGTCGCCACGCGCGCCGCCGCGGGGCTGGCAGTGGGCCTGCTGGCCGCGCTGGCCCTGTCGGCGGCGGTGGTGGCGATGCTGGCACGCCGTGGGCGCGTGCCGTGGCGCTCGATGGCACGCCGCGTGGCCCGCGGCGAAGGCGACGTGCCATGGCGTGTGGCGCTGCTCACGGCGGGCGTGCTGGCCTTGCTCGCCGGCGCCACTGCGGCGCTCGCCACGCACTACCACGTGCTGGGCACCGACCGCACCGGCAACGATGTTCTCTATCAGGCCCTCAAGAGCATCCGCACCGCGTTCGTGATCGGCATGCTGGCCACCATCGCCACCTTGCCGCTGGCCGTGGGCTTCGGCATCCTCGCGGGCTACCTCCGGGGTTGGGTCGACGAGGTCATCCAGTACATCTACACCGTGTTCTCTTCGGTGCCGAACGTGCTGTTGATCGCGGCATGCGTGCTGATGGTGCAGGTGTTCATCGACAAGCATCCGGAGCTGTTCGAAACCGGGCTGGAACGCGCCGATCTCAAGCTCTTCCTGCTGTGCCTGGTGCTCGGGCTCACCGGGTGGGCCGGCCTGTGCCGCCTGCTGCGGGCGGAAACGCTGAAGCTGCGCGAACTCGAGTACGTGCAGGCCGCCACGGCATTCGGGGTGGGCGATGGCCGCATCATGGTGCGGCACATCCTGCCGAACGTCGCGCACCTGATGCTCATCGTCACCGTGCTCGATTTTTCATCGCTGATCCTTTATGAGGCGGTGCTGTCGTATGTGGGTGTGGGGGTGGACCCTTCGATGAACAGCTTTGGCGGCATGATCAATCTCGCCCGCAGCGAGATGAGCCGCGATCCGGTGGTGTGGTGGAGCTTCGCCGCCGCGTTCGGCTTCATGGTGACGCTGGTTCTCGCGGCCAACCTGTTTGCCGATGGCGTGCGCGATGCATTCGACCCGCGCGCCGCACGGTCCGGTGTGCGCCTGGCGCGCGCGGCCGGTTGAGGAGCACCATGCTCGACATCCAGAACCTCGACGTCCGGTTGCATGGCGACGACGCGCTGGTCAAGGCGGTGGACGGTCTCTCGCTCGCGTTGAAACGCGGTGAAACCTTCGCGCTGGTGGGTGAGTCGGGTTGCGGCAAGAGCATGACGGCCTTGGCGCTGATGCGCCTGCTGCCCGACAACGGCCGGGTGTCCGCGGGCGACGTGACGCTGGAAGGAACCGACCTGCTGGGCCTGCCCGAGCGCGCGATGTGCGCGGTGCGCGGCGGGCGCATCGGCATGATCTTCCAGGAGCCGGGCACGAGCCTGAACCCGGTGATGCGGGTGGGCGACCAGATCGTCGAAGCCATCGAGGCGCACACGCCGGCGCGCGGTGCCGCGGCCCGCGCCAAGGCCATCGAGTGGCTGGGGCGCGTGGGCATTCCCGAACCCGAGCGCCGCATCGACGAGTACCCATTCCGCCTGAGCGGCGGGCAGAAGCAGCGCGTGATGATCGCGATGACGCTCGCCGCCGAGCCCGACTTCCTGATCGCCGACGAACCCACCACGGCGCTGGACGTGACCATCCAGGCGCAGATCCTGGCGCTGCTGAAGCATCTGCAAGCGGAGCAGGGCATGGGCATGCTGCTGATCACGCACGATCTCGCGGTGGTGTCGCAGATGGCCGACCAGGTGGCGCTGATGTACGCCGGGCAGATCGTCGAAGTGGCCCGTGCGGCAGATTTCTTCCGGCAGCCACGCCATCCCTACGCCCGCTTGCTGCTGCAAGCCTTGCCCGACGCCGGCAAGCGGACGGGCCGATTGGCGGCCATCCCGGGTGTCGTCCCGGCGCTGACCCAATCGTTCACCGGATGCCGTTTTGCGCCGCGGTGCGACCGGGTGATGCCGCATTGCCCACACACCGACCCCGCACTGATCGGCATCGCGCCGCAACACACGGTGCGTTGCCTGCTGTATGCCGATGGCGTGACCGCACCGGTTGCGCCAGCGGCGCCGCAGCCATTGAACGACCAGGCACGAGCGCGCAGCCTCGATGTGTTGCTCGATGTTCAGAACCTTCGCGTTCGCTTCCCCATCCGCCAAGGGCTGCTCCAGCGCGTGCGCGGGCATTTCACGGCGGTGGAAGAACTCTCGCTGACGGTTCGCAATGGTGAAACCGTGGCGCTGGTCGGTGAGTCGGGCTGCGGGAAGACGACCGCCGGCAAGGCGATCGTCCAGTTGCTGCGCCGCCAGGCCGAGATCGAAGGGCGCGCGCTGTTCGACGGACAAGACCTGTTCAACCTGCATGGCCAGGCCCTGCGGCGCGCGCGTGCCGCGATCCAGATCATCTTCCAGGACCCTTTCGCGTCGCTGAACCCGCGCATGCGAGTGGCCGAGCTGCTGGAAGAAGGGCTGCTCGCGCTCAAGCCCGATCTGGACGCGGAACAGCGACATGCGCGCATCGCCGCGTTAACCGAGCGGGTGGGGTTGCGCGCCGACGCCTTGCATCGCTACCCGCACGAGTTCTCCGGCGGCCAGCGCCAGCGCATCGCCATTGCGCGCGCCCTGGCGCTGGAGCCGCGCCTCATCGTCTGTGACGAGCCGACATCGGCGCTCGACGTCTCGGTCCAGGCGCAGATCCTCAACCTCTTGCGTGAACTGCAGGACGAGCTGGGCGTGTCATACCTCTTCATCACCCACAACATCGGCGTGGTGGCGTACCTCGCGCAGCGCGTGGTGGTGATGCGTGCAGGCCGCATCGAGGAAGCGGGAGAAACGCAGGCCCTGCTGCGCCACCCGCAGTCGGCTTACACCCGGAGCCTGCTCGAGGCCGTGCCCCGCATCGCGCACAAGAGTGAAACGGTGACGCGAGGCGGCGGGGCCTGACGGTTCAGCGTGGCTGCTGGTCGATCTGCTGGCGCATGGTCTGGCAGATGGGCCGCCGCTGGGCTTCGCTCAGGCTTTGCATCAGCGGGCCCACGCCGGCCACGCAATCGCGGTACTGCTTTTCCATGGCCTCCCGGACTTCCGCGCGTGAGGCGGCCTCGTTGTCGGCCTGGGTGGCTGCGCGGCCCGGCGTGCCGGCACCGCCTTTGGGCGCGCAGACAAAGCACTCCGTGTCGGCGGCGAGGATCCGGTACTCCAGCTTGGACGCCGACGTGCCGACATTGCGCCATTCGATGTCGGTCGCGCCGGTCATCACCGAGTAAAGCGGGTGGCCCGTGCGGTTGACATTGGTGGAATAGGTGGCGGCTTCCTCGAGGAACGCTGTCACCTCCACGCATTGGCCGTGCGGTGGTTGAACCCGCACGACGACCAGCGAGGACAAGCCCGTGGTGAGCTTGGACACCTCTCGCGACAAGATGCGCGCCGAGGCGGAACACCGCCCCAGCGCGCGTTTGCAATCACACACGCTGGAGCCATCCTTGGGGTCGGAGGCGGCTGACTTCGGGGCCTCGGACGGCTGTTGTTTCAGCTTGCGCAGGTTCTCGGCGTTCATGTCGCACATCGATTTCATGCCGGGAATGGCGGCCAGGTTTGCTGGCGTGCACTGCTCCTGATGGAGCCGCTCCAGGTCGCCTGCCGTGGGCTGCTGGGCGTGGACGAAAGATGCGCCCGCAACCAGGCTGGCGACTGAGAGAAACAACGCATGGATCAGACGCATGGAATGGCCTCGGTGGACGATGGTGCGGCGTCGCGCGGGGACGCCGGCGCCGTGACTTGCATGGCGGCGTAGCTTAGCGTGAGAAGCATGCGGCGTGTGTGCCCGGCTGGTCTTTCGCGGTGTCCGTCACAATCCGCCGCCGGTTGGCCTGGCCGGCGACGCGATGGGCGGCCCGGCCGGCTGCGGCTGCCGTCAGAATGCGGCCTGGGTCCGAAACCGCAGGGAACAAAACAACACATGGCAGCCGGGTGGAACTTGAGGGGAGTGGGGGGCGGATGGCTGGCGATGTTCAGCCTGTACGCGGTCGCGCAGACGCAGCTGGAGCCCGTGGTCGTGACCGGCTCGGCCATCGGGCGCATCGAAGGCGAGGCGGCATTGCCGGTGCAGGTTCTGCAGCGGCAAGAGATTGCGCGCTCAGGCGCCACGTCGACGCTGGACCTGCTGCGGCGGCTGCCCGTCATGCAAGGCGGCACCGGCGAGTCGACGGCGGTGGGCAGTGCCACCCGAGGCTTCGGCGGCGTGTCGATTCACAACCTGGGCGAGACGCGAACGCTGGTGTTGTTGAACGGGCATCGCCTCACCCAGTTCGGCGGGCAGACCCTGACCGGCTACGCGGCGGCGTTCGACCTCCATGCGATTCCGCTGGCAGCGATCGAGCGGGTGGAGATTCTCACCGATGGTGCGTCCTCGCTGTATGGCGCCGATGCGATCGCGGGGGTGGTGAACTTCGTCACCCGTCGCCAGGGCAATGGCGCGGAGGTCAGCATCGGTTATTCGAACCCGCAAGCCGGCGCGGTGGAACGGCGATTCAGTGCCACCAAGCAGGTGACGGCCTCGGCGCAGGACGGGCGCAGCGTCCTGGTGACTTTCTCGCATGACGATCGAACGGCCTTGCATTCCCGAGACCGCGCGTTCTCGCGCACCGGAGACATCCATTTCCAGCACCACGGGCAGACCTACCGCGTGCAACGCTATTCCGGCAGCGCAATCCCGGCCAACGTGCTGGACGACCGCGGGCAGTTCGTCAATCCACACCTGATGTCTCAGGGCCTCTGTGGGCCGCGTTCCTTCCGAGTTACTCAACCGTATGACGATGGTGCCGGAGGGGTTGATGATTTCTGCGGGTACGACTTCACGCAAGACGTCGAGATCTATCCGCAGCGGCGGCGCGATGCCTTCTTCGGTTCGCTCAACCAGGCCATCGGCGGACACCGGCTGAGCGCCGACTTGCTGCTGTCGCGTGCCACGCAGACATCGCGTGTCGCACCGGTGGCGGGCGCGGTGGCGCTTGCGGCAGGTTCGCCGCTGCATTCCCGGTACCTGTTGCCGCTGGGCATCGCCGCAGACAGCGTGGCCTACTACCGGCTGCACGATCTCGGCCCCCGCGAAGACCACAGCACGGCCCTGTTTGGCGATCTGTCGCTGCGCGCCGAAGGGCGTTGGCGATCGTGGGGCTACGAAGGCGGCTATGCGCGATCGGTCAGTGACGTGTCGAGCCGGATTGCCGGCTACCCCGGTGCGCTGGCGGTGCGCCGCCTGGCTCAAAGCGGTGACCTCGATCCCTTCGTGCTGCCGAACGCCCAGGCGCCCGCCGGCCAGGCCGCGCTGGCCGCGGCCAACTACCGCGGCCATTGGGACGGCGGGCGCGCCGCGCTCGACGGTTTCTACCTGCGAGGGACCCGTGAGATCGGCCAGATGGCTGGTGGTGCCGTCACGCTGGCGGCCGGTGCCAACGTGAACATCGAGTCGTTCCGCTCGCGGCCCAGCTTGTTTGCGCAAGGTGCGCTGGCCGACCCGGTCACCGGCCGGCCCTGCAACCCGGCGTCGCCGGGGGAACCGACAGCGCCTTGCGATCAGCGTTTCGGCGATGCCTCGGCCACGGTGCCGTATGCCGCCAGGCGACGCACCTACGGCCTGTTCTCCGAGCTGTTGTTTCCGGTGAATGAATCGCTGGAGTTGACTGCATCGACGCGGGTCGACCACGCCAGTGATTTCGGCAGCACCCCCAATGTGAAAGGCGCGTTCCGCTGGACGCCCACGCCTGCGCTGTTGTTCCGGGGCTCGGTCGGCACCGGCTTTCGGGCGCCCACGGTGGCGCAGATCCACGGCAATGCGCAACCGTACGGTGTCACGGCCCATGGATATGCCTGCGCCGGCACGGACCTGGAGACCGTGGCCCATGCCCTGGGGGCCATCTGCCGTCCCGCGGGCATGCAGTACGACGTGGTGGCCAGTGGCAATGCCGGGTTGCGGCCCGAGCACTCGCGGCAAGGCACGCTGGGTTTCCGCCTGGCGCCTTCGGCCTCATGGTCTGTGGGGGCCGACCTGTGGCACGTGGCCGTGCGCAACGTGTTCGGCCAGATGCCCGAAGAGAGCGCCTTCAGCAACCCGTTGGCGCACGCGAGCGCCTGGCGGGGCCACTACGACGTCGCCACCGGAAACACCTACCTGGCATTCGCCGCGCGCAATGAAAACCTCGGCAGGTTGTACGCCACCGGCATCGACGTCGACCTGTCGGGCCGAACCCGAACGGGGTGGGGCGCCTTGGCATCTCAGTTGACGCTGACGTACATGGTGCGCGAGGTGTCGCAGCTCCAGGCCGATGGCGCCTACCACTCGGCCATCGGGAACAATGCGGAACTCGGGACCGTCACCTTTCGGTGGCAGGGGCGGTGGAGCACCACCTGGCAGGCCGCTCGCTGGACACACACCCTGGGCGTGAACTTCAAGGCAGGCTACAAGGACCAGGCCGAGTGGGCCGAGCGGCTCGACGCCGACGGCCAGGTGGCCGGCGTCGATTGGATCCGGCTGGACGTGCCCGCGACCGCCACCGTCGATTGGCAAAGCCAGTGGATGCCGCACAAGGGCTGGGCACTGACGTTCGGCTTGTTGAACGTGTTCGACGCGCCGCCGCCGCTGTCACTGGCGATTTCAGGTGCCAACCGCGGTCAGCAGATGGGCTATGACGACCGCTACTTCGACCCGCGGGGCCGAACCTTCTACGCCAATCTGTCCGTCTCGTTCTGAGCGTGTCTTCAGCGCGGTGCGAGCCGGATCGCGCCGTCGAGGCGGATCACCTCGCCGTTCAGCATTTCGTTGGTGATGATCTGGTGCACCAGCTTGGCGTAGTCGGCGGGCGTGCCCAGACGGCTGGGGAAGGGCACGCTGGCGGCCAGCGCATCCTGGACTTCCTGCGGCATGGTGAAC
>CAZBOF010000156.1:0-8860 GCA_964493285.1 uncultured Rhizobacter sp. | reverse complement strand
GGCGACTCCGGCATCGGGCGGGCGGTGGCCGTGCTCTTCGCCCGCGAAGGCGCCGATGTCGCATTGGCCTACCTGAACGAGCATGAGGACGCCGAGCGCACGCAATCCCTCGTGGAAGCAGAAGGCGCACGCTGCCTGCTGCTGCCCGGCGACGTGCGCCGCATGGACGATTGCAGCCAGGCGGTCCGCCAGGTGATGGACACATTCGGCCACCTCGATGTCCTGGTCAACAACGCCGCCTTCCAGGAACACGCCGACTCGCTGGATGACCTCACGGATGCGCGCCTCGACGAAACCCTGCGCACCAACGTGTATGGCTACTTCCACATGACCCGCGCGGCCTTGCCGCACCTGGCGTCGGGCGCCGCCATCATCAACACCGGCTCTGTCACCGGCCTGCAAGGCAGCGCCAAGCTGCTGGACTATTCGGCCACGAAGGGCGCGATCCACGCCTTCACGAAAGCGCTGGCGAGCAACCTGATGGACAAGGGCATCCGCGTGAACGCCGTGGCGCCGGGCCCGGTGTGGACGCCGCTGAACCCCGCCGACCGCCCCGCGAAGGACGTGGCCACCTTCGGCCAGGGGACCGACATGAAACGCGCCGCGCAACCCGAGGAGCTGTCCCCGGCGTATGTGTTCCTCGCTTCGGCGGCGTGCTCCGCATACATCACAGGCATCGTGCTGCCGGTGACGGGCAGCGTCGGCGCCATCTGAACAAGGAGCCTCCTCCATGCAACCTTCCGACCAAGCCCGCAAACAAGCACTGCGCCTGAGCGGACGCCTCAAGCAACCCGAGGCCAAGGTGCCCACGTACCAGGAACTGCTGGACGACGCACTCGACCAGACGTTTCCGGCGAGCGATCCGCTGGCCATCGGCGCCGGGGCCCACACGGCCGACCCGCACCCCACGCGCCGCGACGCGACCGATTGGACGCTGACGCCCGGCAGCGACGAGCCGGTGGACCCGCACCCGGCGTCGCCGATCCCGCTGGAACTCGGTGCGATGATCCTGCGCCAGCCGCTCAGCCACCGCCGCTCCAATGGCGCCATGGCCCACGTGCCGGCCGGCCCGTGCATGCTGAAGCAGCGAACCGACCATGCGGTGCTCAGCTGGAAGGAAGGCCGCTCGCACCGCCGCGTGAAGCTGTCGCTGGAGACCCTGCAAACCTTGGTGGCCACGCGCCAGCTGGAGGCGCTCGACACGCCTCGCTGAAGCCGGCACCGCGCGGCTTGGCCTGCCGGCCGCGCCTCCCCCGGCGCCACACACGGATCAGGTGCGGGCGCCCCGGGCGCCGCCACCGCCTTCGGTCTCGCCGCCGCCGGCATCGCCGCTGGCGGCCGAGATGCCGCGCCGATCGGGCTGCGCCGGCGACGAGATTGCGCGAAGCGCGTCGCCGGCACACCCGGGATGGCGTTTCGCGGCGACATCGCCCAGCGCCAGGATGCCGACCAGGCGCTTGTCCTGGTCCAGCACCGGCAAGCGGCGGATCTGCGCACGGGCCATCGTCTCGGCCGCTTCTTCCAGCGACTGGTCTTCGAAGCAGCAATGCACCTGCGAACTCATCACCTCGCGCAGCGGTGCGCGGTCTGTCGGACGCCCGCGCGCCACGCCGCGCACGGCGATGTCGCGATCGGTCACCATGCCAACCAGGCGCTCGCCGTCGCAAACCGGGATCGATCCCACGTTCAACTCATCCATCGCCTGCGCGGCAAACTGCAGGGAGTCGGTCGGCGCCATCGTGCGCACACCGCGCGTCATCACGTCAGCAACTCGGGTCATGTCGATTCTCCTTGGCATCTGAGGCTGCGGCGACGCGGCGGCCACCACCCGCAGAACAGGGCAAGCGAGATGCCGGGCGCGCATGTCGCCGCTCGCCGCGCACGCAGCGCCAAGCCGCGTAAATATTGCGGCAAGCGGCATGGCGGCACGTCAGCGGGGCAACCGGCGAGAGCCGCCAGAGGCGCATCGCTTGCCCGGGAAAATCAAGCCGTGAACCCCAACCCACGCGCCGCCGGCTCGATGCCGGCCCCCTTCACCGCGCGGACCGGTGCCGCAGCCACCCGCCCAGGCCACCGGGCCGACCAGTGAGCGTGGAGAACCCTCCAACGCGGATGGCCGGTCCGCCCACGGCAACGACAGCTTCGATCTCAGCGCCCGCCGTCCAGCCCCCACTGCCATTCCCAGCGCTTCGACTCGTCGTACAAGCGCATCGGAAACACCTTGTCGACCGATGTGTAGTCGGTGTAGCCCATGCGGGCGAGCGGGCGGATGGCTTCGATGTCGACCTTGCCATCGCGAATCACGGCATCGTCGATGTGCACGCCCACCACGCGGCCGATCACCAGGTGGTGGTCGGTCTCCGGCGTGAGGCCCGGAAGCACCACGGTCTGCACGTAGACGCATTCCCACGAGATCGGTGACTCGGCCAGCCGCGGCGTGGCCAGCCGCCGGCAAGGGGCCGGGGTCAACCCCGCGGCCTTCATCTCGTCGACATCGCTGTCGAGAATCTGCGCGGTGAGGTCCACCTGGTCGCGCAACGCATAGGTGGCCATGTTGTAGACGAACTCCCCGCGCGCCTGCGCATTGCGAGCGCTGTCTTTCAGCACCCGCTCGCCGGGCTTCACACAGGCCGAGAAGCCGCAATAGCCGGGGTCGTAGCCGAGCAGTGCGAACTGCGAGAACGGCGCCAGGTTCACCTGACCGTCGTCGCCCAAGGTGGTGATCCAGCCGATCGGTCGCGGCACGAGGCACGACTTGAATGGGCTGTGCGGCAGCCCATGGTCGGGTTTGTCGGGGTCGAAGAACATGCGCAGCCACCAGTCCGTGAGGGTGATACAACCAGGCCCACGGCCCGGGTTCGATCCCGCCATGTTAGGAAGACACGGGGACTTCCCACCACAGGGTGCACGCAGTGCACCCAAGATCGGGGGGTTACCCGCGGCTCCAAGTGCACTGAGTGCACCCAGTTGGCGGGCATCCCCCCGCATTTCACCATTGGCGCTCCATCTTCAGGAGACTGCATTGAAACCAATCACTCGTCGTCTGGCGCTTGTCGCCGCCGTCGCGCTGGGAATCGCCTCGGGAGCCGCCGCAGCCGAATTTCCTGAACGCTCCATCAAGCTCATCGTGCCCTACGGCCCCGGGGGTGGGACCGACACCATCGCACGCCTGTACGCCGGCAAGATGGCTGAAGTGCTGAAGCAGACCATCGCCGTCGAGAACCGGCCCGGCGCCTCGACCATCATCGGCACGCAAGCCCTGTTGTCGTCCCCCGCCGACGGCTACACGGTCTTGATGGGGGACGCGACGACCTTTGTCGTCAACCCCGCGGCCTACCAGAAGTTGCCGTACAAGAGCCCGGACGATTTCGCGAGCGTGGGCCAGATGACGCGCGGCGGGCTGGTGCTGGTGGTCAATCCCTCGCTCGGCGTGAACTCCGTGCAGGAACTCATCGAACTCGCGCGCAAGCGCCCGGGCGGACTGAGCTATGGCACGCCGGGCAACGCAACGCCGCACCACCTGGCCATGGAGCTGCTGAAGCAGCGCTCAGATGCCAACCTCATCCAGGTGCCGTACCGCGGTGAAGCCCCCGCCCTGCAAGACGTGCTGGCCGGAACGCTGTCGGCCATGTTCGTCGGGCCGGTCGTGGGCGAGCAGCACATCAAGGAAGGCAAGCTGCGCGCGCTCGGCATCTCCAGCCCCACACCCGTCGCCATGCTGCCGGCGGTGCAACCGATCGCGCAATCCATCCCTGGGTATGCGCTGACCTACTGGCACGCATTGGTCGCGCCGCGCGGCACGCCGCCCGCGGTGATCCAGAAGCTGAACGCCGCGCTCGTGAGCGCAGCGGCCGACCCCGGCGTGCAAAAGCGCATGGCCGAAATGGGCGTGGACGTGGTCACCGGCTCGCCGCAGGACCTGGATGCACTGATGCGCAAGGACGGCGCGGGTGCCAGCGAGATCGTCAAGCGAGCGGGCATCACGATCGAGTGAGCCTGCGGGGCGGCATCTTCTGCCGCCCACCCGCCCTGCAACGGCCGCAGGGCGCGGCGCATGGTGCCTACCGCTCGATCCAGGCCTTGCTGCTCTTGCCGATCGATTCGGCCAGCGTCTTGAGCCTGGGCGCGTAGCGGTTGCGCATGTCCTTCGCGGAGACGGCGTCTTTCGGAAACACCATGTTGAGCGCGGCCAGCAGCCGCTCGCCGCTGAACACCGGCACCGCAATCGCCCCGAATTGCGTCTCGCCCATCAATTCGCCTTCGTTGATGGCGAACCCGCGCTTGCGCGTTTCACGGATCATGCGCTGCATCACCTTGTGGTCGCGCGCCATCTCGCCGATCCAGTCGCTGCGTTCACCCAGCAGCGTCAGCAAACCATCCAGCTCGCCGGGCGAGCACGCCGACAGGTAGGCGCGGCCAAGCGCCGTGACGAACATCGGCATGCGCTCGCCGATCATGGCGCGGTGCTGCGACAAGCCGCTCCAGCGGTGCGTGGATTCGCGCACGACCATGAAGCCCGCCTCGACCGTGGCGATGTCGCAAGGCCACAGCAGCTCGCGCACGCTGGCCTGCATCACCGGCGTGGCCACCTGCGACACCCACGCCTCGTCTTCGAAACCCTCGCTCAGACGCCGCACCTCGAAGGTCAGGCTGTAGTGGCCTTCGCGCTCGCCGGGGCGCACGAAGCCCTCGCGGCGCAGCGTCTCCAGCAGGCGCTTGATGGTGGTGCGATGGAGGCCGCAGGCCTTCGCCAGGTCGGTGGTGGTGGCCAGGCCGCCCGGCATGCGGTTGAGCGCTTTCAAGACATGCAGGCCGCGCGTCAGGCCGCGCACTTCTTTGTATTGATCGGGCGGGGAAATCATGGCAAATCAAGGCCTTCGGGCGAACCCTGGTGAATGGGTGCACCAAGTGCACCCAGTTTACCGTGCACACCCCGCCGGGCACCATCGCTGCACTGTTTCTAACGAGGAATCACCGCGATGTCTGTCACCCCCGCATTCCCGAGTCTCTGGCAAGACCTCCGGGACACATCCTTCTCGCAAGGCTGGCTCGACGCCAAGGGCATCCGCACACGCTACCTCCAGTCGGGCGAGCGCTCGCAGCCACCGCTTCTGTTCCTGCACGGCGCCGGCGGGCACGCCGAAGCGTATGCACGCAACCTCGCCGCGCACGGCCGGCACTTCAACACCTGGTCGATCGACATGATCGGCCACGGCTGGTCCGACAAGCCCGACCACGCCTACGAGATCTCGCACTACGTCGACCACCTGCTGCGCTTCATGGATGCGCAAGGCTGGGACAAGGCGTTCATCAGCGGCGAATCGCTCGGCGGCTGGGTCGCGTCGCGCCTGGCCAGCGACCATCCGGACCGCGTCGAGAAACTGGTGCTCAACACCGCCGGCGGCTCGCGCGCGGAGCCCACGGTGATGGCACGCATCAAGAGCCTGTCCACCCAGGCCGCAGAAGACCCGAGCTGGGCGTTCATCAAGGCCCGCGTCGAATGGCTGATGGCCGACCCCGCCCATGCCACGCCGGACATCATCGCGTGCCGCCAGGCGATCTATGCGCAGCCCGGCTTCAAGAAAGCGATGGCCAACGCCATGGTGCTGCAGGACATGGCCATCCGCACCCGCAACCTGATGACTCCGGAAGACTACGGGCGCATCCAGGCGCCCACGCTGGTGCTGTGGACCTCGCACGATCCCACCGCCGACGTCCAGGAAGGACAGCGCATCGCCGACATGATTCCCGGCGCCACCTTCGTGGTGATGCAGGGCTGCGGACACTGGCCACAGTGGGAAGACGTGCCCACCTTCAACCGCCTGCACATCAACTTCCTGCTGGGCCGCTCGCCGGACACGGTGCTGGCGTGACCTCGATGCCTGAGCCGATCGACGCCTCGCCGTGGGACGTGGTCATCGTGGGTGCGGGGCCCACCGGCCTCACGCTCGCCAACCACCTGGGCACCCTGGGCGTGCGCACGCTGGTGCTGGAGCGGCTGCCGCAGCTCATCGACTACCCGCGCGGCGTGGGCATCGACGATGAAGCCCTGCGCAGCCTGCAGACCGTGGGGCTGGCCGAGCGCGTACGCGAGCACACCGTGCCGGGGCAGATCATGCGCTTCGTGGACCGGCGCGGCCGCGTGCTGGCCGCGATCGACCCGCAAGCACAGCCGTTCGGATGGCCTCGGCGCAGCGGCTTCATCCAGCCCCTGATCGACCAGGTGCTGGCCGACGGCCTGGCGCGGTTCGAGCACGTGCGCCTGCAGCACGATGCCGAAGTCCAATCGTTCTCGCAAGATGCGCACGGCGTCGCGTTGCAGGTCGGCGGCACCACGCTGAGAGCCCGGTACCTCGTCGGATGCGACGGCGGACGCAGCGTGGTGCGGCAGGCGCTCAACCTGTCGTTCGACGGGCAGAGCGAATCCACCAAGTGGCTGGTGATCGACATCGCCAACGACCCTGTCGGCACGCCGAACGTGCGACTGGTGCTCGACGACGAATCACCGTACGTGGAGCTGGCGCTGCCGCATGGCATCCGCCGCTACGAATTCATGGTGCCGGCCGGCGCCGATGAGGCGCTGTACGAAACCTCCGAGCAGATCCAGCGCACGCTGGCGCGCGTGCTGCCGCCGTCGGTGCAGCCCGACGTGATCCGGCACCGCGTCTACACCCACCACGCCCGCATCGCGCCCACGTTCCAGTCGGGCCGCGTCTTCCTGGCCGGCGATGCGGCGCACCTGATGCCGGTCTGGCAAGGGCAAGGCTTCAACACGGGCCTGCGCGACGCCACGAATCTGGCCTGGAAGCTGGCCATGGCGGTGCAGCAACGCGCCGGCGCCAAGCTGCTGGACACCTACACCCAGGAGCGACGGCCGCATGCTGCCGCGATGATCGACCTCTCGGTCCTCGTGGGACGCATCTTCGCCCCCACCAACCCCATGCTGCGCACGCTGCGCAACCTGGTCGGCCCATGGATCTCACGGGTCGGCTGGCTGCGCCGCTACATCTCCGAGATGCGCTTCAAGCCGATGCCGTTCTTCAGCGCCGGCATCGTGGTTCACCCCGACCGTCCCAGCGCGCAAGGCGTGGTGGGCAAGATGTTCGTGCAGCCGCGGGTGCTGTGCGCCGATGGCGCCACGCGCCGGCTCGACGACGCCATCGGCCTGCGATTCGCGCTGGTGTGCTGGAGCGTGCGCGTGGACGCCTGGCTGGACGACGGTTCGCGCGAGATCGTGCAGGCGCTGGATGCGCGCCAGATCGTCGTGCGCCCGGCCTGCCAGTCGATGGAGCGCGAGCCGCCGGCCCACGGCATCGTGCTGGGCGACGCTGACGGCGATCTCAAGCGCTGGTTCGACCACGCGGCCGGCTCGGTGGTGATCCTGCGCCCCGACCGCATCGTCGCCGCGGTCTGCCAACCCTGGCAGCTCGCCGGCACGCTGCAAACCCTGGCCAGCCACATGGATCTGCGCATCGGCCCCGCCGCCACCGAAGGTCCCGTGCCATGAGCCAGCACACCGCCGCACGCGCATTCCTCGGGATGTCGCACTCGCCGCTGATCGGCCTCAACCCCTTGCCCGACGATGTCGAGCGCACCTTGCGGGACGCCATCGACAAGGCACGCGCGCAGGTCACGCAGTGGCGGCCCGAACTGGTCGTGCTGATCGGTCCCGACCACTACAACGGCTTCTTCAATGAACTGATGCCGCCGTTCTGCATCGGCTCGCAAGCCACCTCGGTGGGGGACTATCTGACCCCCGCCGGGCCACTGCACGTGGCGGAAGACACCGCGCTCGCGCTGGCACATCACCTGATGGACGAAGGTTTCGACCCCGCGGTGTCGCGCCGCATGGAGGTCGACCACGGGCTGGTGCAGCCGCTTCAGTTCCTGTGGGGCGGCCTGGACACCCCGCCGCTGGTGCCCGTGTTCATGAACGCCGTGGCCATGCCCACCGTGCCGCGCCTGGCACGCTGCCTCGCGTTCGGCCGCGCGCTGGGCCGCTTCCTCGACACCCTGCCCCAGCGCACGCTCGTCATCGGCTCGGGCGGCCTGTCGCACGAGCCGCCGGTGCCCACGATGGCGCACCCCGACCCCGCGGTGCGCGAACGCATCATCGTGCGTCAACGTGCCACGGACGCGGAGCGCGAAGCCAAGACGCAGCGGGTGATGGCCGCGGGGCGCGAGTTCGCCGCCGGCACCAACGCCATCAAGCCGCTGAACACCGAATGGGACCGGCGCTGGATGGACGCCCTCGCGCGCGGCGCAGTGGCCGAGCTCACCACGCTGAGCGAAGACAGCATCGGGCAGGACGCCGGCTTGTCTGCGCACGAATCCAAGACCTGGCTGATCGCGCGCGGCGCGATGCCCGATGCGCCGCTGCACGTGGCGCTTCAGCACCACCAGGCCATTCCCGAGCTGATCGCAGGCTACGGCCTGCTGTTCATGCACACCTGACCCTCTGATCCAACGCACACCGCCATGACAAAGATCCGCTGCGCGCTGATCGGCCCCGGCAACATCGGCACCGATCTGCTCTACAAACTCCAACGAAGCCCGGTGCTCGAGCCCGTGTGGATGGTCGGCATCGACCCGAACTCCGACGGCCTGCTGCGCGCGCGCGAGATGGGGTTGAAGACCACCTCCGACGGCGTGGACGGGCTGCTGCCTCACGTGAAGAACGACGGCATCCGCATCGCCTTCGACGCCACCAGCGCCTATGTCCACCGCGAGAACAGCGAGAAGCTCAACGCGCTGGGGGTGCTGATGATCGATCTCACGCCAGCCGCCATCGGCCCGTACTGCGTGCCGGCCGTGAGCCTGCCGCCGAGTTCGGCGCAAACCCTGCACAACGTGAACATGG
>CAZBOF010000155.1:5687-8940 GCA_964493285.1 uncultured Rhizobacter sp. | reverse complement strand
GTGGCAGCAATTGGCGCATGCGCTGGATGAGCTTGAAGAAGTAATACGGGCCGTCGATCTTGTCCATTTCGCCGGTGGCCGAGTCCCCGACCACCAGGGCCGGGCGGTAGACCGTCCAGGGCACCTTGCTTTCCTTGCGCACGATCTTCTCGCTCTCGTGCTTGGTCATGAAGTACGGGTGGTCGAGATTCTCGGCCTCGTCGAACATGTCTTCGCGAAACACGCCTTCGTACAGCCCGGCGGCGGCGATGCTGCTGACGTGGTGCAGGTGCCCCGCGTCGATCGCCTTGGCGAACTCCACCAGGTTGCGCGTGCCCTCGACGTTGACCTGGACCTGCGCTTCTTCATCGGCCTTGAGGTCATACACCGCCGCCAGGTGGTAGGCGTGGTCGATGTGCCCTTTGAGCTTCTTGATCACCTCGGCCGACACGCCCAGCTTTTTCTCGGTGAGGTCGCCGAAGACGGGCACCGCGCGCTCGGCAGAGACACCCCAGTAAGCCAGCAGATCGCCGACCTTGGACTCGTTCTGCGTGCGCATCAGGAAGTAGACCGTCGAGCCGCGGCGCTGCAGCAGGGTCTTGACGAGGCGTTTGCCGATGAAGCCCGTGGCTCCGGTCACGAAATACTGCATGCAGTCCTCCTGATGAACGTGGTGTCGCCAGCATTCTTGTCCAAACACCCTGGCGCGGCGCTGCGCAGTTTCCCCGAGGCGCGTCCCGCACGCACGGTCGATTTCTTGGGGGCTCTCACTAGAGAAACCGGATGCGCTCAGCACGCACCGCTCCTATAGTCCGACCCATCGCAGGCCGGCACACGGCGGCAGCCCTTGAACCGATCAATGCACAGGAGTGAAACCCATGGTCAAGAAGCTCAAACAGATGGCTGACAAAAAATCCGCCTCCCCCGCCAGCCTGGTGGACGGCGAGTTCGCCAACACCGTGAAAGACTCCGCCCAGCAGATCTGGCTGGCCGGGCTGGGTGCCTTTGCCAAGGCCCAGGCCGAAGGCGGCAAGGTCTTCAACGCGCTGGTCAAGGAAGGCGTGTCCATCCAGAAAAAGACCCAGAACGTCGCCGAAGAGAAGCTCGGCGAAGTGGCGAGCAAGATGAGTGGCATGGCCGGCGACGTCACCGCAAAGGCCGGCCAGCACTGGGACAAGTTGGAAACCATCTTCGAAGAACGCACCGCCCGCGCGCTGGGCAAGCTGGGCATGCCCAGCGCGTCCGACGTGGCAGCGTTGTCACGCCGCATCGATGAGCTGAGCGCAAAAGTGGCGCAATTGAAGCAGCCTACGGCCTCGGCAAAGCCTGTAACCAAGCGCGCCGCACCGGCCAAGGCCACCAAGGCGTCTCCCGCCAGGAAGCGCGTCGCGCGCAAGGCGGTCTGATACCTTTGGTCCACACGGCAAGGGGTGCTTCGGCACCCCTTTCTCATTCGGCCCAGCGGATCAAGGTGTGTACTGCCCAGGCCACAGCCACAGGAGACCCGCCGTCATCACCAGGTAGCGGCCAAATTTTCCGATCGCCATGTACATCAGGCAGGGCCAGAACGGCAACCGCACCCAGCCCGCAACGGCGCACAGCGGATCCCCCACGATCGGCAGCCATGCCATCAGGCAGGCCTTCGGTCCGAAGCGCTTGAGCCACGACAAGGCGCGCAACTCGGTGGATCGACGGCCCATCCTGGCCGCCACGTGCTCCACGCCGTAACCCAGCCACCAGTTCAGGCCCCCACCCAGCGTGTTGCCCGCGGTGGCCACCAGCACGGCGGGCCAGAACAGCTCGGGGTTGAGTTTCACCAGGCCGAAGACGGCCGGCTCGGAACCCACGGGCAGCAAGGTGGCCGAGATGAATGCCACGACGAATACCGTGCTCAGCCCGAACTTTGGCAACGCCAGTGCCGCGAGCAGCGTTTCGATCCATGCTTCCATCGGCAGGCATTATGCGCAGCGCCTGCGCACCGCCGTGCGGGGAGACGTCAGGTGCAAGGGCTATACTCTGCCTCCTTTTTGAGCAGTGCGCTTGCGCCCTCACCATCCTTCGCGTCAGATGCACATCGGTCACATCCCCCTGGCAAACCGCCTGTTTGCCGCCCCGATGGCCGGCGTGACGGACCGCCCGTTCCGCCAGCTGTGCAAGCGGCTGGGTGCGGGTTATGCGGTCAGCGAGATGGTGACCTCGCGCAAGGACCTGTGGAAGAGCCTGAAGACCTCGCGGCGCGCCAACCATGACGGCGAAGTGGCGCCCATTGCAGTGCAGATCGCCGGCACCGATCCGCAGATGATGGCCGAGGCCGCGGCCTACAACATCGACCGGGGCGCACAGATCATCGACATCAACATGGGCTGCCCGGCCAAGAAGGTCTGCACGAAGTGGGCAGGCTCAGCGCTGATGCAGGACGAGCCGCTGGCGCTGTCGATCATCGAGGCGGTGGTCGCCGCTTGTGCGCCGCAGCGCGTACCCGTGACGCTCAAAATGCGCACCGGCTGGTGCCAGGCCGAACGCAATGCCGTGCGCCTTGCGCGCGCCGCGGAGCAAGCCGGCATCGCGATGGTGACGGTGCACGGGCGCACGCGCGAGCAAGGCTATGGCGGCCATGCCGAATACGACACCATCGCCGCCGTGAAGGCCGCGGTGCACATCCCGGTGGTCGCCAACGGCGACATCGACAGCCCCGAGAAAGCGCGCGAGGTGATGGCCGCCACGAACGCAGACGCCATCATGATCGGCCGCGCGGCGCAAGGCCGGCCCTGGATCTTCCGCGAGGTCGCGCACTACCTGGACACCGGGGAACACCTGCCGGCCCCCGAGGTGCTGCAAGCCAAGAGCTGGCTGCTCGATCATCTGCAAGAACACTACGACCTCTATGGCCGGGACGACGCCGGCACCGGCGTTCGGACCGCGCGCAAGCACATCGGCTGGGCGGTTCGCGCCCTGCCCGGCGGCGAAGCATTCCGGACACACATGAACACGCTGGACACCTGCGAGGCGCAGATCGGCGCCCTTGGCGCCTGGCTCGACCGACTGGCCGACACCCACCTTCGGCTGCCGGCCACTGCGCAACCAACGACATCACCGCCTTGACCGACACAGACATCCCAGCATGAGCAAGAAACATATCGAAGAGTGCGTGCGCGAGAACCTGGAGGCCTACTTCAAGGACCTGCGAGGCGTGGAGCCCAGCGCCATGTACGAGATGATCCTGAAAGTCATGGAAAAACCGCTGCTCGACGTGGTGATGAAACACGCCGAAGGC
>CAZBOF010000155.1:2568-5677 GCA_964493285.1 uncultured Rhizobacter sp. | reverse complement strand
AGGCAACCAGAGCCGGGCCGCCGAATGGCTCGGCATCAATCGCAACACGCTGCGGCGCAAGCTGCTCGACCACAAGCTCGTCAGGTAACACACTCCCATGCAAGCTCTCCTATCCGTTTCCGACAAGACCGGCGTTCTCGACTTCGCCCGCGAACTGCATGCGCTGGGCGTCAAGCTCCTGTCCACCGGCGGCACCGCCAAGCTGCTGGCCGATGCCGGCCTGCCCGTCACCGAAGTGGCCGAGCACACCGGCTTTCCCGAAATGCTCGACGGGCGCGTGAAAACGCTTCACCCGACCATCCATGGCGGCCTGCTCGCCCGGCGCGACCTGCCCGAGCACATGGCCGCGATCAAGGCACACGGCATCGACACGATCGACCTGCTGGTGGTCAATCTCTACCCCTTCGAAGCCACCGTGGCCCGGCCCGGCTGCACGCTGGAAGACGCCATCGAGAACATCGACATCGGCGGCCCGGCGATGGTGCGCTCCGCCGCCAAGAACTGGAAAGACGTGGCGGTACTGACCGACGCGTCGCAATACGCCCCAGTGCTGGACGAGTTGAAAAGCCACCAGGCAGTCAGCCAGGCCACGAAGTTCGCTTTGTCGGTCGCGGCCTTCAACCGCATCTCGAACTACGACGCGGCCATCAGCGACTACCTCTCGGCCCGCCGCCCCGATGGCACCCAGAGCGAATTCCCGAGCCAAGCGAATGGCCGCTTCGTGAAGCTCCAAGACCTGCGCTACGGCGAGAACCCGCACCAGACGGCCGCGTTCTACCGCGACCTGCATCCGGCCCCCGGTTCGCTGGTCATGGCGCAGCAGTTGCAGGGCAAGGAGCTGTCGTACAACAACATCGCCGATGCCGATGCGGCCTGGGAGTGCGTGAAAAGCTTCGACGCCGTGGAAGACGGTGCGGCCTGTGTGATCGTCAAGCACGCCAACCCGTGCGGTGTCGCCACCGGCGCGAGCGCCGCCGAGGCCTACGGCAAAGCCTTCAAGACCGATCCCACCTCCGCATTCGGCGGCATCATCGCGTTCAACACCGAACTCGACGCCGCAGCGGCCACGCTGGTGGCCAAGCAGTTCGTGGAAGTGCTGATCGCCCCGAGCTTCACGCCCGAAGCCCGCGCGGTGTTCGCCGCCAAGCCCAATACGCGGTTGCTCCAGATCGCGCTCGCTCCGGGCGAGACAGGGCGCAATGCGCAGGACATCAAGCGCGTGAGTTCCGGCTTGCTGATCCAAAGCGCGGACAACCACGAACTCTCGCTGGCCGACCTCAGGGTCGTCAGCCAAACGCAACCCACCCCAACGCAGCTGCAGGACCTGCTGTTCGCCTGGAAGGTGGCGAAGTACGTGAAGAGCAATGCCATTGTGTTCTGCGCGGGCGGCATGACGCTGGGCGTGGGCGCCGGCCAGATGAGCCGGCTCGACTCGGCGCGCATCGCCAGCATCAAGGCAGAAGCGGCCGGCCTCACGCTCAAGGGATCGGCCGTTGCCAGCGATGCGTTCTTCCCGTTCCGCGACGGGCTCGATGTCGTGGTGGCCGCAGGCGCCACCTGCGTGATTCAACCGGGCGGCAGCGTGCGCGACGACGAAGTCATCGCCGCTGCGAACGAACACGGCATTGCGATGGTGTTGACGGGTGTGCGGCACTTCCGGCACTGAAAAAGGATATGAGCCCCCAGTCGCTACGCGCTCCTGCCCCCAAGGGGCGCCGTCCGGCTTGGGGCGGCCCGGCGCCGGACGCTTGACCTTGTGTCATGACCCGCGCTGAATTGGCCGGATTGGTGTTGTCGTCGCTGGCGCGCCTGATCACGGGCGCGCAAGGGCATTGGCACGGAAGCCCGCCGAAGGCAGAGCAGCGCATTTACTTCGCCAATCACCAAAGTCATTTCGACTGGGTGCTGATCTGGGCATCGCTGCCGCGCGACTTGCGTGCGCAAACGCGGCCGATTGCGGCGCGGGACTACTGGACGTCTTCGCGCCTCAAGCATTGGCTGACGCGGGAGGTGTTCAACGCGGTGTACGTGAGCCGCGTACGCACCGACGATGAAGATCCGCTGGAGCCGCTGGCCGAAGCCCTGCGCAATGGCGATTCGCTGGTGATCTTCCCGGAGGGCACACGCGGCAACAAAGGCGAGCCGCAGGCGTTCAAGGCCGGGCTGTTTCACCTGGCCGAACAGTTTCCCGATGTGCAGTTGATCCCGGCCTGGATCGACAACGTGCAGCGGGTCATGCCCAAGGGCGAGGTGGTGCCGGTGCCGATCCTGTGCTCGGTCACGTTCGGCGCCCCGGTGCAACTGGTTCCCGGCGAAGACAAGCGTGTCTTCCTGCAACGCGCTCGCGACGCGGTGATCGCGCTCAGCAAGGTGGCCAGCGCATGAGCCGCCTGCGCGACCTCACGCCATCCGAGCAGATCGGCCTGCTGTTCGTCATCATCTTCGGCCTGCTGATCGTGGCCACGGCGCTGGCGTTCGCGCGCTCGCTGGTCAACATGCCGCCTGCCAAGCAGGCACTGTACGAAGGCATGCGCCGCGACCTGCGCGCGGTTTGGATCGGCACCACGGTGTTCTGGATGGCATGGGCCATGGGGGCGTTCGTCTCCACGCTGCTGTTCGGCCTGGTGTCGTTCATTGCCCTGCGCGAGTTCATCACCCTCACCCACACCCGGCGCGGCGATCACCGCGCGCTGCTGGCTGCGTTCTTCGTCGTCACACCGGTCCAGTATCTGCTGGTGGGCACGCAGCAGTTCAACCTCTTCACGGTCTTCATTCCGGTGTACGCCTTCGTGGCACTGCCGATTCTTTCGGCGCTGGGCAACGATCCGACCCGCTTTCTCGAGCGCACCGCGAAGATCCAATGGGGCGTCATGGTGTGCGTTTTCGGCATGAGCCACGCCCCCGCCCTGTTGCTGCTGGAATTCAAAGGCTTTGAAGACCGGGGTGCCTTCCTGGTGCTGTACCTCGTGGTGGCCGTGGCCACCGCGCAGATGACGCAACAGTGGGCCAGCCATCGCCTGCGTCGCCGCCCGGTGGCTCGGCACATCAGCCGCATGTTCTCTTGGCGGGCGTGGTTCTTCGGCGCCCTGGCCGGGGGACTGGCCGGCGG
>CAZBOF010000155.1:0-2468 GCA_964493285.1 uncultured Rhizobacter sp. | reverse complement strand
CGCCTGAAGATCATCTACGAGGGCGTGCGCGAGGTGGCGGCGCGCTATCAACCGCAGTGCGCGTCGGTGGAGATCGTGTTCGTCAACGTGAATCCGCAAAGCACCCTGCTTCTGGGCCAGGCCCGCGGCGCGGCCATCACCGGCCTGGTCTCGTGCGGCATCAACGTATCGGAGTACACCGCCTTGCAGATGAAGAAGGCCATCGTCGGCGCCGGCCACGCGCGCAAGGAACAAGTGCAGGAGATGGTCAAGCGCCTGCTCAACCTGCCCGGCCTGCCCGGCAAGGACGCCGCCGATGCACTCGGCCTGGCCGTGTGCCACGCGCACGCGGCACGCTCGTTCGCCGCCATCGAAAAGGCAGCGACCCGCACGCTCACGACCAAGGCCCAGTTCAAGCGGGGGCGCAGCTACTGAGCTCACCTGATCACCACGGCCAATCCGCACAAGCGTCGGCCAGTCTGAAGAACGTCGTTGATGGAGATTGGATCTCAATCAGGATCAGTTCTCGCAACTGCATCCCGCTGATCAGATTCTTCCAAGCAGTCGCTCCATGGGGCAATGACGCAACTGGCACGCGAGTCATCGACTGGCGAGCCGACCTTTCAGATCGGCCAGAAAATCTAGGGATGGAGCGTTTTTCTCTTGCGCAAAGGCCTGGAGCTCTGTGGCGCAATGCCCCCAAAGGGGGAGTTCACAAGTGCAGGCCTTGTGCGTCAATGACGCGAGTGCGAAGGAGCTCGTGCCAGAACGTTGTCAACAAGAAAGTGGGAGGAGATGAAGATGGGAAGCCGCGTGGGGCTCAGAGCTAATCGGGGCAGTACGTCTTTGTGCCGCAAAGCAGCCATCTGGCTGGCGTTCTCAGTTGTCGCGCTTTGCGGGGGAGCTGCGCACGCGTCCTATGCGATCTACTGCGCCAAATCCGGGAATGCCTCGGCACGTCACACGTGCGTTCCTGCTGTCGAAGAGAACTGGGAATACACGGGTGGGAGCTACAACTTTCAAGTAAGCGCCAACAGAAGAGAGTCGTTCGACGACATGGTGGGCTCTCTCGAGCAACAGGTGCGGGAGAAGTTCCCAAGCATCTGCCCCTTCTTCATATCTCTATACGGCGAGCCAAACCAAACTATTAACAATAACGGAAAACGTCGGGAGAACTTAACCATTCGGTATGTGACAGGCAGTGGTCCTGGCTGCTCGACGCCGATTGAAAACATTGGTTATACGTTCACCGCCTATAGAGACAAAAGCTACAAATGCACGGCCCCCGCGCAGGGCCCCTTCCTGGGACCTAACGGTGTTCGGTACTGTGCGGAGACGGTGAGTCATTGCGCGATGACGCCACATCCGGTGGCGATCTCCAACCGGTCGAAGCACTACAGCAGGGTTGTGGATGCCCCGTTCCTCGAGCGATTCGCTTTCTACAGGAGCTACACCTCGATGCCGACGTCAGGCTTTGGTGTGCTGAACGCCCCCAAACCCTGGGAGGATCGGATGCAACCAACCGACGCGGACAACGTCGGGTGGCGCTTGAGCTACGAAGCGAGGGTGAGGACGTCGACCAGTTCGTCGGGAGCAGTTGTTTACGCGGTGGACATTCCGGGCGAGAGCGAGCGGATCTTCGTGCAGAACGCGACGGGCGGCTACGACAGCCGCCAAGTTGACGCGAGCGTTCTGGAGCGATCTGTTGACGGGCGTACCTTCTTCCGACACCCCCGCGGAGAACTGTGGGTCTTCGATGCGCAAGGCCAGCTGAGCTCGGTGGTCCAGCGATCCGGCGTGAGGTTGGAGATCGGTCGCACCAATGGCGAGTTCGAGGTGAGTGACTCCTTTGGACGCAGCTTGGTGACTCGAAGCGAAAGCGGCGTGGTACGGGCCGCGCAAGCCGGGGGCTCGGAAGTCAGGTTCGGGTATGACGCGAAGGAGCGCTTGATTAGCGTCTCCCTCGTAGGGCCAGGAGAAGAGTCTGTGAGGCGCGGCTATCTCTATGAGCACCCCACCTTCCTGGGAGGCATCACCGGCGAAGTGGATGAACTGGGGGTGCGGTATGCAACATATGGGTATGACGAGTCGCGGCGCGTGACCTTTACCGTCAAGCATGCCGGCTCGGGGCTCGATGTCGAGCGCTACAGCTTTGGAGCGGGCGGGACCGTGACCGACCCATTGGGTGCGGCGAGAACGTACACGTTCAGCAACTATGCCGGGCACCCAGTGAGCAACGTGACCCAGCCGGGGGGAAGTGGGTGCGATCCAGCACGTAAATTTGGAACCTTCAACACAGACGGTACGCCCATTGTGACGACCGATTTCAGCGAACGGCGTACATGCCACTTTGCCAACCCACGCAAGCTTGAGCGTGTGCGGGTAGAGGGGCTTGCCGCATCGGCAACGTGCGGGGGGCGGGACACGTCAACGACGCTGCCGGCGGGATCAAGGAAGGTGAGCACGCAGTGGCATCCGGAGTGGAGGCT
>CAZBOF010000154.1:8617-9068 GCA_964493285.1 uncultured Rhizobacter sp. | reverse complement strand
GGGGCCGTAGATTTCAACCACCCGCCCGCGCGGCAGGCCGCCGACACCCAGCGCGATGTCGAGCCCCAGCGAACCGGTGGAAACCACCTCGATGTCTTCGATCACCTCGCCTTCGCCCAGGCGCATGACCGAGCCTTTGCCGAACTGCTTTTCGATCTGGGAAAGCGCGGCGCTGAGGGCCTTGGCGCGTTCGGCGTTGGCGGCCTTGCTGGTTTTGTCGTCCATGGAAATCCTTGGCTAAATAGAGAAGACGCAAATGCGAAACTGGGGGTCTGCCGGCCCGGTACAAGAGGCTACGGCATCTGTACTGCGTTTGGCGCAGCAGACAGGATTATGCATGAAATTATACTGTATGAATATACAGATGTCATGCAAAACGGGAGGATTCTGTCACAGCAACCTGTTCGGCGGGCCACCAGGATCAGGCGGCAAGCTCCTGCGTGTCCTGGGG
>CAZBOF010000154.1:4231-8607 GCA_964493285.1 uncultured Rhizobacter sp. | reverse complement strand
TCGATCTGGGCCAGCGCCGCTTTCAAGGCCTTTTCTTTTTCGCTGTTGAGGGTGGCGGATTTGACGGCGGTGTCCATGGGGCGTTCTCCAGAATATCGGGCGATTATGGCAAAAGCTGGATGTTTGTACAGTCTTTCACCGCACGACTGCACATGCCGTTTGCGAGGCGGCTCCCTACAATCGCGGCAGCTGCGGGTTCCACGCGGCCACGGAGACAAGCATGCGGGTGTTGATCGCGGAAGACGACCAAGTTCTTGCCGACGGGCTGCTGCGTTCCCTGCGCAATGGCGGCTACGCGGCAGACCACGTAGCCAGCGGCAGCGAGGCCGACGCCGCCCTCGCCTCGCACGAGTTCGACTTGCTGATCCTCGATCTGGGGCTGCCGAAAATGCACGGACTGGAGGTGCTGCGCAAGCTGCGCGCCCGTGGCACGAGCCTGCCGGTGCTGATCCTCACCGCGGCCGACAGCATCGAGCAGCGCGTGAAAGGCCTGGACCTCGGCGCCGACGACTACATGGCCAAGCCGTTCTCGCTGCAGGAACTCGAAGCGCGCGTGCGGGCACTGACACGGCGCGGACTGGGCACCGCGTCGAGCACCATCAACCACGGCCCGCTGACCTTCGATGCCAATGGGCGCGTGGCGTACCTGAACGACCAGATGGTGGAGTTGTCGGCACGCGAGTTGAGCCTGCTGGAACTTCTGCTGCAACGCGCCGGCCGGCTGGTCAGCAAGGACCACCTGGTCAAGCACCTGTGCGAATGGGGCGACGAGGTGAGCTACAACGCGATCGAGGTCTACATCCATCGCCTGCGCAAAAAAATCGAGCAAGGCCCGGTGCGCATCGCCACGGTGCGCGGGCTGGGGTATTGCCTGGAGAAGATCTCCCCGCCGGTGTGACCCCCGAGGCTGTATCGGCTGATCGGCACCCGCGCCACCCCCCAGGCGCTTGATCTATCCTGAGCCCGATGGCGCTCCCCCGCGAACAGCGTTCCCTTTTCGGCGAGATCCTGGATTGGATGCTGGCGCCGTTGCTGCTTTTGTGGCCCATGAGCGTGGTGCTCACTTGGCTGGTGGCGCAAGGCATCGCGAACAAGCCGTTCGACCGGCAGCTCGGCGAGATGGCGCGCCAACTCTCGCAGCAAGTTGCGGTACAGGCAGGCGAGACGCCACGAGCAGTGTTCGCATGGACGCGCGGCGCCATCGACCTGTTGCGCACGGACGAATCCGACACGCTGTATTACCAGGTCCTCGGGCTGCGCGGCGAGTTCCTGAGCGGCGAGCAGGCATTGCCAGTGCCGATCGAAGACAACCGCGCGCTCGCGGGCGTGCTGCGCTTCCGCGACGACGAGGTGAACGGCGAGCCGGTGCGCGTAGCGTACTTGTGGGTGCACCCGCCGGGTGACACGGGTCGCTCGCCGGCCCTCGTGCAAGTGGCCGAGACGCTGGGAAAGCGCTCGCGCCTGGCGACGGAGATCATCAAGGGCGTGATGCTGCCGCAGTTCGTGATCCTCCCGCTGGCGGTTCTGCTGGTCTGGCTCGCCCTGGTGCGCGGGATCAAACCGCTCAATGAACTGCAGCAGCGCATCCGCCATCGCGAAAGCCACGACCTGAGCCCGATCGACGAGCGCGAGGTGCCGGATGAAGTGTCGCCTTTGGTGCGCGCGATCAACGATCTTCTGGCGCGGCTGGACCGCAGCATCAGCGCCCAGAAGCACTTCCTGGCCGATGCCGCGCACCAGCTCAAGACGCCGCTGGCAGGCCTGCGCACCCAGGCCGAACTGGCCCAGCGCGAAATCGATGCCGGACAAAGCAGCCCGCAGGCACTGAAAACCTCGCTGCAGCAGATCGCCCGTTCCAGCCAAAGCGCGGCACGCATGGTGAACCAGTTGCTGTCGCTCGCGCACGCGGACGACGCTGCCCAGATGCTCACCTTCGAGCCGGTGAACCTCACCGATGTGGCCGCCGAAACCGTGCGCGACTTCGTCCCGGGCGCGCTCGAAAAGCGCATTGATCTCGGTTTCGAAGGCGCGGGCCACTCCGAGGCGAGCCGTGCGCCGGCCCTGATGGTGCATGGCCAGCCGGTGCTCCTGCGCGAGATGGTGCGCAACCTGGTGCACAACGCCCTGCAGTACACGCCGGAAGGCGGTACGGTGACGGTTCGCGTCGTGAGCGACCCCTTCGGCCAGGTGGTGGTGCTGCAGGTGGAGGACTCCGGGCCAGGCATCGCGCCGGCCGAGCGCGAGAAAGTGTTCCAGCCGTTCTACCGCGCATTGGGCACGAATGTGGATGGCTCCGGCCTGGGACTGGCCATCGTGCGAGAAATCGCCCAGCAGCACCACGCCGACATCAGCGTGGAAGATGCCAACCTGCGCCCGCGCCACACCATCGCGGACGCGCCCGCCTTCGGGCCGGGCGCGCGCTTCACGGTGCGCTTCCCGACCGGCACGCAGCCCGGCCCCAAAGAACCCGCGGCGCCGCCACCGGTGGAAGCGGCCTGAGGCGACGCGGCACAAATCCCTCGGGGACTGATTCAGCGTCGCGCCAAGGTCTAGACTGGGTTCTTTCTGAAGGACGCCGCCCATGGACGCGCATCTGCCCACACCCCCCGCCCTCCCCGGCGCCACACGCTCCCTGGACCTGGCGCTGCAAGGCGGCGGCGCCCACGGCGCGTTCACCTGGGGCGTGCTGGACCGCCTGCTCGAAGACGAGACCATCGCGCTCGCCGGCATCTCCGGCACCAGTGCCGGCGCCTTGAATGCGGCGGTGATGGCCACCGGCTTCCACCGCGGGCAACGCGACGGCGCCCGCAGCGCGCTCGACGCGTTCTGGCACGACGTGAGCCGCTCGGGCACCATCTTCGCGCCGTTCTCCCGCGGCTCGGCCAATCGCATGCCCGAAGGCCTGCAGCTGGACCGCCTGCCGGGCTACCAGTGGATCAGCGCGTTCTTCCGCTCGTTCAGCCCGTACGAGTTCAATCCGATGAACCTGAATCCGCTGCGCGACGTGCTCGCACGCCACGTGGACGAATCCGCACTGCACCAGGGGCCCTTGAAGCTGTTCGTCACGGCGACCAGCGTGAACACCGGTCAGGCCCATGTGTTCACCGGGCGCGAGCTGTCGGTCGACGCCTTGCTCGCGTCGGCCTGCCTGCCGTTCATCTTCCAGGCGGTGGAGGTCAAAGGTGAGCCGTATTGGGATGGGGGCTACACCGGCAATCCGGCGATCTTCCCGCTGATCTACAACACCGATTGCCTCGATGTGCTGCTGGTGCGCATCAACCCGCTCCGGCGCGAAGGCACGCCGCGGCGCAGCGAAGAGATCATCGACCGCGTCAGCGAGATCACATTCAACGCCAGCCTGATGGCCGAGATGCGGGCGATCGCCTTCGTGTCGCGCCTGGTCTCGGAGGGCCGGCTGGAGCCCAATCGCTACAAAGACCTGCGCCTGCACATGGTGGCCGACGACGACGGGCTGGGCCCGCTGGGGGCCAACTCGAAATACAACACCGATTGGGCGTTTCTGCAGAGCCTGCGCGACCTCGGCCGCGCGGCGGCGTCGCGGTGGATGACCCGCCATGGCCGGGACATCGGCGTGCGCGGCACCGTGGACATCGAACGCGAACTGCTCAACCGCCCCGGCGAGCGCAAGACGAAATAGCCCCTGCAGCCGCGCGTCTCAGTGCACGCGCCGGCTCTTGGAGATGGACATCAGCAGTCCGAGACCCAGGCCGAGCGTGATCATCGCGGTACCGCCGTAGCTGATGAACGGCAAAGGCACGCCCACCACGGGCAAGATCCCGCTGACCATGCCCATGTTCACGAAGGCGTAGGTGAAGAACGACAGCGAGATCGCGCCCGCCAGCAAGCGAGAGAACAGGATCGGCGCCTCGGCCGCGATCATCAGCCCGCGAAAGATGAGGAACACGAACGCCAGCAGCAGCGCCACGCAGCCCGCGAGGCCGAACTCTTCCGAGAAGGCGGCGAAGATGAAATCGGTGGTGCGCTCGGGGATGAACTCGAGGTGGGTCTGCGTGCCGTTCATGAACCCCTTGCCCGACAGGCCGCCCGAGCCGATGGCGATCATGCCCTGGATGATGTGGAAGCCTTTGCCCAGCGGGTCGCGCGTGGGGTCGAGCAGCGTGCACACCCGCCCGCGCTGGTACTCGTGCAGCAGCGGCCAGGTGACGCCCGGCTCGCAGATCTGGTCTTTGGTGAGCAGCATGGCCAGGATGCCGATGGCGCCGATCGCCAGCACCGGCGCGATCAGCTTCCATGACAGCCCGGCGAAAAAGATGACGTAGATGCCTGCGGAGAACACCAGGATCGCCGTGCCCAGATCGGGCTGCTTGACGATCAGGCCCACAGGCACGGCCAGC
>CAZBOF010000154.1:0-4221 GCA_964493285.1 uncultured Rhizobacter sp. | reverse complement strand
GCCGTGCCTGTGGGCCTGATCGTCAAGCAGCCCGATCTGGGCACGGCCAGCAGCAGCATCGCGCCCACGAAGTCGGAGACCCGCAGCTGCCCTTCGCGGCGCTGGAACCACCACGCCAGCATCATCGGAACGGCAATCTTGGCCACTTCGCTCGGCTGCAGCACCACGCCCAGATCGAGCCACCGTGTGGCGCCTTTCTTGGTGATGCCGAACAACTCGACGGCCACCAGCAAGGCCACCGACACCACATACAGCGGGACGGCCAGGCTCATCAGGCGCTGTGGCGGCACCTGCGCCGCCAGGAACAGCACCCCCACCGCGAGGATCATGTTGCGGCCGTGATCGACGAACCGCGTGCCATGGTCAAAGCCCGCCGAGTACATGCTGACCAGGCCCATGGCGGACAACAGCAGGATCGCCAGCGTCAACGGGCCGTCAAATCCTTGAAACACCGGCAGCACGCGGCGCCACAGCGAGGGTTTGCCAAAGGTGGAACTCATCGCGCCCCTCCTGCGACCGATGCGGCCTGCGCGGGCCCCGCCGAAGCAGCCGCCGAGGCGGGCGCTGCCACAGGCGCACCCACCATGCCGGCGCCGCGCAGATGCACCTCGGAGATCGCGCGAGACACGCCCACCGGCGCCGACGTGCGGCCTTCGCGCGTGAGCGCCATGTCTTCGTCGCTGGGGTACTGGCCCAGCAGCACGTAGTCGATCACGCGGCGTGCGATCGGCGCGGCATGCTGCGCACCGAAGCCGGCGTTCTCGACCACCAGGGCCACCACGATCTTGGGATCGTCGACCGGCGCGAACGCGATGTACAGCGCGTGGTCGCGCTTGTGTTCCTCGAGCTTGGCAGCGTTGTACTTCTCGTTGGCACGCACGCCCACCGCCTGCGCCGTGCCGGTCTTGCCCCCACTGACATACGGCGCGTTGCCGAACACCCGCGTGCCGGTGCCGCCTTGGGTCACCTGCTGCATGCCTTGCACCACCACCTGCACATGCTCGGGTCGGAGCGCCAGCGGCGCAATGGAGGCATGCGCCACCTGGCGCCGCTCGTGCGTGACCACGTCTTCGATCTCCCGCACCAGGCGCGGCTGATAGCGCTCGCCGCGGGTCACGACGGTCGACAGCGCGCTGGCCAGCTGGAGCATCGTGAAATTGTTGTAGCCCTGCCCGATGCCCAGCGAGATGGTCTCGCCCGGGTACCAGCGCTGCTGTTCGGGCCGCTTGTAGGCACGCCGCTTCCACGCCGTGGACGGCAGCAGGCCGGTGACTTCGCCTTCGATGTCGATGCCGGTGCGGCGTCCGAAGCCAAGGGGTTCGAGCTGCTCGTGGATGGTGTCCACCCCCATCTCGTTGGCGAGCGTATAGAAGTACACGTTGCTGGACACCGCAATCGCACGAACCGCATCCACCGCCCCCGGGCCGCCTTCGCCGTGGCTGCGGAAGGTGTGGTTGCCGAACTGGAACGTGCCGCCGTCGTAGATCACCTGCGACGCGCTGCGCTTGCCGCTGCTCAATCCGGCGAGCGCCATGAAGGGCTTGTAGGTGGAGCCGGGCGGATACGTGCCCCTCAAGGCGCGGTTAAGCAGCGGCTTGTCGATCGACTCGTTGAGGTCGCGCCACGATTCGACGTCGATGCCATCGACGAACAGGTTGGGGTCGAAGGTGGGCATGCTCACGAACGCGAGCACCTCGCCGTTGCGCGGGTCCATGGCCACCAGCGCGCCACGGCGCACGCCATAGAGTTGCTCAACCATGGCCTGCAGACGGATGTCGATCGACAGCATCAGCTTGTTGCCCGGCGTCGGCGGGCTGCTGTGGAGCCGGCGCACCGCGCGACCGCCCGCGCTGGTTTCCACCTGCTCGAAGCCGGTCAACCCATGCAGCTCGGATTCGTAGCTTTGCTCGATGCCGAGCTTGCCGATGTATTCGGTGCCGCGGTAGTTGTCGGCCTGCTCTTCGGGCCAATCGTCCATCGCGGCCTTCTCGGCCGGGTTGATGCGCCCGATATAGCCCAGCAGGTGGCTGCCCACCTCGCCCAGCGGGTAGTTGCGGAACAGGCGGGCCTTGATGTCAACGCCTGGGAAACGGAATCGTTGCGCCGTGAAACGCGCCACCTCCTCGTCGGTGAGCTTGGTGCGCAGCGGCAATGATTCGAAGCTCTTGCTTTCGTCGAGCAGGCGCTTGAAACGGCGCCGGTCGCGCGGGGTGATTTCGATCAGCCCTTCCAGCTCGGCAATCGTCGCCTCCATGTCGGCGACCTTGGACGGCATGATCTCCAGCGTGTAGGCTGAATAGTTGTTGGCGAGAACGACGCCATGGCGGTCCACCACCAGGCCCCGGTTGGGCACGATCGGCACCACGGCAATGCGATTGCTCTCGGCACGCGTGGCCAATTCATCGTGGCGGACGACCTGCAGCCACACGAGTCGCGCCGAGAGCAGCCCGAAGCCAAAAACCACGAGCGCCGCCGCCGCCAGCAAGCGCAGGCGAAAGCGGCTCAGTTCGCGCTCGGTGTCCTTGATCTCGGTCACGGTCGCAGGCTCTCAGCAAATGGCACGGGCCACCATCCGGCGCGTATTCATAGCGGCCGGTTCTGATCGGGGTCGGGCGGGCGGCGCTGGGGCGCCAGCAGCAGCACCGAGGCCACCGGCCAGAGCAGGCTCTCGAACACGGGGGCCAGAACGAGCGGCCACCCCGGCAGCATGCCACCCATGGCCATGCGCACGAACAGCGACACCGCATGCGCGGCCATGAAAAGCGGCAGGATCTGCATCGCCTGCGACAAAGCGCCGAACCACAGCAACCGGCGGTGAATGGTGATGGCAAAGAAGCTCAGCAGCGTGTAGGCCAGCGCATGCTGGCCGAGCACCGCGCTGTCGTGCACGTCCATCATCAGGCCGAACATGAACGCCACGCCCACGCCCACGCGGCGAGGCTGGTGAACGTTCCAGAACACCAGCACCAGCGCCAGCATGTCGGGCAGGTAAGGCGCACGGCCAAAAGGCACCAGGTTGCAAAGGAACGCCACCAGCAAGGTGGACCACATGAACAGCGGGTTGACCGGCAGCAGCAGCTGAGAACCGCGCGGCATCATCGGCGCACTCCTCGGCGGCCTGCGGGCGCCGTGGGCTCGGGTTCGGGCCGCGGCGGCATCTGCAACCCCACCGGCTCGAGGACCAGCACGTGCCGCGCGCTGTCGGCATCGGCCAGGGGCAAAAGCGCGATGCGGGCGAAACCAGTGTCCACCCGGCGGTCCACGCTGACGACACGCGCCACCTGCACCCCGGCGGGGTACACGCCATCGACACCCGAGGTGGCGAGCACGTCGCCCACCTGCACGTCGGCATTGCCCGCCATGAAGCGCAGCTCCAGGCCGGCCCCGGTGGAGTTGCCGAAAGCGACACTGCGCGCCTGCGTGCGGTTGTTCAGCACCGGAATCGCGGCTTCCTTGTCGGTCAGCAGCGTGACTTCCGCGCTGTAGGGGTACACGCGGGTGACCTGGCCCAGCACGCCGGCCTCGTTGATGACCGGCGACGAGAGCACCAGGCCGTCGCGGCTGCCGCGGTCGATGATCGCCTTGCGCGAGAACGGATCGGGGGCTTCATAAAGCACCTGGGCCGTCTGCGAGCGCACTTGCAGCGCCGGACGCAAGTCCAGCAGATTTCGCAGGCGCATGTTCTCCTGCTCCAGCTGCTCCACCCGCGAGGCGCGTTCGGCCTGCTGCACCAGTTGGAGACGGGCCTGCGCCTCGCTTTCCCGGGCCTGCTGCAGCCCCGAGAGGTAGTCGGCGGCCGCGGCCAGCGCATCCACCGGCGTGCGCAGCACCCGCTCCACCGGGTTCAGCACCGTGGCCACGGCGGCGCGGACTGGCTGCGTGAGTTCGAAACGGGTGTCCGCCACCATCAGGAAGACGGCCAGGGCCGAGAAAAACACCAGGCGCGTGAGGGCCGAAGGGCCCTGCCTGAAGAAGGGCGGCGGAGAGCGGTCCAGGGTTCCTAGCGACATGCCAACTCGAGGAGAAACGACGGCGCCGATCGGATCGGACGGGGCGCATCCCGCAGCGGCCAAGCGCTGAGGACGGGCTCACGCGCCTCGCGCATGCATCACTCGGACGTGAAGATCGAACCCAGCCGCTCCATGCGCTCCAGCGCCATGCCGCAACCGCGCACCACACAGGTCAGCGGGTCTTCGGCCACCAGCACCGGCAGGCCGGTTT
>CAZBOF010000153.1:0-9093 GCA_964493285.1 uncultured Rhizobacter sp. | reverse complement strand
AATGAGCACGGACCACACGCTGGAAGAAGTCGGCAAGCAGTTCGACGTGACCCGCGAGCGCATCCGCCAGATCGAGGCCAAGGCGATCCGCAAACTCAAGCACCCGAGCCGCAGTGACAAGTTGCGCACGTACTTGGACAATCTTTGATTGGCCAAGGACATGCCGCCGCAGGCGGCAACAGCCGCGACAGCGACTGTCCTCAGCTTGCGGCGAAGCCACAAGTTGCGCACGTATCCGGACAACCTGCAAAGGTTGGCCGGATGCGTGACTCGCGCCAGCGGATTGCCGCAAAGCGGCCACGCAACTTGCGGCAAAGCCGCAAGCCCAGGACCTCGCCGGCCAATCTCTGATTGGCTGGACAAGGGGCCGCCATCGGCGGCCGGGCCTCCGTTGCGCACGCGCCCGAGCCACCTCCGATCGTTCGAAATGCACCCCAACCCCGGCCCATTTGGTCGGGGTTTTTTCATTCTTGTTGCCATAAACTTCACGCATGACGCAGATTCTTCAGCGCACTGTCTTGTTTGCCGACCTGCGCGGTAGCACGGCGCTGTACGAAACGCTCGGCAACGCAGAGGCCACCACCGTCGTCACGCGCAGCGTCGCGCTGATCGCCCAGATCGTTTCCGCCGCCGGCGGCGTGGTTGTCAAAACACTCGGAGATGGCCTGATGGCCGTGTTCGCAGACCCCGCGGCCGCGGTCCATGCCGCTGATGAGATGCATGAATCGCTGGACCGCATCGTGCCGCCCACGATCGACACGCCGCGCGCCCCGCATGCGCCGGTTCTCAAGCTCCAGGTCGGCCTGGCGCACGGTGAGGTCGTGGAGATGTCAGGCGATTGCTTCGGCGACGCGGTGAATGTGGCCGCGCGACTGCTCGACCATGCCGGCGACAACGAAACGCTCGTCACCGACAGCGTCATCGCCGGCCTGGAGCCCAGCACGCTGTCGCGCTTTCGCAGCCTCGACAAAGTGCAACTGCGCGGGCGGGTCGAACCGGTGCACGTCCACCTGCTAGAAGGCCGTCGCTTCAGCGACACCGCCGCCACAGCCTACGGCGAACTGATGCCCGTGAGACAGGAGCCCGAAGGCATTCGGCTGGTCTGGGCCAATCTGAACCGTGTCTTTGCCGGGCCCAGCCTGCCCGTCGTGCTGGGCCGAAGCCCGCAGGTCAACTACTGCATCGACGACGCCCGGGTGTCGCGTTCGCATGCGCGCATCGACTGGCACGGCGGCGCATTCCAACTCACCGACCTGAGCTACAACGGCACCTACGTCCGCTTCTCGAACGACTCCGAAACCGTGGCGCTTCGCCGCGGCACCTGCACGCTGCACGGCTCAGGCGTACTCGGCCTGGGAGCCACGCTGTCCGACCCCACGTCGCCGCAGGTGCGATTCGAGATCCTCAGGTTCTCCGACACCCAGCCCCAGGCGGCGTTCTGAGCCTCAGCTCAGCAGCGCATCGGCCAACGCCGTGAGATTGTTCAAGGTGCGGTAACGCCCGGCGAGCGCCGCCATCGGCACCTGATCCGGTACAGGGTCCCGCCGCAGCCACACGGCTTGCAGCCCGGCATTCACCGCGCCCACGACATCCAGCTCGAAATCATCGCCGACGTGCAGCACCTGCGCTGGGGCGCAGCGCAGCGCGTCGCACGCGTGCAGGAAGATGCGGGCATCCGGTTTGGCGACACCCAGGCCACGCGCAGACACGCAACCCTGAAACCACGGCGCCAGCCCGATGCGGTCAAGATCCGCGTTTCCATTGGTCAGCCCCAGCAGAGGAAAGCGGCCGGCCAGGCGCTGCAGGGCATCGAGGGTGTCGTCATAGAACGCCACCTGCTGCCGCGCCTCGTAGAAAACGCCGAATGCCGCGTCGGTCAGCCCCGGGTCGTCGCCCGACAACTCGAAGGCACGCCGCATGGTTTCCTTGCGAAGCGCTCCCAGGTCATGGGCCCATTGCGGGTTGTGCAGCGCAACCGTTTCGCGCAGCCCCCTCATGGCCGAAGCGTCAAAGCGCGCCGCGGTGGCCGGCGCATGGCGCGCCATCCAATTGCGCAGCGTCGCCTCGGCATGCGCGATGACCGGTTGAACCGGCCACAGTGTGTCGTCGAGATCCAGCGTGATGGCCAAGGGGGATGCATGCATGGGCGAAGCGGGTACGGCTGTGGTCAACACGCCGCATTCTCCGCTACAGTCATTTGCATGCACAGGCTCGTCAATCCGTTGCACGCCGAAGCGTCCCGCTTGCCAGACCGCCGCGCACGGATGCTGCCGCCGTGAGTGGCGCTGCGCCCGAAGATCCTGTATCGCAGCGCCTGCTGCACGACGATCTGCGCCAGGCCGGCCAAACACTCCAGGCGGAGATCGCAGGGCTGGCCCGCCTGGCAGCCCAGCTCAGCGGATGTCCGTTCGGATGGCTGGCCATCATCCGCGGCACAAGCAATCAGACGCTGGGAGTACACGGCTTCGAGACGCACCAGTTGTCGGACGCAACATGCATCCACCAAATGCTGGCAGCGTCCGACGGGCTCATCGTGGGGGACTGCACCCACGGTGCAAACTGGATGGGCGAACGGCCCCGCATGAGCGGCCAGCCGATACGCGCATTGGCCGGATTGGCCTTCCGCATCGGCGAGCGCGCCACAGGCATCGTCTGTGCCTTCGACACCCAGCCCCACCCGTTCGATGCCGGGCTGATCGATGGCTTGCGCGATATCGCCCAAGCTGCCGCCACCCTGCTGGAAAGCCAGGTCCGCGAGAGCCGATGGCGCGCCGAGCAGGTGCGCATCCACACGGCCACGCGCTTCGGCAACGATTGGCTCTGGGAAACCGATGCGCAAGGCCGCATCACCTGGGTTTTCGCATCTGCGCCGGCACACGCCGGCTGGCCGGTCGCGCAGGACATCGGCCAGACGATCGCGGACATCCATCGGCCCAGCGGCAGCGACCTCGCCGGATCCTGGACGCGCTACGAGACGGCATGGGCGGCCCGCGCGCCCTTTCGCGATCTCGTGGCCGAGCGCCACACGCCGAACGGCATGATCGTGGTCAGCATCAGCGGCATGCCGGTTTTCGATGCCCAGGGCATCTTCAGCGGCTACCGCGGCGCATGCAGCGACATCACCGCCCATATCCAGAGGGCCGAACAAGCCAAGCACCTTCTTTCGGACGCGCTGGACAGCCTGACTGCCGGCGTGATGATCACCAATCCCGATGGCCGCGTGGCGCTCGCCAACCCTGTGTGGCGCAACAACCTGGGGCCGTACCTCGATGCCGATCTGACCTGGCCCGAGACCGTGCGGCGCATGGCCGAGGAAGGCGCCTACCCCGATGTCCGCGACCGCGACGCCTTTGTGCGGTGGCGTCTCAGCCTGGCGACCCGACGCGGCGAGCCGCACGAAATCCGCTGGCGAGACCGTTATCTCCTGATCAGCGACCGCCTGCTCGCCGACGGCAGCATCGTCCATCTTTCAGTCGACATCAGCGACCGAAAGAACACCGAGCTGGCCCTGACGGAACGCCAGGCAGAACTCACCCAATCGCAAGCCCGGCTCCGCGCCGTGCTCGACGCGGTACCCGACCGCTGGCGGGTGCTGGGCGAATCGGGGCATTGCCTCGAAAGCAGCCTCCAGGACGATGGCGCGACACAAGGTGCAGACCCTCACGCGGGGGGCCTGTCTCCCTCCCTGATCGCACGCGTGCAGCCTGTGATCGCCCGGGCCTTGTCCAGCGGCGAGCTGCAGCGGTTCCAGTACGACCTCACGGCGAACGACGGAACCCAGCGCGCCTATGAGGTGCGCATCTCCCCGATGCCGAACCGGCAGGTGCTGTATGTGACTCGCGACCTCACCGAACTGCGAAATCTGGCACGCGACGTCTCCATCATGCAACGCGCCCTGGAAGCCGATGCTTCGCTGCCAATCTGCGTCTGCAACGCGATGCACCCCGAGATGCCGTTGATCTACGTGAATCCCGCGTTCGAGCGGCTCACCGGCTACCACCGCAGCGAGCTGCTGGGGCGCAACTGCCGGCTCCTGCAAGGCGGCCTCGAAAAGCAGCCGGCCCTCGCCACGCTGCGCGAGGCGCTGCGTCAGGGAGTGGCCGTCAGCGTCACGCTGAACAACGTCCGAAAAGACGGCTCGGGGTTCAGCAATGCCCTGCATGTGGCGCCCGTGCGCGATGCCGCTGGCGTGCTCACGCACTACATCGGCGTACTGCGCGACGTCACCGAGCAGACGCGTGCGGCCGACAAGCTGCGCCTGAGCGAAGAGCTTTACCGCTCCGTGGCCTCTGCCATCAGCGACGGGTTGCTCGTCGTGACGCCGGCGCTGGCCATCATTGCCATCAACCCGGCGGCGTGCGACATCCTGGGGGTTGCGCAACTGGCAATGACCGGCAGCCGCGACTGGCCGTTTCGCCTGCTCGACGAAAACGAGCAGCCGCTGGCACCCGCGCAACTGCCAGTCGCGCGGGTGATGAGCACGCAACGGCCCCTTCTGCATCAGATCCAGCCCTTGGACCGCCCCGACGGCCAGCGGCGCTGGATCGAACTGAATGCACATCCGCTGCAGCTGCGCCCTGAAGGCGAAACGTTCGCGGTGGTCCTGACCTTTCGAGACATCACCCAGCAGCGCGCAGCGGAAAACGCCCTCGCCGCGGCCGAAGAACGATGGAAGTTTGCGTTGGAAGGCGCCGGCGATGGCGTGTGGGACTGGGACATGCGCGCCAACAAGTATTTCTACTCCACCCGCTGGAAAGAAATGCGCGGCTATGCCGACCACGAGATCGGCGACACCATCGACGAATGGACGTCGAGAGTGCACCCGGACGACCTCCCGCGCGTGCAAGCGCAGATGTCACGCCATCTCCGTGGGGAAACACCGTTCTACGAGGTCGAGTACCGCGTCCTGCATCGCCTGGGCCATGAACTGTGGATCCGTGACCGGGGCAAAACCGTCAGGTATGGCCCGGACGGCCGGGCAGACCGGCTGGTGGGCACCCAGACGGATATCACCCGCGGCAAGCAAGCCGAGGAAATGCAGCGCGACAAGCGGGCCGCCGAACTGGCCAGCAATGCAAAGAGCGAGTTTCTCTCGCGCATGAGCCACGAGATGCGCACACCGCTGAACGCCGTGCTGGGTTTCTCGCACCTGCTACACGTCAACCCCGCGCAGGAGGCACTGACGGTGCGCGAATACGCAGGCCACGTGCTCGATGCCGGCCGGCATCTGCTGGCCCTGATCGACGACGTCCTCGACCTGCAAAAGATCGAAGAAGGGGCCCTCTCGCTCAAGCTCGAGCCGCTGGACTTGCACGACGCCGTCACCCACGCCCTCGAACTCCTCTGGCCCGCAGCGCAGCCCCATCAGGTCGAACTCTCGAACCAGGTTCCCGCCCGCACCTGGGTGCTGGCCGACCCGCAGCGCCTGCGCCAAGTGCTGCTCAACGTCGGCTCGAACGCCATCAAGTACAACCGCCCGAGCGGATGTGTCCGCTGGCGGCAGGAGGCAGCCATGTCCGGGCGCGTCACGCTGTGCATCGAGGACGAGGGGCCCGGCATGTCGCCCGAGCAGATGAGCAGGCTATTCCAGCCGTTCGAGCGTCTGGGCAGAGAGACATCGACAATAGAAGGAACCGGCCTGGGCCTGATCATTGCCCGCAGCTTGGTTCAAGCGATCGGAGGGCATATCAGCATCACCAGTGAAGAGGGTCGTGGCACCTGCGTGAACATCGACCTCCAACAATCCGACGAGCCTGCCCACGTGCCGGCGCCGACACGCCTTGAGGCCAGCGCGTCGCCTCAGGGCGTCCTGCGCATGCTGTACGTCGAAGACAACCGGATCAACGCGATCCTGTTCGAGGAAGCCGTGCGCATGCACAGCAGCGGCATCGAACTGCGCATTGCCGAAGACGGCGACGAAGCGATCGAGGTGGCAACAAACTGGACGCCCGACGTGCTGGTCCTGGATGCACACCTGCCCGGCATCACGGGCTTTGAGGTCCTCAGCCAACTGCGCACCCTGCCCGGCTTGAGCCACGCCCCAGCCTATATGTGCTCGGCCGACGCCATGCCCGACGATATCCAGCGAGCCTATGAAGCAGGGTTCGTGGGTTACTGGACCAAACCCATCAATGTCGCAGCCGTCATGGCGGACATCGACCAATGGATCCAGCGCGCCAGCCCGCCCCCGCCCGCAGACACAGAATGAGCCTGCCGCAGCGCGGCCCCCCATAATCGCGCTGCCCTTTTCTTCCGCACCCCCGCGCCTTCATGCCCGATCAACCGGCTGCCATCGCCGAAACAGCCCCTGCCACCGCCGTGCTGCTGTGCAACCTCGGCACACCCGATGCCCCGACCGCGTCGGCGGTGCGGCGCTATCTCGCGCAGTTCCTGGGGGATGCGCGCGTCGTCGAAATTCCGAGACTGATCTGGTGGCCGATCCTGCACGGGATCATCCTGCGCACGCGCCCCCGACGCTCCGCCAAGCGGTATGCCAGCGTCTGGACGGCCCAGGGTTCACCGCTGACGGTCTGGACCGACAAGCAGGCCAAGCTGCTGGCGGGCTACCTGGGCCAGCGCGGCCACCGTGTGACGGTGCGCTACGCCATGCGCTACGGATCGCCATCCATCGCCTCCGTGCTCGACGACATCAAGGCGGCCGGAGCGACCCGTGTGCTGGTGCTGCCGCTCTATCCGCAGTACTGCGCGGCCACCACCGCCAGCACGAGCGATGCGGTTTACCGATGGGCGGCCCAGGTACGGGCGGTGCCTGAACTGCGCTTCGTCGGCGAGTACCACGACGACCTGCGCTACATCGACGCGCTGGCCAAGCGCCTGCGGGACCACTGGACCATCAATGGGCGGGGCGAGAAGCTGGTGCTGAGTTTCCATGGCATGCCCAAGCGAACCCACACCCTGGGCGACCCGTATTTCGACCAATGCCATGCCACGGCGAAGCGTCTGGCCGAGCGGGCCGGCGTGAGCCCGGACGAAATGATCGTCACCTTCCAGAGCCGCCTCGGCCGGGCCGAGTGGTTGCAGCCGTACACCGAACCCACCCTGGTCAAGCTGGCGAAAGCCGGCCTGCACCGTGTCGACGTGATGTGCCCGGGGTTCGTGGCGGACAACCTTGAAACGCTGGAAGAGATTGCCATCGAAGCCCGCGCGGCCTTCCTGACGGCTGGCGGCAGCGATTTCAGCTACATCCCCTGTCTCAACGACCAGCACGAATGGATGGGCGCGCTTTCCGCGCTGGCCCTGCAGCACATGCAAGGCTGGGAGACCCGCAGCGCACAACCCGACGTTGGCCTCTGATCCGTGAGCGCTTCCGAACATCCCCCGGTGCGCCTGGACAAATGGCTCTGGGCCGCCCGCTTCTACAAGACCCGCTCGCTGGCCGCACAAGACGTCGACAAAGGGCGGGTGACGGTCAATGGCCTCGCCGCCAAGCCCTCGCGCGCGCTGCGCCCCGGAGACACGCTGGAACTGCGCCAAGGCCCGCTTGCCCGGGAATTCATCGTGCGCGCGTTGAGCCATGTGCGCGGCCCCGCACCCGTGGCCCAGACGCTCTATGAGGAAACCCCCGGCAGCGTCACGCGCCGCGAGGCCGCCGCCCAACAACGCAAAGAGGCGCCCGAACCTTCGTGGACCATCGAACAAGGCCGGCCCACCAAGCGCGACCGTCGCCAGCTTGCCGACTGGAACCGCTGGAGCGCGTCTGCAGACCCGGACTAGCCGTTCTTTCTGGCGAGCCGTTGAATTTTCTTTGCCTGCAGGCCCTTGAAATCCGCGCCTGCAGCACCATTTCCGCTGACTTGAGAGGCTTCACGACCCATGCAGAACACAGAAAACCCTGAGCGCGACACGGGAGACACGTCTTCCACCGACCCTCGCCCTGCCAACGACGCCGCGGCCGTGCCGGCTGATCCTGCGCAGGCCCCTGCCGACACACCCTCCCTCGAAGCGCGCCTGGCCGAGATGTCAGACGCCTACCTTCGCGCCAAGGCCGAAGTGGAGAACGCGCGGCGCCGCGCGGATGAAGACCTCGCCAAAGCCCGCAAGTTTGCAATCGAATCGTTTGCCGAGAGCCTCCTGGCCGTCAAAGACAGCCTGGAAGCCGCTCTGGCCATCGAGGAGGCGACCCCTGCCCAGATGCTCGAAGGCACCCATGCCACCTTGCGCCAGCTCACCTCGGCGCTGGAGCGCCACAAGGTGTTCGAGATCAATCCGGGAGCAGGCGGGCGTTTCGACCCGCACCTGCACCAGGCGATCAGCGTGGTGCCCGCCGAGCAGGAGGCCAATACGGTGGTCACCGTGCTGCAGCGCGGCTATCTCATCGCCGACCGCGTGCTGCGCCCCGCCCTGGTGACGGTGGCTGCTCCGAAATGAACGGCCCATGGGCTCGTCCACAGCCCGGCAGCCCTTGAAACAGCCCAACTTATCCACAACTCGAAGATATTCAACTTTCTAGGATCGCAGGAGCGTTCACATGGCAAAGATCATCGGCATTGACCTCGGGACCACCAATTCGTGTGTCTCCATCATGGAAGGCAACTCGACCAAGGTCATCGAGAACAGCGAAGGCGCGCGAACCACGCCATCCATCGTCGCCTACCAAGAAGACGGAGAAATTCTGGTGGGCGCCCCGGCCAAGCGCCAGGCCGTCACCAACCCACGCAACACGCTGTACGCCGTGAAACGGCTGATCGGTCGCAAGTTCACCGAGAAAGAGGTCCAGAAAGACATCGACCTGATGCCCTACAAGATCGTCGCGGCCGACAACGGCGACGCATGGGTGGAGGTGCGCGGGCAGAAGCTGGCCGCGCAGCAAGTCAGCGCGGAAATCCTGCGCAAGATGAAGAAAACCGCCGAGGACTATCTCGGTGAATCCGTCAGTGAAGCCGTGATCACCGTTCCGGCCTACTTCAACGACGCGCAGCGCCAAGCCACCAAAGACGCGGGCCGCATCGCCGGCCTCGACGTCAAGCGCATCATCAACGAGCCCACCGCGGCGGCACTCGCATTCGGCCTCGACAAGAACGAAAAGGGCGATCGCAAGATCGCCGTGTACGACTTGGGCGGCGGCACGTTCGA
>CAZBOF010000152.1:0-9101 GCA_964493285.1 uncultured Rhizobacter sp. | reverse complement strand
TCTCGATGCCGACGCCGACGAACTTGCCGGTCGTGCCTTCGCGGAATTCCTTGAAGGTGGTCTTGTCGAAATAGACGGAGTGCGGATCCAGCCCGGCGACCATGCCGCCGATGGCGTCCGTGATGAGCTTTTTCTCGTCGACCACTTCCACGTAGTCGGTCTTGACCATGCCGAACACGGCGGCGAGCTGCTGCAACTCTTCGAGCGGGAGTTGCGACGCCGGATTCTGTGCAGTGGCCTGCAACTGCATCGTGGTCAGCACCCCGGCGAGGGCGCCCAAAGAAACCCAGCCTGCGACTTTGAGTTTGGCACCCATATACGACCTGCTTCCTACCTGAACCGAAGATTTCACGCTTTTCCAGTATAGAACCGTGACCGCGCTTGGAGGCGCGCAATAGCAGGAAGTTTCAGTCCTTTTTGCAGAAGGGCAGCCTGTGCCGGGCTGCGGACCGAAGCGATGGCGGCGGCACTGGGGAGATACCCGCAAGGTGCGCTCGGATGTTCCGGGCATCGCGGCGAGGCCATTCATCACCCGGCAGCTTCCCGCGGGGCCGGATCCGGCGTGCCAGACGGGGCGCGAAGGGGGGTGGCATCGGTGTGGCACTCGCGCGGGGCGAGATTGCCGAGCGTGTCACCAGTGTGTCAATGCGCGGCGCTGATTTCACTTCTTGGCTGGGCGCCTGGCGGCCGCAGTGCCGGTGCGGGGGCTCAGGCTGCCGGCCACGGGCGGTGCGCCGGGCACCACGAGGCCGGGCGTGGCGATGCATCGGAGGGTGCGGGGTGCGAGCGAGTAGGTGCTGGTGCCCGCTGCGCTTTGCTCCAGTGCCGCGGCCACGAGCGCCGACTTCGCGGTTTCGCAGGCGAGGTTCGAGTTGAACGAAGCGACCAGATAAGGGTTCATGCCGGAAGCGGTGAGGGCAAAAGCGAAAAGCGATACCACGTGGACTCCTGTTCTGGGAAATGCCTGCGGATGACGCCGATGCGCATTGAGGTTATCGACGCCGGGTCATTATCTGGAGAGTGTCGCGACTTACCGCGTGCGTCCATCGTCCAGTTGCCACCATTTTGGTAACAGTTGTCTGACCTTGGGCTGCCCGAACCGGTCGTCGATGAGGTGGACGACACCGCGATCGTCGCTCGAGCGAATCACCCGGCCGGCGGCCTGGATCACTTTCTGCACGCCGGGATACAGGTAGGCGTAGTCATAGCCGGCGCCGAAGTGCTCGTGCAGCTTGTCCTTCATCTGCTCGTTCACCGGATTCCACTGCGGCAGCCCGAGCGTTGCGATGAAGGCGCCGATCAGCCGTTGCCCGGGCAGGTCGATGCCTTCGGCGAAGGCGCCCCCCAGCACGGCAAAGCCGATTCCCTGGCCAAGGGGCGTGAAGCGCGCGAGAAACTGTTCGCGCTCGGTTTCGGCCATGCCGCGCGTTTGCAGCCACATCGGTATTTGCGGACACTGCGCCGCGAACGCATCGGCCACGCGGTCGAGGTATTCGAAGCTGCTGAAGAACGCGAGGTAGTTGCCGGGCCGCGCCGCAAACTGGCCGGACATCAGCCGGACGATCGGGGCCACCGAGGCGGCGCGATGCCGGAAGCGGGTCGAGATGTGGCGAGCCAGGCGCACGTCGAGCTGGTCGGGGGTGAATGGCGAGGGCACGTCGATCCAGGCGGTGCGCTCGGGCAGGCCCAGGGTGCTGCTGTAGAACGGTTGCGGGCTCAGCGTGGCGGAGAACAGTGTCACGGTGTGCGCGTCGCGCAGGCGTGTTTCGAGGTGCGGTGCGGGGATGACGTTGCGTACGCAGAGGCGGGTTTGCGCCCGGGGCGAGCGTGCGGTGTCGAGCGTGATGTCGAACAGCGAATGGGTGTCGAACAGGGCCGCGACGCGCGAGAAGTGCAGCGCGTCGAAGTAGAAGCCGAGCAGGCCGCTGCCCACACCGGCCGGCTCGTCGGCGAGGTGATCGCCGATCTCGGCGACTGCGCGCGTCAGCGCCGTCAAGAAGGCCTCGGGCACGCCGGGGAGCACGCGGTACGGCATGGGCTGTTCCCTGGCCAGGGAATTCCATGCGCGATTCAGGCGGTCGAGTGCGGGTTTCAATGCGGCGGGCGCACTCTTTCGCACGGGAGAGAAATCACTCTGGTCGAGCTGCGCGGAGTACATGGCGCGCGCACGCTCCACCAGGTTGTGGGCTTCGTCCACCAGAACGCCGACGCGCCAGCTGTGCCCGGCAGCCAGGCCGTGCAACCCGGCGTTCAGGTCGAAGTAGTGGTTGTAGTCGCCGACGATCACATCGCTCCAGCGGGTGAGTTCCTGCCCAAGGTAGTAGGGGCAGACGCCGTGCGCCAGCGCCACCTCGCGCACGGCCGCCTTGTCCAGCGAAGCGCGCGCCACGGCGTGGGCGCGCGCCGCGGGCAGGCGGTCATAGAAGCCGCGCGCGAGCGGGCAGGCGTCGCCATGGCAGGCGGTACCGGGGTGTTCGCAGCTTTTCTCGCGCGCCACCAGCTCCAGCACGCGCAGCGGGGCGCCGGGGCCATTGCCGGCGATCTGCGTGGCCGCGTCGAGTGCGAGCTGGCGGCCGGAACTCTTGGCGGTCAGGAAGAAGACTTTGTCCAGTTTCTGGCCGGGGCAGGCTTTGAGCAGTGGAAACAGCGTGCCCACGGTCTTGCCGATGCCGGTGGGCGCCTGGGCCAGGAGGCAGCGGCCGTGCGCGGCGGTTTTGTAGACCGCTTCCGCGAGTGCACGCTGGCCGGGCCGGAAGTCCGCATGCGGGAACGGCATGGCGGCGAGGCGGGCATCGCGCGCTTGCCGGTGCGTGGATTCCTGCATCGCCCACGACAGGAAGCGTTCGCATTGGGCTTCAAAATGCTGCTGCAATTCGGCGGCTTCAAAAGCTTCCTTGATGACTGTTTCTTGTTGCGTGGCGATGTCGAAGTACACCAGCGCCACCTGCAGGCGCGCCAGCGTGTGTTGCTGGCACATCAGCCAGGCGTATACCTTCGCCTGGGCCCAGTGCAGATGTCGGTGGTTGTCAGGTTGCCGCGCCAGGTCGCCGCGGTACGTTTTGACTTCTTCGAGCAGGCCGAGGCCGGCGTCATAGCCGTCTGCGCGGCCGCGAACCAGGAGGTTCTTGTACTGGCCTTGCAGGCTCACTTCCGATTGGTAGCTCGGCCGGGCGCGGCGCCGCGCCGCCACCAGCGCGTGGCCCAGCTGCCCGTCGAGCGCGGACGGGGAGGGCGTGAAGCGCAGGTCGAGATCACCGGCTTTGGCAGTGAACTCGCAGAGCGCGCGGACGGCGACGACGTAAGGGGTGTTCAATTTCGGGGGCCGCGCTCGGGGGCGCTTTGTCGCGCCGAAACGGCCCAGTCCGGACATCGTACTGCCGTGACCGACAATGCGGGGTTCCGAGAACCCTGTCCATGCTGTGACCCACGACGTCCCTACCGCTGCACCGACATCCGTGCTGGCCGCCACGGGGGTGGCTTGCCGCCGCGGAACGCGCTTGCTGTTCCAGGGGCTGGACTTCCGTGTGGCACCAGGCCAAGTGGTGTGGCTTCGGGGTGCGAACGGGCGCGGCAAGACCAGCTTGCTGCGCTTGCTGGCGGGCCTGTCGGCACCCGAGGCGGGTGTGATCACCTGGGACGGGCGCCCCGTGCGCCGCGACGCCGCCTACCAGCGGCAGTTGACTTTCATCGCCCATGCCAATGCGCTGAAGGACGATCTCACCGTGGCCGAAGCGCTGCGTTTTCTCGTGCGCCTGCATGGCCGCGACGCCGGTGACGACGCCTTGCGCGAAGCGCTGGCGTGCTTCGGCTTGGCCAGCCGCAGCCGGGCGCCGGTGAGAACCTTGTCGCAGGGGCAGCGGCGCCGCGTCGCGCTGGCCCGGCTCGGGCTGTCGCGTCCCGGTGAAGTCTGGATCCTCGATGAGCCCTTCGATGCGCTGGACACCGAAGGCATTGCCACCTTGAATGCGCTGCTGAGCGCACATGCCGCGGCTGGTGGCCGCGTGGTACTCACCAGCCATCAAGCGCTCACGCTCGCCGCGCCGTCGCCGGTGGTGCTGCAGCTGGAAGATGCCGCCCCATGAGCAGTGCATTCACCGCGGTGCTCGCGCGCGACCTGCGCCTGGCGGCCAGGCGGCGCATCGAGGCCCTGCTGCCATTGGCCTTTTTCACCGTGGCGGTGAGCCTGTTCCCGCTCGGCGTGGGCCCGGAAGCGCAGATGCTGCGCCAGATCGCGCCGGGTGTGGTGTGGGTGTGCGCGCTGCTTGCCGCCATGCTGTCCGTCACGCAGCTGTATGCCACCGACCATGCCGATGGTTCGCTCGAGCAGATGCTGCTGTGCGGTGACTCGCCGGCGCGCATCGCGATGGCCAAGGCCTTGGCGCATTGGCTCATCACCGGTTTGCCGCTGGTGTTGGCTGCGCCGCTGTTCGGCTTGCTGCTCGGCATGTCGCTCGATGCGATCGGCACGCTGACGGCCACTTTGCTGCTGGGCACCCCGATCCTCAGTTTGCTGGGCGGGCTCGGTGCGGCGCTCACGCTCGGATTGCGCAGTGCCGGGGTGCTGCTGATCCTGCTGATCCTGCCGCTGTGCATTCCTGCGCTGATCTTCGGCACGGGCGCGGTGGGCGCCGTGCAGTCGGGCGTGTCGCCCGAGGGCCATTTCTCCTTGCTGGGCGCCTTGCTCCTCATGACCGCGCTCTGCGCGCCCTGGGTCACTGCGGCAGCGCTTCGCATCTCCACCGAGTGAACCCTGTCCATGGAACGCCATCAGATCGGACCGACCCCATGACTTCGCCTCCCTTGCGATTCTTCACCTTTGCCGCGCCTTCGCGTTTCTATCGGCTGGCTGGCGCCCTGACCCCCTGGTGCTGGGCAGCCGCCATCTTGCTCGCCCTCGCGGGGCTCTACATCGGCTTTTTCGTGGCACCCACCGATGCCACGCAAGGCGAGTCGTACCGCATCATCTTCATCCACGTGCCCGCGGCCTGGATGTCGATGCTGCTGTACCTCGTGATGGCGGCGTGGGCGGCAGTGGGCTGGGCGTTCAACGCCCGCCTGGCCTCGATGGTCGCGCGTGCGATCGCCCCCACCGGCGCGATGTTCACCTTTCTCGCGCTGTGGACCGGCGCGTTCTGGGGCAAGCCGACCTGGGGCACCTGGTGGGTGTGGGACGCGCGGCTCACCTCAGAGCTGATTCTTCTCTTCCTCTACCTCGGCTACATCGCGCTGGTGGAAGCGATCGACGATCCGCGCCGCGGCGACAACGCCGGCGCGCTGCTGGCGCTGGTCGGCGTGGTGAACATCCCGATCATCTATTTCTCGGTGATCTGGTGGAACACCTTGCACCAGGGGGCGACGATCAGCATGACGTCGGCGCCGAAGATGGTGAGCACCATGCTCACGGCCATGCTGCTGATGACGCTGGCGTTCTGGGCCTATGCCTTTGCCGCCGTGTTCACACGCACGCGGGCGATCATCCTAGAGCGCGAACGCCACGCCGACTGGGTGAGTGCATTGGTGAACCGGAGGGCCAAGCCATGAATTGGGGCAGCGCTGCAGAATTTTTCGCGATGGGCGGCTACGGCCTCTACGTGTGGGGCGCCTATGCCGTGACCGCGGCTTGCATGCTCATCGAGCCGCTGGGCCTGGCCGTGCGGCACCGGCGTGCCCGCCGGGACGCGGCACAGGGCGGTGAGATCGACTGAAGGCGGGCGCGCTCTCCTTCGCGAACCGCACATGGAACAGCCCATCGCCGGGTATCACCAGGATGAGGCGCACGACTGGGTCGCCGAGTTGGCGTGCGGCCATTTCCAGCACGTACGCCACAACCCGCCTTGGATCCTGCGGCCGTGGGTGATCACGGCGGAAGGCCGGGCGCGGATGCGTGGGAGTGTGTTGAACTGCCGCAAATGCGACGCTGGTGCGCCGGCGGATGCGGTGGTGGCGCCGCCGGCGGATGCCGACTGAGGCGCCGTGCAGGGGAGGGAGCTTCTGGCGGGAGGCGGGAAGCCGGGGGCGGCAGGCGCAGGCCGGTCAGCGCGAGGCGGTAAGAAGGGCCGGCGCAGCCTGGGAGGCCCCCGCGTGCGCGTCACCCACCCCGAAGAAGTAGAAGACCGCCACCAGGATGGCTACGGCAAAGAGTCTCACACGGTCGATCGTCATGGCTGAACTCGCTTGTGGGGCAGACCTTCGCCGTTGAACGACCCGGTCTGCGAAGGTCACAAGGGTGCAGCAAAAGAGCGCAGATTCACCATCCCTACTTAGGGGGGAACCCTTATGTGGGGGGGGCTGGGCCCTGAGGCACGCCCCGAGCGATTTCAATCGGATGGCGACAAGGGGCTGCCGATGCCGTTGGCCGCATGCCCATCGATCAGCTTGTGCATGAGGCTCATGAACACCTTGCGCTCGCCCGATGACAAAGGGGCCAGGAACAGCTCCTGCGCGCTCAGCATGGGATGCATGGCCCGGGCGAGCAAGCGTTTGCCTTCGGGCGTGGGGAACACCTGGCGGACCCGCTTGTCCGTTGCGCAGACCGATCGCACCACGAGGCCGCGCGTCTCGAGCCGATCGATCACGCTGCCGATGGTGGAGGTGTCGAACGCGATCATGCGGCACAGCGTGCCTTGGTCGATGCCCGGATGCGTACAGATGGTCTGCAGCGACGAGTACTGGACCGGTGTCACGTTGTTGTCACCCATTTCCTGCATGAACAGCGCGACCGCGATCTGCTGAACGCGGCGAGCGCAGTGCCCGGGAAATTCATTGAGGTCGACCGGGTGGAATGGCTGTTTCTTCATCTCGCTGCCTGGGTTCGCCCGCGGCCCCAGGCCGCAGACTCCGAATTATTACTGATACTGAAATTCAGTACACGGAATATAATTTTCGAACCGTCCTCTCGCACCTCATCCCGCGAGGCAGGGCACGATGCTCGACAGGCGTTGAGGGAGTACGAGATGCAGTTCCATCTGAATGGCTTCAGGCCCGGTGATCCGCGTGTGAAAGAGGCCTCGGCCGAGCGGGTGCCGCATGCGCAGACGCCGCCCAGCCAGGTTGACGTGCTGATCGTCGGCTGCGGTCCGGCGGGCCTGACGCTCGCGGCGCAAATGGCTGCGTTTCCCGACATCCGCACCTGCATCGTGGAGCAGAAGGACGGGCCGCTCGAACTGGGCCAGGCCGACGGCATCGCCTGCAGGACGATGGAGATGTTCGAGGCCTTCGACTTCAGCGAACGCGTCATGAAGGAGGCCTGCTGGATCAACGAGGTCACCTTCTGGAAGCCGGATGAGCAGCAACCGGAAAACATCGTGCGGCATGGCCGCGTACAGGACACCGAAGACGGATTGTCGGAGTTCCCGCATGTGGTGCTGAACCAGGCCCGTGTGCATGACTTCTACCTCGACCTGATGCGCAACTCGGCCAGCCGGCTGGAGCCCCACTATGCGCGGCGTCTGCTGGATGTCACGGTGGATGATGACGCGTCGGATCATCCGGTCACGGTGCGGCTGGAACGCACCGATGCCGCGCACGCCGCAGAGGTCGAAACCATCCAGGCGCGCTATGTCGTCGGGTGCGACGGCGCCCGCAGCGCCGTGCGCAAGTCCATCGGCCGGCAGCTGGTCGGTGATTCGGCCAACCATGCGTGGGGGGTCATGGATGTGCTCGCGGTGACGGACTTCCCGGACATCCGCCACAAGGTCGCGATCCAATCGGCAAGCGGCAATCTGCTCATCATTCCTCGCGAGGGCCAGTACCTGGTGCGCCTCTATGTGGAGATGGACAAGCTGGGCGAAGACGAACGCGTGGCCCATCGCGGCATCACCGTCGACCATCTCATTGCTGCCGCGAAAGGCATCTTCCATCCCTACACGCTCGATGTGAAGGAAGTCCCCTGGTGGTCGGTCTACGAGATTGGCCAGCGCATCTGCGACAAGTACGACGACGTGCCGCTGGCGGATGTCGGGTCACGCGTGCCGCGCGTGTTCATCGCGGGCGATGCATGCCATACCCACAGCCCCAAGGCGGGCCAGGGCATGAACTTCTCCATGCAGGACACGTTCAACCTCGGATGGAAGCTCGCCGCGGTGCTGCGACGGCAATGTGCTCCTGCGCTGCTGGACACGTACTCCGCAGAGCGTCAGGTCGTCGCGCAGGAGCTGATCGACTTCGACCGCGAGTGGGCGCAGATGTTCAGCGATCGCGCGAAGCAAGGGGCCCACGGCGAGGCCGGCGGCGTGGACCCGGCGGAGTTCCAGCGCTACTTCGAGCGCCATGGCCGATTCACGGCGGGCATGGGCACGCACTACCGCCCATCGATCATCTGCGGTGACGCCACGCATCAGCACCTGGCCAAGGGGTTCGTGGTCGGCACCCGGTTCCATTCCGCGCCGGTGATCCGGGTCTGCGACGCGAAGCCGGTCCAGCTGGGCCATGCCGGAAAGGCCGACGGCCGCTGGCGCCTGTATGCCTTTGCAGGCGCCGACGACCTTGCCGGGCAGAACGAAGGCGTGCGTGCGCTTTGCGAGTTCCTGGCCCGCGCTCCCGACTCACCGGTGCTCAGGTACACGCGCCCGGGCCAGGACATCGATGCGGTGTTCGACCTGCGGGCGATTTTTCATTTCACCATGACTCCAGTACCGCATCTCGCTGGACTACGCCCAAGCCCGATACAGCAGGTTTATCAATCACTTAGGCGCGTTCAACATATGCCGGTGCTTTCCGAAACCTGACCCGGCTTCCCCTCTGCTGGCCCCTACAAGGCTCCTGGGAATCGGGTCTTTCCGAGGAGTCATCATGGCAAAGATCAAACTCACCAAGACCGCCGTGGAGGCGGCGCAACCCCAGGCGCAGGCCGTCGAACTCCGGGACACGCTGGTGCCCGGCTTCCTGTGCAAGATTACACCAGCGGGCCGCAAGGTATTCATGCTCCAGTACCGCACGAACGCGGGCGAGCGGCGTAAGCCTGCCCTGGGCCTGTTCGGGGAACTGACCGTGGAACAGGCCCGTTCGTTGGCCCAGGAATGGCTGGCGCAGGTGCGCCGGGGCGGCGACCCGGCCGCCGACAAGGCGGCGGCGCGCAAGGCGCCCACCGTCAAGGAGCTGTG
>CAZBOF010000151.1:0-9214 GCA_964493285.1 uncultured Rhizobacter sp. | reverse complement strand
TCAGTTGGTAGAGCAGCGGACTCTTAATCCGTAGGTCGAGTGTTCGAGTCACTCAGGGCCCACCAAGAATGAACCCCGGACAGCCAGCAGACATGCGGCTCTCCGGGGTTTTTTTACGCCTCCCTGCCGAGCGGCGTTTTCCCTGTGTTGCGGGCGAGGCCGAGACAGCGCGCGCGCGTGTCGATAAGATGGCGCGCGCTGGCAATCGAGTTTGCTGGCCTCTTCAAACGTGCACTATCTTGAACTCGTGCTTCGATATCGCGCTTTGAACGGTCCTGTTGCCGGTGACCGCCTCAAAGCGCCTGCGGGGCACCGAACGGCTTAGGAGAACTGTATGGACAAGCTCGAACGCTACACGCCCTATGCTTTGGCGGTTCTGCGCATCGTTGCGGCTCTGATCTTCATTGAGCATGGCACGCAAAAACTGATGGGCTTTCCTGCCGCGCCAGAGGGCGGGCTTCCCCCGGCGGGCTCGCTGTTCTGAGTCGGCGGGTGGATTGAAGTCATTGGCGGCGCACTTTTGCTGCTCGGACTGTTTACGCGCCCAGCCGCTTTCATCATCTCAGGCGAGATGGCTGTGGCGTACTGGATGTTTCATGCCCCGGCGAGCTTGTATCCGGTACTGAATGGCGGCGACGCTGCCATCCTCTTCACTTTTGTCTTCTTGCTCTTCGTGTTCACCGGTCCAGGTGCATGGAGCCTCGACGAGTTGCTGAGAAGGCGAAGGGTGCCGCCGGCCAAGGCATAACCCGTTGCAAACCGGGTGAGACTCGATTCGATTGCATTCCCTTCGAGCCCCTCCGGTCGCCGACCCGTTCGGTTGCGCAGGCGGGACGCCATGTCTCCCATCGATGGTCTGATGGCGGGTGGATGGCGCGATGCGCAACGTGCTCTCCTTCAGTGCTTGTCCCGGGCCTGGAGCAGGGCGCGCGCCGCGCGTGCCGTCAGCGCCCCGACCGCCATCCTGAGTGCGTTCAAATGATGCGCAGGCCCGCTGAACCTGCAGTTCCTCACGCCGGAGCGCGTGCTGCGTGTACTGGGGCACATCGGTTGAGTGTCGGCCGGCGGGTGGAAGGGGTTGCTGCGGTGCAGCGCTCCCTGTGAGTGTTCTGCGAGACGGGACGAGCGTCGCCGAGATCTCGCGAGACGCTGTATCTGGCACATTCAAGCGGCAGCAAGCTGCGCATTCTTCGGCGGATTCCGCCCGTTGAGGGGGCTTCCGGGACTCAAGCACCTGCTTGCATGGCCGAAAACTGGCGGAAGTGCGCCTCAGGGACGAATCCGTGCTGACTTGCGTCGTGCACGGGTTGGATGGGTTTCAGGGAACGATGTGATCGCGGCGGGCGCTACGCGGGACATCCAAAGCAGAGTTCAGCCAATGAGCAATACGAACCGCAGCCCCCAAGAGCACGTCATCGACGATGCCGAGATCCTGGTTCTCGTCGGTGACCAGACCAGCAATTTCGTTTACGCAAACGCGTCGTACCTGCGCGCTTGCGGCTACGACTGGGACGAACTCAAAGGCACGCCGACGCAAAAGATGCTGCACCGCGAGAACCCGCCTCAGGTGCTGCGCGACATGATCCTGACTTTGCGTGCCAAGCGCCCCTGGACCGGAATCATCAAGAACTGCCGCAAGAACGGCGATCACTATTGGCTGCGCCTGAACCTCAGCCCGGTGTTCCTGGATGGCAAGTTCGCCGGCAGCCTGATGGTGCACAGCAAGCCGGGGCGTGAAGAGATCGCACGCATCGAGCCCTTGTACCGCGAGATGCTCGACCCGAAGAACAAGAACCTCATACTGCGCCACGGGCGCGTTTTCCGAGCCAATGCCTGGGGCCTCACGTCGCAGTGGGTTCGCGAACGGGGATTGAAGGGGCGCATCTGGGGTGCCATGGGCGTGGTGGTTCTGGCCGGGGCGGGGGGCTTGATCGCTGGGGGCGCGCCTGCGGCAAGCCCTTCATTCTGGGCGCCGGCATTGGCCATGCTGACGTCGGCCGCCGTGATCGGGGCCTTCTTGGCGAGGACGATCGTCAACCCGCTGCGCGAAGCCGGCATGCTGGTGAACAGGATCGCTGCGGGTGACCTCAGCTCCCAGCTCGTCAGCCATCGAAGCGACGAGATCGGCGAGGTGATGCGTGGCCTGACGCAGATGAACATGAACATCCGCGCCACGGTGCTCGACGTGCGCGAGGGTGTCGACGTGATGAGCCGGGCCACGGCCGAGATTGCCAGCGGCACGCTGGATCTGTCGTCTCGCACCGAGAACCAGGCGAGCAATCTTCAGCAGACGGCTGCGTCGATGGAGGAGATGAACGTCACGGTGCGGAGCAATTCCGATACCGCCCGCGAGGCCAGCCAGATGGCGGCAACGGCATGTGCAGCGGCGGAGACGGGCGGTCGCGTGGTGGGCGAAGTGATCGACACGATGAACGTCATCTCGAAGTCGAGCAAGCAGATCTCGGAAATCATTGGCGTGATCGACAGCATCGCGTTCCAGACCAACATCCTCGCCCTCAACGCGGCTGTGGAGGCTGCGCGCGCCGGCGAGCAAGGCCGCGGCTTCGCCGTGGTGGCCAGCGAAGTGCGCAGCCTTGCGCAGCGCAGCGCACAGTCCGCCAAGGAAATCCGCGCGCTCATCTCCGAGAGCGTCAGCACGGTTGAGAACGGCTCCAAGCTGGTGAACGCCGCGGGCAGCACGATCGACGATGTGGTGAAGCAGGCTCGGCGTGTCACGGAGCTGGTGAGCGAGATCGCAAGCGCCTCGACCGAGCAGGCCTCGGGCATTGGCCAGATCAACCATGCGGTCACCGAGCTGGATCACATGACGCAGCAAAACGCGGCGCTGGTGGAGCAAAGCACCGCCTCGGCGGCCAGCCTCAGCGAGCAGGCCAGCCGCCTGGTGGACGTCATTGGCGTCTTCAAGCTGTCGTCGCGGGAAACCGCTCACCATGCCGGGCGCCTGGGCGAACAGGAGCTGGCTGCCGCGCGGGCTCGAACCGCGCGTGCCGCCGGGCTTCCCGCCTGAGGGGCGCCGGCCGTACCCATGCCTGGGTGTCGGTGGGGAGGCGCTGCGTAAACTCGCCTCGAGAGGGCATGGTGGCCCTTGGTGGAAGGTGGCTTATGAACGACGCACCCCGGTTATTGCCGACTCTGGCGGCAGGCTTGCTGATGACGGCCTGCGCTTCGTACGGCCCGCCCGCATTGCCTGTGGGCAGTTCTGTCGATGACGTGACCCGCGCGATGGGCCCACCCACCGGGCGCTTCCTGATGCGCGACGGCCAGCAGCGGCTGGAGTTCGCGCGTGGGCCCTTCGGCAAGCACACCTACATGGTCGACTTCGATGCCCAAGGCCGCCTGGCGCGCTGGGAACAGGTGTTGACCGAGCAGAAGTTCAATGAGATCCAAAGCGGCATGGACGCCTCCGAGGTGCGTGCCGCCATCGGGCGGGCGTCCGAGACGTTCTATATCGGCTGGCAGAAGCAGACCGTGTGGGCCTACCGCTACGATGCCGTGTTCTGCCAGTGGTTCCAGGTGGGCCTTGACGGGCAGGGCAAGGTGACCGACACCGCCTACGGACCCGATCCAATCTGCGAACCTCGAGACATTCCTGACATCACGCCACCATGACGAACCCGCTCACGCTTTACGGCATTCCCAACTGCGACACGGTGAAAAAGGCCCGCGCCTGGCTCGCCGCCCAAGGGGTGGATGTCGCTTTCCACGACTTCAAGAAGCAAGGCGTGCCCGATGCCGGGCTGGACCGATGGGAGAAGGCCGTCGGCTGGGAGCGCCTGCTCAATCGCCAGGGCACGACCTGGCGCAAGCTGGCTCCCGAGGTGCAGGCGGCGGTGACCGACGCAGCCTCCGCCAAGAGCGTGATGCACAGCCAGCCAAGCGTGATCAAGCGCCCGGTGGTGGAGTGGCCCGATGGCGCGGTGAGCGTCGGGTTCAGCGAGGCGCTGTTCTCGCAGCACGTTGGTTGACCCGCTGCGCCGTCGGCAGCCCTTGGCGAGCCGCCGTTGAGGGAATCAGCCGCTATGCGCAAAGGCGCCGATCAAAGTGGCAATGCCAGCAGCGTGTCAGTGACGGGGCTGTCGCAGACAACAACGCGTTTCGAAAGTAGAAGCTGGTTTTGCTCGATGACGAAGGTGTCGTGGTAAGCCCCGCATGCAAATACATCGGTTCTGCCCGACGCCATGATCCGTGCCACCAGAAACGGCGTCATCGCGCTCGCATCTGAGGGGTTGACCAATGGCCAACCCACGATGTGGCGATACCTTTGTTGCTCGTAGACATTCGCTTCGCGCAAGGCAGCCACCCGATCCCGGAGCATGTCGCGCGAGTCGGCGAAGATCAAACCGGCTGGGAGTCCTTCGGCCTCATTCTCGATGTTCGTGATGCGGTAATGGCATCGGGCCGTAAAGAACTCGGGCCAAGTTTCCAGTGAGTCGCTGTCAATGGCGTGGGCGTAGCGAGCGTTGAACGCGCAGACGGCTAGCAGATCAATGTCGGTCATGATGGCGATCAGATTCCCATGTGATGCCGATAGGCCTTCCAGAACCCGCGCACAGAGGTTTCCGTGGCGCGGCCTTCGCACGATTCGACATCGTGCCCGCCCATTTCAACGACGGCGCTCAGTTGGGACGCTGCCGCGGTGCCGCGCTGGACGAAGCCACCGACTGCACCATCCTCCATTGACACATAGCCGGCGGGTCCGACGAGATTGCATTGCTTCAGCCGCGCCGTGCGCTGTTCCGGCGTGTCACTGACACGGCCGAGGTACACCCAGTTCAGTTGGGTCTGGTCCATGCCTTGCGGGATGACTTGCCGAATGGCAATGCAGTTCTGGATCTGCTGCAACACGAAGCCCGGAAACACGGAAAGTATCTGCAAAGTGATGCCGTCATCGAACTCCTTGAAGGATGACAGGACGCTCAGGTCCTTCAAGCGATATCGGTCGTTGTCAGACCGCAGGGCCTCACCCTTGTAGGCCAAATCTTCCTTTGCATCGGGATTCATCATGGAGTAGCTGACGTGGTGTGCGCCGCTCTCATCCACGATGACGCCGCCCTTTTGGGACAGGCGATTCAGCCCGAACGTCGTGAAGAAGGTATGCAACAGGCTGGCGTGATAGCTGTCTTTCACGTTCTCGACGTAGAGCTTCCAGTTGTTTGGAAGAGTTTGCGTGAAGCGTCCGATCACCTCCACGGGTTCGCCCATGACACGTTCAATGCGCTTGACCAGCGTCTCGCCCAGATAGCCGGTGATATCGGGTGCGTCCGGGGAGAAGCTGCCGAAGACCAAGCCGCTCAATACTGCGACTTTCAGGCGCCGAGGACCGTGCTTCGTCTTGTCAAACCCGGCCGGCATGCCGCCCAACCCCTTGATGCCCCGCTCAAAAGCGACGCCTGTCAGATTGCCCCGGAGGTCATAGCCCCAGGCGTGGTAGACGCACTGGAAACTCTTGGTGCGTCCGGATTTCTCCAGGGCGATGAGCGCACCGCGATGGGCACAGCGGTTCTCAAAGGCGGAGATCTCTCCGTCTTTGCCGCGTGTCACCACCACAGGCGTTTCTCCAATGAAGGTGGTTCGATAACTTCCAACCTCGGGAAGCTCGGCGGCAAGGCAAAGGTAGTTCCATGTGGCACCGCGGAAGATGCAGTCTTGCTCCTGCGCAAGCAGGGCAGGGTCGCTGTACAACCAGAATGGAACGCGATGAAGTTGGCCATTCGGCCAGGCGGTGGCCTGCCTGAAGCCGAAGGCAGCAGGCTTGGCGGCGTCGGCGTCGGCGGTGGGTGGTGTGTGAAGTGAGTTCATGGGCGATGCGGGTCGGACTCGGCTAGGTGGATGCAAACGCCGGCTTGATCATCTGCTGGCCGAGCGCGCCCCACGCGGCCGGGCTGCTTGCGATCTTCATCGCTGCGCTCGGAGCCAGCTTCCGGTCCCAGCGTGCGGCGATCACGCGCTGGCCGCTGACCGCGTCGCAGGCGTCGGATACCAGCCATTGCAGGGGCGCCGCCATGATGTCGGCGGGCAGCATCGTGCTTCGATCAAAACCCGCGTCCGATGGAATCAACGAGGTGTCGGTCGGGCCGCCGGGGACCAGGACATTGGCGGTGATGCGTGGAAACTCTTCAAGGTCGGCTGCCATGATGGCGGTGGCGGCCTCGAGCGCGGCTTTCGAAGGACCATAGGGCGCGAACCCGCCTCGCAGCATGGTGTCCAAGCTGGTGGTGACATTGATGATGCGTCCCCAGCCTTGCCGGATCATGTCAGGCACTGCTGCGCGAGACAAGAAAAAGGCGGCGGTGCAGTTGAGGTCGAGGAAGTCTTGCCACTGGGATGGCGTGACGTCCCAGAACCGCAAGGGGTTCTTCCAGTTGTCCGGTCGGATCGAGGCCTGACCGAGACCTGCGTTGTTGACCAGGATGTCCAGTTGTCCGAAATGCGTCACTACCGAGGAAATCACCGTGCCGATTGCTTGGCTGCTGGTGAGATCAACGGAAAGGCGAAGAAGCTGCTTCTCGTCTTTGCTCACTGCATCAAAGCTCGCCATCGCGGCGCGATCACGATCGACAACGGCGACGCGGTGCCCTTGTTCAAGCAGGGCGAGCACCATGTGATACCCCATGCCTTTGGCACCACCGGTGACGATGGCTACGCGCGATTGGGAGTCGCTGGAAGTCAGATGATCTGTCATGTTCGTCGCCGGCCGCCCTCACTCCACCGAGATACGAGCGTTCTGAATCACGCGTTGCCAGCGGACGGATTCTTCCGCGATGAATTGCTGAGTCCTTTCTGGCGTCCAACCTTGCGGATCCCCGCCTTGAGCCAGGAAGCGCTTGCGAATCTCCGGGTTGCCGACGATCTCGGCGATGTCCTCTTGGAGGGTGCGAACCACATGGCTGGGCGTTCCTGGCGGCGCGGCCACGGCAAACCATGTGTGCGCGACCATGTCCGGCATGCCGGCTTCCGCGAATGTTTCGACATCTTGCAAAGCGGGTGTGCGTTCGCGAGCCGCGACTCCGATCACACGCAGCTTGCCTTCGCGATGATGGGTCTGAACAGTCGGCACGTTATCGAACATGGCGTCTACCTGGCTGCCCATCACCGCGATCAGTGCCGGGCCCGATCCGCGATACGGTGCGTGCAACAGGTCGGTGCCGGTCACCTGCATGAACATGCCGCTGACGAGGTGGCCGGTTGAGCCGTTGCCTTGCGACGCAAAGCTGACTTTGCCGGGGTTGGCGCGCGCATGTGCCACAAACTCGCGCAGCGTGCGTGCCGGGAAATCGGGTCGAACCGCGAGCACGGCGGGCGCAGTGGCCAGCATCGTCACCGCCACAAAGCGGCTCGAATCGAATGGCATGCTTTTGAACAGGTGGCGGTTGATCGAGAGCGGGCCGGGTGGCGATGCGAGGAAGGTGAGGCCGTCGGGCGCCGCGGAGTAGACGTCTTGCGCGCCGATGTTGCCGCCGGCACCTGCCTTGTTCTCGACCACGACCCCCGCTGGATACTTGCGTTGCAGTTCGGCTGCCACCACGCGTGGGAAAAAGTCCGCCGCTCCGCCCGCGGGGAACGGCACCACCAGGCGGATCGGGCGCGTGGGCTGCGCCCATGAAAGCGAAGGGAGTGATCCGACGCTCATGGCGATGCTCGAGCCGATGAAATGGCGTCTGTCGAGATGTTGCATGTGGGAATGTTTCCTGGGTCGTCTTGCAAAAAGATGGAAAATTGTTGCCTTCCTCCAGAGGAACATCCATCAACTTCTGCGGATAGCGAATAAATGAGGGTTATCACTGACAAGGCGGCATCCTCCGATTTCGTCGGTGCTTTGGAGAAGGGCCTCCAAACCCTGGCGTGTTTTGGAAAGGATCGCGAACGCATCACCATCACGGATGTCGCCCGGGCGACCGATGTGACGCCGGCTTCGGCCCGGCGCTCTTTGCTGACGCTGACCGCGATGGGTTACTTGCGGCACGACGGCAAGTACTTCGTGATGGAGCCGAAGTCTCTCGACGTGGCGCATGCCTATCTGTCGTCTAGGCCGATTCCCAGGTTGGCTCAGCCATTTCTGGATGCGCTGAGCGAGAGAACACGTGAGTCCGCATCGGTGGGCGAGCTTTCGCAAACGCATGTGGTGATCGTTGCGCGTTCAACCGCACGGCGCAGTTTGACTGCGGGTTTGGGACTTGGCTCACGTCTTCCCTTGCACTGTTCTGCATCGGGGCGGGTGCTGTTGGCCAGTTTGAGTCGGCTCGAGCAGAAGCATCGGCTCGACGGGGCGTCGTTTCGGGCGCTGACGCCGAAGACGGTGACGGACCCTGCGCGCGTGGCGCAGAGTATCGATCGCGCGCGCGACTTGGGCTTCGCCGTTTGCGATGAGGAAATCGAGATGGGGGTTCGCTCGCTCGCGGTGCCGTTGTGCGACAGAGCAGGAGCCACGGTGGCGGCAATGACTCTGGCAGTCAAGACGGAGCGCAGCGACTTCGACGAATTGCTCGGCATCTATCTTCCCGCTCTGCGCCGAGCGAAGAACCGGCTGGAAAATCAGCTGGCGCGGGTTGGATAGTCCGAGCCTCACATGGTCCTTCATGGCGCTGCGGCGCCATGAAGGACTCCTGGCCTGACGTCGCCTGCCGTCAGGCCAGCAACTGGCGCAGCACGAACGGCAAAATGCCGCCGTGCTTGTAGTAGTCGACCTCGATCGGGGTGTCGATGCGCAGCGTCACGCGCACGTCCTGCGTGCTGCCGTCCTTGCAGCGGATGACGAGGGTGGCGTCTTGCTGCGGCTTGAGTTCGGTGCCCAGCTTGATATCGAATTCTTCTTCGCCGGTGATGCCCAGCGTTTGCCAGGAATCGGTGCCCTTGAACTGAAGTGGCAGCACACCCATGCCCACGAGGTTGGCGCGGTGGATGCGTTCGTAGCTGCGCGCCACCACGGCCTTGATGCCCATCAACGCAGTGCCTTTCGCGGCCCAGTCGCGCGACGAACCGGTGCCGTACTCCTCGCCTGCGAACACGATGGTCGGGGTGTTCTCGGCCATGTACTTCATCGCAGCGTCGTAGATGAAGAGCTTTTCTTTCGTGGGCTGGAAGAGGGTGACGCCGCCTTCTTCACGGCTGCCGTCGGCGTCGGCGGGGATCATCAGGTTCTTGATGCGCACGTTGGCGAAGGTGCCACGCACCATCACTTCGTGGTTGCCTCGGC
>CAZBOF010000150.1:4113-9309 GCA_964493285.1 uncultured Rhizobacter sp. | reverse complement strand
ACAGACGCCACCGTGACCCGCTGACCGAAGCCCCGAGACGGGGTCAGAACATCGTCGACCGATGGGCGCCGAGACCCGCCATCACCCCGTCCCCCACCGCCAGGGCCACGCTGCCGGCCGCGCGTGATGCGTCGCCGCAGGCGAAGACGTTCGGCACGCTCGTATCCTGGACCGGGCCCACCTGGATGAAGGTGCCCATCGGCCCTTCGACGAGCGCACAGCCGAGCTGCTGCGCAACCGGGCTGCTCAGGTGCGTGCGCGGCTGCGTGAAGAGGCCGTCCATCGGCACGATGCGGCCGTCTTGCAGCACCACGTCGGCCATGCCGTCGATGCGCGCAACGGGTGCCGTCTCGACGTGGGTGCCGCGCCGCACGAGCACGGCGAGTTCGTCGGCCGACGGCGTGTAGGCGCCATTCAAGAACAGCGTCGTCGGGCCCCAGTCGGGCAGCATGATGGCGTGGTGCTGGGCCATGGGCGAGCCGGCGACGATACCGATCCGCCCCGCATTCACCTCGTAGCCGTGGCAGTACGGGCAATGGAAGACGCTGCGGCCCCAGCGCTCGGCGAGACCAGGCACCGGTGGGAGTTCGTCGCGCACGCCAGTGGCCAGCACCAGCCGGCCGGCGCTCACGGAGATGTCGCCCACCCGGAAATGCAGGCGGCCATCGGGCGCCACGCGCGCGTCTTCGGCCTGGCCGTCCATCCACTGCACGTTCGGGTAGCGCAGCAACTGCCGCTTGCCTTCGGCGGCGATCTCGGCCGGGGCGCGGCCGTCTTGCGTGAGGAAGCCATGCGAGGTGCCACCGGCCTCGTCGACGAACCGGTTGCGGCGCTGCCCGGCATCGACCACCAGCACCTGGCGGCGCGCGCGCGCCAATTGCAACGCGGCGGACAAGCCAGCGAAGCTGCCTCCGACGACGGCGAAATCAATCTTCATGCCGATGCTCCTCGAGACGGTGGGGCGCATGGTGGCCATGCGCCACCCAACGGGTGTGGAAGTCCTTGGACAGTGCGGCCAGCGTCACGCCGTCCAGCCGCGCCAGCAGCAAGGCTTCGGCATCGCGCACCGCCGCGCCGAGCGCATCGTTGACGGCCTGGGCCACGAGGCACCGGGGCCGGTCTTCGCGGAAGCCCAGCGACACGAGGCCCGGCGCGCCCAGCGCGTCGTACACGTCGCGCAGCGTGATGGCTTCGAGCGGGCACGCCAGCAACCAGCCACCGCCATGCCCCTTGGCCGAACTCACGAAGCCCGCTTCACGCAAGCCGACCATCAACCGGCGCAGCACAACGGGGTTGGTCTGCATCGCCCGCGCAAGGACTTCGGAGGTGGATGGCACCTCGCTCTCGGCGATGTGCAGAAGCACGTGCAGGACATCCGACAACTGGCTGCTTGATTTCATGCAACATTATTAGTTGCATATATATGACCTTGCGGGCGCAAGGGGCTCCACGCCCGGCACCCTCGCCATGCCGCCCGGGGTGCCACGGTGGAATACTCGCCGTCACACCCCCTGCAACGCATGGAGATCGACAGATGTCTCGCCCGCCCTCGAACGCGCCTGCGCCCCCGATCCACCATGCGGCAGCGAGCGGCTATTCCGCCGGCGCCGACACCTACGTGAAAGGCCGCCCGGACTACCCACCCGAGCTGCTGGCCTGGCTTCGCAGCGCCGCGGGCGTGGAGGCGGGCAGCACGGTGGTGGACCTCGGCGCCGGCACCGGCAAGTTCACCAAGCTGCTGGTCGCATCCGGCGCCAAGGTGATCGCGATCGAGCCGGTCGCCGAGATGCTGGTCCGGCTGAAGGCGGACTTGCCCGGTGCCGAGGGCCTGCAGGGCACCGCCACCGCGATGCCGTTGCCGGATGCATCGGCCGACGTGGTCGTGTGCGCCCAGGCCTTCCACTGGTTTGCCACCCGCGAAGCGCTGGACGACATCGTGCGCGTGTTGCGGCCCGGCGGCCGCCTGGCGCTGGTGTGGAACCTGCGCGATGCCAGCGTGCCCTGGGTGGCCCGCATGGACGCCATCGCCAGCGCCCGCGAGGGCGACGTGCCGCGCTTCTACAAGGGCACGTGGCGGCAGGCCTTCCCGCATGCAAGGCTGGGGGACCTCGCGGCATCGGAGTTCACGCACGCACACACCGGCTCGCCCGACGACGTGATCGTCAAGCGCGTGCTGTCGACCAGCTTCATCAGCGCCCTGGCGGCCGAACCCCGCCAGCAGGTCGAGGCCGAGTTGCGCACACTCATCGACAGCGAGCCGGCGCTGCGCGGGCAAGCGGTGGTCTCGGTGCCGTACCGGACCTTCGCCTACTGCGCCAGGAAGCTGAAGTGAGCAGGCGGCCCATGGCACGAACGGGAGACGGGCGTCTTCCGTTCGTGGCCGGCGTCAATCGAGCTTCAGGTTCGCCGTCTTGATGATTTCGCTCCACACCTTGCGTTCGCGCTCGATGTACGCGGCGAGTTCATCGGGCCCCAGATCCAGGGCTTCGTAGCCGCCTTTGCGGAAGCGGTCCTGCACGGTGGGGCTACGCACGGCCTTGGCAACGTCGGCGCTGATCTTCTCGCGCAGGGCCTTGGGCGTGCCGCGCGGCGCGGCCAGGCCCGTCCACGACATCAGGCTGAAGGACGATGCCCCCGGCGTTTCATTGGCCGGCGGCGCAGCCGGGTACAGCGGCGAGCGCTTGGTGGCGGTGGTGGCAATGAAGCGCAGCTTGCCGGCTTGTTCGAGCGCACCCGCGCTGGCGGCGCTGCCCAGGGCCCACTGCACTTCACCATTGGCCACGCTGCTGTAGAGCTGCGACATTTCCTTGAACGGCACGTGGACCATCTTGGTGCCGGTGGCCGCTTCCAGGCGCAGCGCACCCAGGTGCCCCGGGCTGCCGTTGAACCACGAGCCGTAGTTCAACTCACCCGGCTTGGCCTTGGCGGCCGCCACGATGTCCGCCACGGTCTTGTACGGGCCGTTGGCCGCCACCGCGAAGAAGAATTCGTTCTGGAACAGCGGACGGATCAACGCGAGGTCTTCACGCGGGTCGTACGGCAACTGGCTGAAGGTGTAGGGGTGCGTGGTCACGTGCGCCATGTCGAACTGGATCAGGTCGTGCCCGTCCGTGCCGGCTTGCTTGAGCGCGTTGATCGCGATGAACCCATTGCCGCCCGGCCGGTTCTCGACCACCACGGTCTGCTTCCACATCTTGGACAACTCATCGGCCACCACGCGCAGGCCGGCATCCGGGCCGCTGCCCGGCGGGAACGACGAAATGATTCGAACCGTCTTGGTCGGGAATGTCTGGGCCATGGCCAGCGGCGCGGTCAGCGCCAAAGCCGCGGCGCAAGCCAGAACGGCGCGCCGCGAGAACGAATTGCGGAGAGGCATGGAGGGCTCCAGAAGCAAGGGTGATCGATGCATCGATTCTGATCACCCGCCCTCGGCCTGTAAGCACAATGCGCTTCGAATGGCCGCTAATCTGTTTATGGGCCAGCACGACCCGCAGGCAAACGCCGGCGGGAGGCGGCCTTCAGCGCGAAACGGCTTCGACGGCCAGGCCTTGCGCGCCGTTGGCGACAGGGCCCGGCCCGAACCGCACGCCGATCACTGTCCGGCGGAAGCCGCCGAGGCCGGCGCGGCGGCCATCTCGACCTTCGCCGCGGCCTTCAGCGCATCGATCTGCTTGCGCACGTTCTGCTGTGTCAGCTGCTGCGTGAGCTGGGGCTTGAGGGCCTCCAGCGGGGGCGGCTCCGGCGTACGCGAATCTTCCAGCAGGATGACGTGGTAGCCGAACTGCGTCTGGACCGGCGCCTCGGTGATCTTGCCCTTCTCCAGCTGGCCGAGCGCCGCACCGAACTCGGGCACCATGCGTTGCGCGTCGAACCAGCCCAGGTCGCCCCCGGTGTCCTTGGAGCCCGGGTCCTTGGACTTCTCTTTCGCGAGCTTGTCGAACGCGGCCGGCGTCTTCTGCAGCGTCGCGATGATGGCCTTCGCATCGGCCTCCTTCTCGACCAGGATGTGCCGCGCCTTGTACTCGGTGCCGGTCGACGACGCCTTCAGGCGCTCGTACTCGGCCGCCAGCATCTCGTCGGTGATCGGGTTCTTCTTCACGAAGTCTTCGATGTACGCGTTCGCCAGCGCCGATGTGCGCACCACCGCCATCTCGGCGACGAACTCGGGCGACTTGTCCAGGCCCTGCTTGGCGGCCTCCTGGGCCACCACGGTCTGCAGCACCAGGCTGTCCACGATGGCCTGGCGCGCCTCGGGCGGCGCCGGCTGGCCTTGCAAGCGCTGCTGCAAGGCGGTATCAACCGTGGCTTGCGAGATGGCCGCGCCGTTGACGGTGACTTCCGTTGGGCTGGTGGAGGCCGCGGCGGACGGGTCGTCCTTCTTCGCGGTGCATGCGCCAAGGGCCAGCAGGAAAGCGGTGCTGGTCAGGAGGAGGCCGGATCGGAGTGTTCGCATGGAAGAGGTTGGGCGGTTGAAAGAATGGAAGTATCGCAACTGCGTCAGCCCTTCCGGTGACATGGCTGCCGCCAGCAGCTTCTCTCTCAGCACGCAATGGCCTCGGCACCGAAGATCAGCGTGGCCACGCCCGAAGGAATCTCGTTTGCCGTACGCTGGACGCATGGACTCTGCCCCACACCCCATGAAGACACGCCCCCTCTGCAACCTGCTCGTCCTCCCGCTGGCCCTGGCATGCGTCACGGCCTGGGCCCAGACAGCGCCGGCAAGCTGCCAGCCGCTGGAAACCCGCGCGGCCAACGCCTCGTCCCAGCGCCCTGCGTTTGCCGGGCAAACCCGCGCCTGTGCGGCGCCGCGCAGCGCACCCGTCCAGGTCACCGTGCTGGCCACCGGCCTGGTGCGGCCCTGGGCGGTGGAGCCGCTGCCCGACGGCGCCTTGCTGGTCACCGAGAGGCCGGGGCGCATGCGGGTCGTCTCTGCCACCGGCGAGCTGGGGGCACCCCTCGCGGGCCTGCCTGCCGTCGACGCGCGCGGGCAAGGCGGCCTGCTCGACGTGGCACTCAGCCCCGGCTTCGCCGCGGACCGCACTGTCTACTGGAGCTATGCCGAACCTCGCAAAGGCGGCAACGGCACCAGTGTGGCCAAAGGCGTGCTCTCGGCCGACCGCACCCGGCTGGAACAGGTCAACGTGATCCTGCGCACTTCACCCACCTACGACGGCGACAAGCACTACGGCTCCCGCC
>CAZBOF010000150.1:0-4103 GCA_964493285.1 uncultured Rhizobacter sp. | reverse complement strand
AACGGCGGCGGCCTCGCCTTCGGCCCCGACGGCATGCTCTACGTGACCACCGGCGAGCGCTCCGACCGCGCCACCCGGCCTCAGGCCCAGCAACTCGACAGCCACCTCGGGAAGATCCTGCGCATCCGCCCGGACGGCAGCGTGCCGCCCGACAACCCGTTCGTCGGGCGCGCCAGCGCGCTGCCCGAGATCTGGTCTTTGGGGCAACGCAACGTGCAGGCCGCCACCTTCGACCCGAACGGCGGCCTGTGGGTCGTCGAAATGGGCGCACGCGGGGGCGACGAGCTGAACTACATCGAGAAAGGCAAGAACTACGGCTGGCCGCTCATCGCCTACGGGCAGGAATACTCCGGCATGCGGATCGGCGAAGGCGCCACCGCACGCGCGGGCCTCACGCAACCGGCGTACTACTGGGACCCCGTCATCGCGCCGTCCGGCGCGCAGTGGTACACCGGCGACGCCTTCCCGGCATGGAAGGGCAACCTCTTCGTCGGCGGCATGAAAGACCGCAAGCTCGTGCGGCTCGTCATCGAAGGCCAGCGCGTGGTCGGCGAAGAATGGCTGCTCACCGATCGCGGCAAGCGCGTGCGCGATGTGCGGCAGGATGCGGCGGGAGCGCTCTTCGTGGTGACGGATGAGGCGGATGGGGAGGTTTGGAAGATCACGCCGGGGCGCTGAGGGCGCGGTCAAAGCGCCGAGTCAAGCCGCCCGCCCAGCACTTTCCAGAGCGCCACGCGATTGGCTTGCTCGGACTGCCGCAGGCCGATCAGGGCCTGCTGCGCGGCGTACAGGCTGCGCTGCGCATCGAGCACCGTGAGGTAGTTGTCCACGCCGGAGGTGAAGCGCGCCTCGGAGAGCTGGAAGGCCTGTGCGCTGGCATCCACCACGGCCTGCTGGGCCGCCAGGCGCGCCTGCCACTGCGCGCGTTCGGCCAGGGTGTCCGAGGTCTCCCGGAAGGCGGTCTGGATGGCTTTTTCGTACTGGGCCACGGCGATGTCGCGGTTGGCCTGCGCCACGTCCACTGCCGCGCGCGCGCTGCCGCCATCGAAGATGGGCCAGCGGATCTGCGGCACGAAGCTCCAGGTGTTGTTGCCGGCGCCGAACAGGTTGTCGAGTTCGCGGCTGCCGGTGCCGATGCTGGTGCTCAGGCTGATGGTGGGGAACAGCGCCGCACGCGCCGCCGCCACGTTGGCCGACAGGGCCTGCAGGTTGTATTCGGACGCGCGCACATCGGGACGCGCCAGCAACAGGGAAGAAGGCAGTTCGGCCGGCAGCGCCATCAGGGCCGCGGGCGCGGCCGCTGCCTCGGCGCGCAGCGTATCGGCGGTCGGCAGCCAATCGGGATCCAGCCCGCTGCCCACCAGGGCATCCAGGGCATTGCGGTCCTTGGCCACCTGGGCCGTGAAAGCGGCGACATCGCCGCGCGCGGTCTCCACCGTGATCCGGTTCTGTGCCAGCACCAGGCCCGACGTGCCGCCCAGCTGATGAATGCGCTCGGTGAGCTGATAAGCCTTTTCCCGGCTGGCCAGGGTGTCACGGGCCAGGGTCAGGCGGGCCTCGTTGGCGGCCAAGTTCAGCCAGGCGTTCGTGACGTCGGCCACCAGCGTGATCTGTACGTTCAGCTGGTTCACCTCCGATTGCAGGAACTGCTGCAGCGCCGCTTCGTTGAGGTTGCGCACACGGCCCCACAAGTCCAGCTCGAAACTGGTGACGGCGAGTTGCGCGGCGTACTGGCTGGAGGTGGTGGGCTGGCCCGTGCTGGACAGATCCGCCGCCGTGCGGCTGCGGCTGCCCTGTGCCGTCGCGGCCACCGTGGGCAGTTGCGCCGCGCTCGTGATGCCGTACTGCGCGCGCGCTCTCTCGATGTTGGACAAGGCCACACGCAGGTCGCGGTTGTGCGTGATCGCCTGGGCAATCGATTGGCGCAAACCCGGGTGCTGCACCCATGTCAGGCGCTGGGATGTCTGCAAGGCCGCCGCGCTCGCCTCGGCAATCGCCAGCGGCTGGCCCAGCGCGGGCGCCACCACGCCTTGCACGTCGGGCTTCGCGGGCGGTCGCTGCGCACAGCCTGCCAGCAGCAAGAGCAGCACGCCGGTGGCGGTGGCGTGTCGGAAGAAGGCATTCATCACGCCTCTCCCTGGTGCGACAGCGGGGGCACGGCGGCGGGCGCAGGCGCCGGCTTTTTCGCCTGCCGCCTCTGGACCCAACTGCGCACCAGCAAGAAGAACACGGGCACGAAGAACAGGCCCAGCGAGGTGGACAGCACGGTGCCACCCAGCACGGCCGTGCCGATGGCCTGGCGGCTGGCCGCCCCCGGCCCGGTGCCCAGGGCCAGCGGCAGCACACCGAAGCCGAAGGCCAGCGAGGTCATCAGGATGGGCCGCAGCCGCCGGCGCACAGCCTCCAGCGTGGCGTCGAACACGCTCCTGCCCTGCTCAATCAGTTGCACCGCGAACTCCACGATCAGGATGGCGTTCTTCGACGCCAGGCCGACCGTGGTCAGCAAGCCGACCTGAAAGTACACATCGTTGGACATGCCGCGAAAGTAGGTCGCCAGCAAGGCGCCGACGATGCCCAGCGGCACGGCCAGGATGACCGAGAACGGCACGCTCCAGCTTTCATAGAGAGCGGCCAGGCACAGGAAGACGAACAGGATGGAGATGGCGTACAGCAGGGGGGCCTGCGCGCCGGATTGCCGCTCCTGCAACGACGCTCCCGTCCACTCGTAGCCGATGCCGATCGGCATCTCGCGCATGATTTCCTCGACGGCGCGCATCGCAGCGCCCGAACTCACGCCGGGGGCCGTGTTGGAGATCATCTCCATGGCCGGTGAGCCGTTGTAGCGCAGCAGCTGGGGCGCGCTGCTGGTCCAGGTGGTGGAAGTGAAGGCCGAGAGCGGCACCATGTCGCCGGTGCGGTTGCGCACCGTCCATTGCCCGATGTCCTGGGGCAGCATGCGAAACGGCGCATCGCCCTGCACGTAGACGCGCTTGACGCGGCCGTTGTGCACGAAGTCGTTCACGTACGACCCGCCCAAGGCGCTGGACAGCACGCTGTTGGTGTCGCTGGTGGACACGCCCAGCGCGGCCGCCTTGCGGTCGTCGATCACCACCTTGAGTTCCGACGTGGCGTCGAAGTCGGTGGTGCGCATGTTCGCCAGTTCCGGGCGCTGGTTGGCCAGTTCGATCACACGGTCCTTGGCGGCCCGCAAGGCCTCGCTCCCGAGCCCGTTGATGTCCTTGAGCATGAAGTTCACGCCGGCGTCCGAGCCCAGGCCTCGGACGGCGGGCGGCATCGACACGAAGATGCGGGCCGAGCGGATGCGGGAGAGGTCCCGGGTGGCTTTGCGCGCAATCGCCTCGGCACTCTGTTCGGCGTTCGGGCGAGCGTCCCAGGGCTTGAGGCGCACGAAGATGGTGCCCGCACTTTGGTTGCCGCTGTTGCCCGCCACGGAGTTGACCCGCAGCACGTCGGGCTGGGCGTTGAAGTAGCGGGTGATGTCCTGCAGGACCACCTCGAGCTGTGCGTCCGCCGAGCCCGCCGGCAAGGTGACGCTGGCCGTGATGAAGCCTTGGTCTTCGATCGGCAGAAAGGACGTGGGGAGCTTCTGGAACAGCAGCACCACACCGCCGATGAGCAGCAGAAATACCAGCATCACGCGCTTGCCTCGCAGCAGCAGCTGGCGCACGGCGCCCTGGTAGCGCGTGGCGTTGCGGTCGAAGCCGGCGTTGAACCAGCGGAAGAACCGGTCGATCCAGCCCAGGAAGCCCGCGCGGGCGGGCGCGCCTTCGTGCAGGTGGTGGGTGGGCTTGAGGATGGTGGCGCACAGGGCCGGTGTGAGCGTGAGCGCCACCAGCACCGAGAACGCCATGGCCGAGACGATGGCGACCGAGAACTGGCGGTAGATCACCCCCACCGACCCGGAAAAGAACGCCATGGGAATGAACACGGCCGACAGCGTGAGGCCGATGCCCACCAGCGCCGGCGTGATCTCGGCCATGGACTTGATGGTGGCCTCCTTGGCGGGCAGGCCCTCCTGGTGCATCACCCGTTCCACGTTCTCGACCACCACGATCGCATCGTCGACCAGCAGGCCGATAGCC
>CAZBOF010000149.1:349-9437 GCA_964493285.1 uncultured Rhizobacter sp. | reverse complement strand
GAGATCTGCGGAATGCCGAACTTCTGGCAGATGAAAGCCGCCTGCGTCACTTTTCCGGCGCCGGGTGCGCCCAACAAAATCAGTCTCATCAAGGGTCCTCTTAGGGTGTTTGGCTGAACAGGATCGATGCGCCACTCCCGTGGCGGCAGGCCCTGAAAAACGCCGACGAGAATATCACGCGCCGTCAGGCGAAGAAGGCTTGCACCCGGGCGAGGTCTTGCGCCGTGTCCACCCCCGGCCCGGGCCGGGCAGGCGACACATGAACGGCAATGCGTTCGCCATGCCAGAGCACTCGCAGCTGTTCCAGCGATTCCACCGTTTCCAGCGGGCAGGCCGGCAGCTCCGGGAACCGGCGCAGGAAGCCTGCGTGGTAGCCGTAGATGCCGATGTGGCGCAGCGGCGCGGGCAACGGCAATTGGCGCAAGCCCTCCGCGAACCCGTCGCGCCACCAGGGAATGGGGGCGCGCGAAAAATACAGGGCGCGCTGCTGGCCGTCGAGCACGACCTTCACCACGTTCGGATTGAGCATCTCGGCCGGATCGTCGATGCCGTGGGCCGCCGTGCTCATCACGCAATCGGGACGCCGGGCCAGGACGTCGGCGCAGGCATTGATGAGGTCGGGCTCGATCAGCGGCTCGTCGCCCTGCACATTGACTACGATCTGCTCGCCATCCAGCCCGAGGAGTTGGCAGGCTTCGGCCAGGCGATCGCTGCCCGTGGCATGGCTGGCGCGTGTTTTCACGCAATGCACCGCGTGGGCTGCACAAGCGCGGACGATCTCGTCGTCATCGGCCGCCACCACCACGCGCGCGGCCAACGACAACGCCGCACGCTGTGCCACCCGCACCACCATCGGCGCACCGCCCAGGTCGCTGAGCACCTTGCGGGGCAGCCGGGTGGATTGGAGCCGCGCGGGAATCAGAACCGTGAAGCTCACACCGCCGCCTGGGGCGTGGCGGCCGGGGCGTCGAGCGCACGCGCCTGCGACTCCAGCATCACAGGAATGCCGTCGCGCACCGGAAACGCGAGGCGATCGGCGCGGCAGACGAGTTCCTGTTGGCTGTGGGCGGGCGGGCGCTGGTGTTCGAGTGGGCCTTTGCAGAGCGGGCAGACCAGCAACTGAAGCAAACGGGTGTCCATGTCCTTACCTCTCGGTCGATCGTGCGGATGCCATCCACGGCAGCAGTGTGCGTGCCACCGCCGGGTCCAGCGTGAAGTCTAGCGTTGCCACCCAGACGCGGGTGGCGCCGACCGCGCCGGGCGGCAGCTTCACGGCGTCTTTCTCGGTCACCACGACCTCGGGGGTGTCGGCCGGCCAAGGCAGGGGATCGAAATCGCCATGGTCGGCCAGCGCCAGCTCGGCAATGGACAGCCCTTCGGCGCGCAGCATGTCGAAGAACCGCCGCGGATGGGCCAGGCCGGCTGCGGCCAGCACGGTTCTCCCTGCGAGCGTGTCGATGCCGGACGGCGCAACGCCACCGTCCCACCAGTCCTGCAGGCGCACCACGCCGCCGAGCCGGCGCGCGGCGAGCGTGCCGGGCCAGGGGGTGCTGGCGCTCGGCGCGTTGTAGACCACCACGCTGCGCGCGGGCACCGCGGCGGGCATCGGTTCGCGCAGCGGCCCGGCCGGCAGCAGCCAGCCGTTGCCCGCACCGCGCTCGTCGAACACGATGACTTGGGCCTGGCGGGCGAGCCGGCGGTGCTGCAGGCCGTCGTCGCACACCAGCACATCGACCTCCGGATGCTGCGTGAGCGGCAACCGCCCCGCGGCGTCACGATCGGCGCCCACCACCACCGGCGCGGATGTGCGCAGGTGCATCAGGAGCGGCTCGTCGCCCGACAACGAAACCGGCGTGGCGGGCGTGACCAGATGGATGTCGCCCGATTGGCGCCGGTAGCCGCGCGAGACGATGCCCGGCGTGAACCCTTGTTCGCGCAGGATGGCCACCAGCGCCATCGTGGTTGGCGTTTTCCCGGCACCCCCTGCAATCAGATTGCCGACGACCACCACGGGGACGGGCAGGGTGTTGGTGGGGAGAAGACCCCCGGCGTATGCCGCGCTGCGCAGCGCCCAGGCCAGCCGGTACAGCCACGACAGGGGCCGCAGGATCCGGGCGAGCCACCCGCGCCGCAGCCATGCCGCCTGCAGTTGGGTTCGAACCGACATGGTGGCGGCCAGGGCCTCGGACCTAGTCTCGGACTTGGCCGGTCTGCGTGGCGAATGTCAGGCGGGGCATTCCGGCGCGGCGTGCGGCGTCCATCACCGTCACCACGGATTGGTGCGCTGCGGTGGCGTCGGCGGAGATGATGATCACCGTGTCCTGGACGCCGTTGGCGGCCGCGGTGAGTTCGGCGGCGAGCAGCTCGACGCTGCGGCCGTCCAGCGCTTTGCGGTTGATGGCGTAGCGGCCCTCGCCGGAGACGGCGACGATGATTTCGCGCGGGTTCTCGCGCAGATTGTCCGCATTGGCCACGGGCAGGGTGACCTGCAACTCGGTGAACTTGGAGTAGGTGGTGGAGAGCATCAGGAAAATGAGCACCACCAGCAGCACGTCAATGAACGCGATCAGGTTGATCTCGGGTTCTTCGGCGCTGCGCCTGCGAAAGTTCATCGCCATGGCTCAGTGGGCGGCAGCTTTCTTGGCCGGTACGGCAAAGCGCATCAGGTGGGGCACCATGCGCTCCGCAGCTTGCTCCATTTCAATGGCATACGCCTCGACCCGTCCGCGAAAGTAGCGGTAGAACATCAGTGCCGGGATGGCGATGATGAGGCCGAAGGCCGTGTTGTACAGCGCGATCGAGATGCCGTGCGCGAGCTGTGCCGGATTGCCGGCGCCGGTGGGCGCCTGGGAGCCGAATATCTCGATCATGCCCACCACGGTGCCCAGCAGCCCCAGCAGCGGCGCAGCCGAGGCGATCGTGCCGATGGTGTTCAGGTAGCGTTCCAGCCGGTGCATCGCCACGCGCCCGGCGCCTTCGAAGGCGTTGCGCAGGGCGGCTTCGGTGATGCGCGGGTCGGCGATCACGGTGCGCAAGCCGCTTGCGAGAACGCCACCGAGGATGGAGTTGTCCGCCAGCTTGTTGATCACGTCGGCATTGGGCAGGTTGGCTCGGGTGACGGAGACGACCTCATCGAGCAATTTCGGCGGGGCGACCCGCACGGTGCGCAGGCTGGAGGCGCGCTCGATGACGAGGGTCAAGGCGACGATGGAACACACGATAAGGGGCCAAATCGGCCAGCCAGCGGCTTGTATGATCGAAAACAATCCTGGTCCTCTTGGTGGTGTAGCCGTACGGAACGCGCGATTATGACGCCAAGCGCCGCGCTGCCGCGGCCGTGATGGACCCGGGAAGTGGCGCGAAGTCGAAGAGTTGGCACCTGGTGATGGCCCGGATCGCTTGTCGCACCGCAGCACTGCGATCGTCCACCGCAACTGTGGACAACTTTGTGGGCAACCTGGGGTGGCCCGCCGTCAAGGCGCGAAAAATCTAGCGTCGGGACAGATTGCTTAAAACTTGAGCACAGAAAAATCCTTGCAAATCAAAGACTTGCATGATTGTGAAAGCACGATGACAGCCATATCGGCCCGCCAGCCCTTGATTGGCGGGCTTGTGGAGTTCTCAACCCGCATCAGCACTGGGTTAGCACGTGGTTGAGAATCATTCTTCTCGGCCGGGGCCCATGGTCTGGGGCGTGTCGGCATTGCTGCATGCCGTGTCGGATGCGTTGTCGGCACGCTTTCCTGCCTGCGCGGTGCGAGGCGAGATCGCCGGGTTCGCGCGAGCGGCCAGCGGGCATTGCTACCTCAACCTCAAGGATGCCGATGGCGGCGGCGCGCTGATCCGCTGCGCGATGTTCCGCCGCGCCGCAAGCCTGCTCGACTTCTCGCCTGCGGACGGGCAACTGGTGGAGGTGCGCGGTCGGCTGGCCCTGTACGAGCCGCGCGGCGAGTTGCAGTTCGTCATCGAGTCGATGCAGCGGGCGGGAGACGGCGCGCTGTTCGAGCGCTTCCTCCAGCTCAAGGCCCGGCTCGAAGCCGAAGGCCTGTTCCACCCGGCGCGCAAGAAAGCCTTGCCCGCCTTTCCGCGGCGCATCGGCGTGGTCACGTCGCTCGGCGCCGCCGCGTTGCATGACGTGCTGACCGCCATCCGGCGGCGCGCGCCGCACGTGGAGGTGATCGTCTATCCGTGCCTGGTACAAGGTGCCGAGGCGCCGGCTGCCATCGTCGGCGCACTCGCCGCGGCCACCCGGATCGGAGCGGCCGATGTGCTCATCGTGTGCCGGGGCGGCGGCTCGCTGGAGGACCTGTGGGCCTTCAACGACGAGCGAGTGGTGCGCGCCATCGCGGCCTCTCCCATTCCGGTGCTGTGCGGCGTGGGTCACGAGACCGATGTGACGCTGGCGGATTTTGCCGCCGACCTGCGCGCCCCCACCCCGACCGCGGCCGCCGAACTGGCGTCACCGGCCCGGGCGCAGGTGATGGAGGCGCTCGCGGCTGTGGCGGCGGTGATGGCGCGTTGCGTGCACCGTGCCGTGGACACGCAGGCGCAAATGCTGGACGGCTTCGCGCTGCGGCTGCGGCGCCCGGCCGACCTCCTGATGCGCCAGTCGCAAAGCCTTGCCTACCTCCAGCAACGGCTGCAAGGCGCCATGCGCAGCGGCCTGATGCAAGAGACCCGGCGGGGCGCTGAATGTGCGGAGCGCCTGCAGCGGGCGCTGACGCTGGATGCAGAACGGCGCTCGCGCACGCTGTCATCGGCCGAGGCGCGGTTGCGCGCGCTGGACCCGCGCCAGGTATTGGCACGGGGCTACGCCTGGCTGGCCGATGAAGCAGGGCACCCGGTGACGCAGGCCGCGTCGCTCTCGCCGGGGCAGCGCGTCGTGGCCGAGCTGGCCGATGGCCAGGTGCACGCGCGCGTCGAGGGCGTGAGTGTCAACACGGCAGAGTAGGTCTCACCGCCTTGCGCCACCGCCTGCAGGCAAGCTGCCTACAATCCCTCGAAGCCCCTCGACTCACAGAAAGGAAAGACGCATGGAACACACCTTGCCCCCGCTCCCGTATGCGCAAGACGCGTTGCAGCCCCATCTCAGCAAGGAAACGCTCGAGTACCACCACGGCAAGCATCACAACGCCTATGTGGTGAACCTCAACAATCTGCAAAAGGGCACGGAATTCGAGTCGATGAGCCTCGAGGACATCGTCAAGAAGTCGTCCGGCGGCGTCTACAACAACGCAGCCCAGATTTGGAACCACACCTTCTTCTGGCACTGCATGAAGCCGCAAGGCGGTGGTGAGCCCACCGGCGCGCTGGCCAAGGCCATCGATGCCAAGTTCGGCAGCTACGCCGCGTTCAAGGAAGCCTTCACCAAGAGCGCCGTCGGCAACTTCGGGTCGGGCTGGACGTGGCTGGTCAAGAAGCCGGACGGCAGTGTCGACATCGTGAACACCGGCGCAGCCGGTACGCCGCTGACCACCGCCGACAAGGCCTTGCTGACCATCGACGTGTGGGAGCATGCCTACTACATCGACTACCGCAACCTGCGCCCGAAGTGGGTTGAGACCTTCCTCACCTCATTGGTGAACTGGGAGTTCGCCGCCAAGAACTTTGCTTGAGCGGCATCCGTGATCCGTCCTGCCGTGGGTTGACACCATGAAGGACGCACGGCCGGCTGGAGCCGGCCGGCCAGAAACGCCCGATGAAGATTCATCGGGCGTTTTCAATTCCAGGGGTGGGTGGCAGATCTGCGCGGGCGGCAGCCGGCGGGCATCCGGTGTCAGCGAATGAATGGCGCGCCGGACAGCCGGTAGCCGGGCCCGATGCCGCGCTTGGCGAACCAGCCCTGATTCATTTCGAGCACGTAGCGCACTGGTTTTGTCGAGCAGTGCGAATCAAGCGATCTGGGCGCCATGTCCACGATGTTGACCACCGTGCCGTCGTCGGCGATGAATGCGGCCGACAGCGGCAGCAGCGTGTCCTTCATCCAGAAGCATTGCTGATTCGCTTGCTCGAAGATGAACAGCATGCCTTCGTTGGACGGCATGCTGGCGCGGTGCATCAGGCCGATCGCCCGTTGCTCGGGCGTCTGCGCAAGCTGGGCCACGATGTTGTGGATGCCGGCGTGCAGCCGCAAGGTCGGCAGGGATTGGGCACGTTCCTGGGCCGCAGCCGGCGCAGCCCAGGCCATGAGGGACAAGGCGAGCGCGGCCAGCCCGCAGAGTACGCGTGTCTTGATGTAGATCATGTCGTCGATTCGGTGTCGGGCCTAGATTATTGACGCGTCACCTCGCGGGTGGCCGCTCGATTCATCCTGCCCCCATGGCCCACCTTCTTTCCTCCCCACAGGCTGCGGATTCCAACCCGCAAACCGTGCCCACCGCGGCTGCCGTCGACGGCGAGCTTGCCGCGCTGGACGATCCGCAGGAGCAGGGCGACTTCACCACCTGGCGGATTTCCGGCGACGGCACGCGCTCGGCGGTATCGCAGTTCCGGCTCTCGGGGATGTACTGCGCCGCCTGCGCCGGGCTGATCGAGGCGGCCCTGATGCGTCAGGCGGGGGTGCTCGAAGCCCGTGTCAATGCCAGTGCCGAGCGGGCCGAAGTGCGCTGGGATCCTGGCCGCACACGCCCGTCGGCGCTGGTACGCACCGTGCGGTCGGCCGGATACGACGCGGCGCCCGACACCGCCGCGCCGGGGCGCGCCTTGCGCCAGCGCGAGCAGCGGCGTGCCTTGTGGCGCCTTTTCGTGGCCGGCTTCTGCATGATGCAGGTGATGATGTATGCCGCGCCGTCGTACGTGGTGGCGCAAGGCGAGATCCCCGATGACCTGCTGCGCCTGCTGCAGTGGGCGAGCTGGCTGCTGAGCCTGCCGGTGTTGCTGTTCTCCGCCGGTCCGTTCTTCAGCGGCGCGTGGCGAGCGATCTCTCGCCGTCGCATCGGCATGGACGTGCCGGTGGCGCTGGGCCTTGCCGTCACGTTCGTGGCGAGCACGGGCGCCACCTTCGAGCCCGGCGGCGTGTTCGGGCACGAGGTCTATTTCGACTCGCTGACCATGTTCGTCTTCTTCTTGCTGGGCGGGCGCTATCTGGAGATGCGTGCCCGCCATCGGGCGGCCGCTTCACTGGAAGCCACGCTCGCCCGCCCGCCGGCCAGCGTGCGGCGGGTGGGGGCGGGCGGGATCGTGACGCGGGTGTCGCCTCGGCAACTGCGTGTGGGCGACCATGTCCAGGTCTTGGCTGGCGAAGCATTCGCGGCCGATGGCCGACTGATCGAAGGGCGTTGCCAGGTCGACGAAGCTTTGCTGACGGGCGAGTCGATGCCGGTCGCCAAGGCGCCGGGAGACGCCCTGGTGGCGGGCAGCCTGAACCTCTCGGCGCCGGTGGTGATGGCCGTGGAGCGCGTGGGCGCCGATACGCGCCATGCCGCCATCGTCTCCTTGATGCGGGAAGCGCTCACGCAACGGCCTGCGCTGGTGCGGGCCATCGATCGATGGGCGGGTCCATTCTTGTGGGGCGTGCTGCTGCTGGCCGGCGGCGCCGCATTGGCCTGGTCAGTGCTGGATCCGTCGCGGGCCGTCTGGGTCGCCGTGGCGGTGTTGATCGTCACATGCCCGTGCGCCTTGTCGCTGGCGGCGCCCTCGGCATTGCTGGCGGCCACCGGTGCGCTCGCGCGCAAGGGGGTGCTGCTGCGCCGGCTGGACGCGCTCGAGGCCCTGGCGCGCGCCGACCATGTCATGTTCGACAAAACCGGCACGCTGACCGAAGACACGCTGGCGCTTCAATCCATCGAACTGCAAGCCGCGGCGAACGACAGGGGGCTCGATGCCGGCGCTGTTTTGGCCTACGCAGCCTCGCTCGCGGCACTGTCGCGTCATCCGGCTTCGCGTGCGCTCTCGGCGGCACAGCCTCGTGGACCCGAGGCCGGCACGCGGTGGCACGACGCGGTGGAATTGCCGGGCGCGGGAGTCAGCGCCAAGGCACCGGACGGCCAGGCCTTTCGGCTCGGCGCAAGGCGGTGGGTGTGCGCGCGGCCCGAGCTTGCGATGCACGAAGGTGGCGGCCGCACGGAGGTGTGGTTCGGCCCCGCGCAGACGCCCTGGGCCTGCTTCGTGCTGGCGGAATCGCCTCGCGCGGATGCACAGGCCACGGTTCAACGCCTGTGCGCAGAGGGGGTGCGCGTGAGCATGCTCTCGGGCGATCGGCCCGCGCGCGCGCAAGCCCTGGCGTCAAATCTCGGCATCGACACGGTACATGCCGGTGCCACGCCGGAGGACAAGCTCGCCGCGGTGGCCGCGGCACAGGCCGCCGGCGACTGTGTCGTGATGGTCGGCGATGGCTTGAACGACGCTCCGGTGCTGGCCCGCGCCGATGTCTCCTTCGCCTTTGCCCACGGGGCTGCGGTCTCGCAGGCCCATGCCGATGCCGTGCTGTTGTCGAACCGCCTGGCGGACGTGGCCGATGCACGGCGCATCGCCCGCCGGGCCATGTCGGTGATGCGGCAGAACATGGCCTGGGCGGTCGGCTACAACCTCTCGTGCATCCCGCTCGCGCTGGCGGGCTGGCTGCCGCCGTGGGCCGCCGGGCTCGGTATGGCGCTCAGCTCCGTGCTCGTCATCCTGAATTCGCTGCGCGCGGGAAGAGCACCCTGAGATGGACAGCCTCTATCTGCTCGTGCCCCTGTCGGTGCTGCTGGTGTTCGCGGTGATCGGCCTGTTCGCCTGGGCCTTGAACGCGGGCCAGTTCGATGACCTGGAGCGCGAGGGCGAGCGGATTCTGATGCCAGAAGCGCCGTGGGTTGATTCGGATCAAGGCGCCGAACCCCGCTGAACTGAACAATCGGTTCATCTGTTCGATGAACCTCTGTCTTCCTCAAAGGAGCCGTGCGATGGCACTTCAAGCCTCTGCGAGCGCGCCGCCGGCGCCCGTCTATGACGACACCGTGGTGCGCAACTTTGCGCTGGCCGCGGTGCTGTGGGGCGTGGTGGGGATGCTGGTGGGCGTGGTCATTGCCGCGCAACTGACCTGGCCGCAGCTCAACCTCGGTATTTCGTGGCTGAGCTATGGCCGCCTGCGCCCGCTGCACACCAATGC
>CAZBOF010000149.1:0-339 GCA_964493285.1 uncultured Rhizobacter sp. | reverse complement strand
GCTGGGCTACACCAGCGGCAAGGAATACGCCGAACTCGAATGGCCGATCGACATCCTGCTCGCGGTGGTCTGGGTGGCCTACGCAGTCGTGTTCTTCGGGACCATCGGTGTGCGCAAGGTGCGCCACATCTACGTGGCGAACTGGTTCTTCGGTGCGTACATCCTGACGGTGGCGCTCCTGCACATCGTCAACAGCGCGGCGATCCCCGTCAGCCTGACCAAGAGCTACTCCGCCTACGCGGGCGTGCAGGACGCGATGGTGCAGTGGTGGTACGGCCACAACGCAGTGGGCTTCTTCCTCACGGCGGGCTTCCTCGGGATGATGTACTACTTCATCCC
>CAZBOF010000148.1:540-9470 GCA_964493285.1 uncultured Rhizobacter sp. | reverse complement strand
CATGAAGGTGCGTGTGGGCTGGGCTGCTCGGGCGTGGGACGGGTCAATTGCGGCGCGTGAACACCAGGTCCCACACGCCGTGGCCGAGCCGCAGGCCGCGGTTTTCGAACTTGGTCAGCGGACGGTAGTCGGGGCGCGGCGCATAGCCGTCGGCGCTGTTGCGCAGCGCCGGCTCGGCTGAGAGGACCTCCAGCATCTGCTCGGCATAGGGTTGCCAATCGGTCGCGCAGTGCAGGTAGCCGCCAGGGGCCAGCCGGGTGAGCAGCCGCGCCACGAAGGTGGGCTGCACGAGACGCCGCTTGTTGTGCTTCTTCTTGTGCCACGGGTCGGGAAAGAAAATGTGCACACCCGCCAGCGAGCCCGGCGCGAGCATGTGCTCCATCACCTCCACGGCATCGTGTTGCACGATGCGCAGGTTGCTCAACTGTTTCTCGCCGATCAGCTTGAGCAACGCGCCTACACCGGGGGTATGCACCTCGACGCCCAGGAAATCGGTGCCCGGCAACGCCTGCGCGATCTGCGCGGTGGCGTCGCCCATCCCGAACCCGATCTCCAGCACCAGGGGAGCCTGGCGTCCGAACACTTGCCGAGAATCGAGAACGCCCTGCACGTAAGGCAAGACGAACTGAGGGCCCAGGGTTTCCAAAGCCCGAACCTGGCCGGTGCCCATCCGCCCGGCGCGCAGAACGAAGCTGCGAATCGGACGCTGCGGTGGCGCCGGAGGCTCGGGGGTGTCGATGCTGTCGGTCATGGCGCAGGTCCGGGCGGGCGGGTTGGCATTGTGCCGCGTCTGGAAGTCTTCACCGGAGCTTGTCCGACCCACCCAGGACCCATCGCTACTGCCATACTTGCTGCCTATTCAATCCAATCGCCCGCGGGTGTCCTCATGGCAAGCTGGGTACGTCGTGTCACCGACCTGTTCTCGCCCAAACCGCAAGCCGGCCCGGTGCCAGCCGACACACCGGCGGCCGGATCGCCCGGCACATCCGCCACTCCGCCCTCCCTCGCGCCACCGACGCTGCCCGATCTGGATGCCGAGCTGTTTGATTGGCTGCTCGACATCTCGCCCGGCCCCCGCGCCGCAGCCGATGACGCCGAACGGCGTTGGCTCGGCACGATCGACACGCTCACCGCCGCCGACAAAGGCCGCTGTGAACTGCTGCCGCGTGCCGCGGGTGTCATCCCGCAGCTGATCCACAGCCTGCGCGATGAAAGCCAGTCGGCCGGCGAACTCGCACAATGGGTTTCACGCGACGCCAATCTCGTCGCCGAAGTCACCCGCTTGGCCAACAGCGTCGGCCTGCGCGGCGCAGACCCGGTGACCGAGCTGTCGGATGCCGTGCGCCGCCTCGGCACCAGCGGAGTGCGCCAGGCGATTGCCAAAGTCGTTCTCAAGCCCATGTTCGATGTGCACTCGGGCACGCTGTCCAGCCGCGCGGCATCGCGCCTGTGGTCGCACTCTCAGGTGCAGGCCGATCTGTGCCGCGCGATCGCCGTCGCACGCGGCATGGATCCGTTCGAAGCCTATCTGGGCGGGCTCTTGAACAACATCGGATGGGCGGCCGGCTTTCGTGCCCTTGAACGCGCGTTCGACGGTGCGCCTCGCCCCCTGAATGCCGGGTTCAGCAAGGGGTTCAAGCGCGGCTTCCAACCGCGACGAGACAAACTCTTCGTGCAGTGCATCTCTGCCTGGGACCTGAACCCGGCCCTGCACGCTGCCGCGCAGCAGGTCGCGGCGGCAAACGGTTTTGACAACGCGGCCAGTCCCCTGGCGCAGGTGCTCCTGGCCGGGCATCGGCTCTCCAGCCTGCGCGCGCTCTCCTCGGCGGGGCGGATCGCGTTGGACGTCGCTGCGCTGATCGACGTGTGGCCGGAGAATGTCCGAGCGGCGTATGCCGCGTCCTGAAGCGTCTCAGAACACCTCGTCTTCGCTGACCTCGAAAAACACCGAGGGCGAGAAGTCCATCGGGCCATGCGTCTTCTGGCCCGCCGCCCAACCCAGCAGCTGCCCGGCCGGCATGGGACGCGCGAACAGGTAGCCCTGCAACTCGTCGCACGACAGCCCCAGCAGGATGTCTCGCTGGCCGGGCGTCTCCACCCCTTCGGCCACCACGCTCAGGTCCAGCGCATGCGCCAGCTTGATCACCGCGTCCACCACCGCGCGCGCATCCTCGCTCGCTTCCAGGTCCTGGATGAACGTGCGGTCGATCTTCAACTGCCGTGCCGGCAGCTTGCGCAGGTAGCTCAGGCTCGAGTACCCCGTTCCGAAATCATCGATCGACAGGAACACCCCAATGCGGCTCAGCCCGTCGAACGCCTTCTGCGTCGCCTCGATGTCTTCCATCGCGATCGACTCCGTGATCTCGCACAGCAGCCGCGATGCGTTCACCCCGTGGCGCTCCAGCGAGCGCTTCACCTGATCCACCAGGCCGTCCTGGCGCAGTTGGTGCACCGACAGGTTGATCGCCACCCGCATGCGCATGCCCGCGTCGTCCCATGCACACATCTGCCGGCACGCTTCGTCGATCACCCAGTCGCCCAGCTCCTTGATCAACCCAAACCGTTCGGCGATCGGGATGAACACGCTCGGCGGCACCGACCCGTGCTGCGGGTGCGTCCAGCGCATCAACGCTTCCACACCACGGATGCTCTCGCCGCGCCCATCGAACTTCGGCTGATAGTGCAAGGCCAGCTCACCGCGCTCCAGCGCGTGGCGAAGATCCGACTGCAGAACCAGCTGCTGCGCGGCGCCGTTGTTCATGTGAGGTTCGAACAGCGCGTAGGTGTTGCCACCGGTGCGCTTGGCGGCGTACATGGCGGCATCCGCGCGTGCAATCAACTGGTGGCGTTCACCATGTTCGGGATACACCGCGATGCCGATGGAGGCCGAAATCTCGATCTCCCGCCCATCCACCACGAATGGCCGAGACAGGGAAGCACTCAGGCGACTGGCCAGCGCCGCACAATCGTTCGCATCGAGCAGTTCTTCGAGCAGCATCACGAACTCATCGCCACCGAGACGTGCCACCGTGTCGCTGTCACGCGCCTCCCCTTGCAATCGGCGCCCCACTTCGATCAAGACCTGATCGCCCGCAGCATGGCCCAGCGAATCGTTGACCGGCTTGAAGCCATCGAGATCGATGAACATCACGGCCAGACAGCGCCCGAGGTCGGGATGGCGCTCACTGCGCGACAACGCGTGCGCAAGGCGATCTTCAAACAGCAAGCGATTCGCCAACTGCGTCAGCGGGTCCAGGAAGCTGCGCTTTTGCAGTTCTTCGTTGGCCAACTGCAGTTGGGCGTTCGTCGCCTTCAACGACTCGGCGAGATGCGCCATCTTTGCCTGCATGTGCAGCGACTCGGCGAGACGCAGGCTCTTGTCGTGCATGCGCGAGCCAAGCACCGAGGTGGTGAGCGTCAGCAGCAGCAAAGCGCCCGACGCCACCATCACCAATGCAACCAGCTGGTCGCCACCGATCTGGTCCGCACTGAGGCATACAGCCCCTTCCACGAAGTTCGCCGCAGCCATGCCGGTGTAGTGCATGCCGCTGATCGCCAACCCCATGACAACCGAGGCCGCCAGCTTGTACATCAGGCGGGCTCGGCCGGTGCTGTTGCGCAGCCAGAAGAAGATGAGCAGTGCCGCGGCCGATGCGCCGGTGGCGATGACGGCGGAAACAATGACCAAGCGACGGTCCCACACGACGCCGGGCGCCATGTCGATGGCAGCCATGCCGGTGTAGTGCATCGCGCAGATCCCGGCGCCCATCGCCAAGGCTCCGGCGCCCACGCGCCACAGGTTGAATTCACCCCGGCTGGCCAGCCAAAGCGCCAAGCCGCTGACGCCCACTGCAGCCAGCCAGGAGATCAACGTCATGCCCGCCGTGTAGCCGAGGTCGATCGGCAAACTGAACGCCAGCATGCCCACGAAATGCATGGACCAGATCCCGGTGCCCATGGCGATGGAACCGCCACACCACCACAGACGCGCCGCCCGCAGGCCGTTGGTGCGGATCCGCTCCACCAGATCCAGTGCAACGTAGGAGGCCAAGAATGCGATGGCCACGGAAGCGAGGACGACCGAAGGCTCGTAGCGCGGAGTCAGGAAATTCATGGAGGCGGAAAGTCGTTGCAGGGCAGCCCAAACGAGGACACGCCCTGATGTCGGTAGGATTTACCGATATCCTGAGAGCAAGAACTTACTGACAACTACTGACTGTGAACTGGGTCGCGCTTTATGGCTCCCGGCGGTGAATCCTCGAACGGCTCCTGACATTTCCGGGGCCCGGCTCGCCGCTCAGCCAGGCGCTCGAGTGCAGCCCTCGCCACGCCACGACCTGCCAGCGCGGGCAGCAGGTTGCAGAGTTGGACCGCGCAAGGCCGCAGAGGGACACGCCGCCCTCCAAGACCCGCACAAGCGTCAGCTCAAGGCGATCGCCACTTCGGATTCGTTGGCAAACACCGACGGGGAGAAGTCGGCAGCACCGCCGTGGCTCGGACGCGGAATGAGAAGGGGGCCGGGCAAGGCCCCGACCTTATCGACGTCACGGGCGGCATTCTGAGGGCGCGGGTTTCCCCGTACCACGGGCCTGTGACTTATTTCACAACACGGTTGTCCGGCCTGGACAGCCCGGCTGCGCAGAACGCGTCAAAGGTTGTCGGTGCGCCACCGTGGACGCGCCCTGGCGCCGGTGTCAGCTGCTCCAGTTCACCGCACCGGACCACGCCGTGCCAAGCACGATCAGGCCGAACGCAATGCGGTACCACGCGAAGACGGTGAAGTCGTGCGTGGACACGTAGCGGATCAGCCAACGGATGCACAGCAGCGCACTGACGAATGCGAAGAAGGTGCCGATGAGGAACATCGGCATGTCGGACCACTGCAGCAGTTCGCGCTGCTTGAAGATGGAATAAGCGCCCGCCCCCATCAACGTGGGGATGCCGAGATAGAAACTGAACTCTGCCGCCGCCTTGCGCGAGAACCCCAACACCACGGCGCCGATGATCGTGGCACCCGAGCGGCTGGTACCGGGAATCAGTGCGAGGCATTGCAGCAAGCCGATCTTCAGCGCGTCGCCGACGGTCATGTCGTCCACGGTTTCCACGCGGGCCTGGCGTCCGCCTTCCAGATCGCGTTCGCCGTACAAGCGCTTGTGGCGGCGTTCGACCCACAGAATGATGAACCCGCCGACGATGAACGCGATCGCCACAGGCACCGGCTTGAAGAGATGCTCCTTCACCACGCCGCCGAAGGCCAGGCCCAGAATCACCGCCGGAATGAATGCCACCAGCACGTTGCGCGCAAAGCGCTGTGCCACAGCTTCATTTCCGATGCCGGCCACCGTGCGGCGCAGCCGCTCCCGATACTCCCAGATCACCGCAAACATGGCCCCGGTCTGGATGGCGATCTCGAACACCTTGACCGCGTCGCCGGTGAAGTCGAGCAAGGAGCCGGCAAGGATCAAGTGGCCGGTGCTCGAGATGGGAAGGAACTCCGTCAACCCCTCGACGACGCCCATGATGGCTGCTTTGATCCACAACGCAAAATCCACGCCCGCTCCTGTGCGTAAAGAGGCGCCATGATAGCGGGCGCCGCTTGGCCAGCCCCCCGCGCCCGCCGCCAGGCGCACCGCATTCCTCGGCGCGCTTGACCGGCAGCCGATCCGCCCACTACATTACTGACTGATTAGTCAGTATTTATCGTGCCATGCCGAAGATCTCGATCGCCCCCGTTCGCCGCAGGCGCAAGGAAGCGCGCTCGCAGGAATTGCTCGATGCGGCGCTGTCGCTGTTCGTCGAGAAAGGCTACGCCGCCACACGCACCGACGACGTCGCCGAACGCGCCGGTGTCTCCAAGGGCACGCTGTATCTCTACTACGCCAGCAAGGAAGACCTGCTCAAGGCGGTGATCCGCGGCTCGCTCTCCAACACCATTGCCGAAGGCATCGGCATCGCGGAGGAGTTCCAGGGCAAGGCCTCCGAACTGCTGGTCCTGCTGCTGCGCGTATGGTGGGAGCGCGTGGGCGAAAGCCCGGCAAGCGCCATCCACAAGATCATGATGTCGGAGGCGCGCAACTTCCCCGAACTCGCACAGTTCTATCAGGAAGAAGTGGTGCAGCCCGCCATCTCGCTGGTGATGGGCACCCTGCAGCGCGGGGTCGCGCAAGGCGAATTCCGCAGCGACCTTCCCCTGGATGCGATGACCCATGTCGCCTACGCCCCCCTCATCTTCATGGCGCTGCACAAGCACTCGTTCGGCGCCTGCGGCATGGACATCGACATGGGCCGCGTGCTCGAAGCACACATCGAGTTGCTGCTCAACGGCCTGATCCGGCAACCCCCATCCGCCACCAGGAAGCGCCAAGCTGCCGCCTCCCCACCCGCCTCGCGCAAGGAACGAAAACAAGCATGAAGCGTTGGCAGAAATGGGGCATCGGCCTCGTGGTGGCGGCGCTGCTGCTGGCAGCGGTTGCGCGCACGCTCGAAGCGCGGCGCGTTCAACAGGCGTCGGCCACGGCCTCCAAGACGCAGGCCGCGTTCGACCTGTCTGCGGCCGACGTCATCGTCGCGAGCGAACGAGAGCTGGTACGTACGCTGCCGGTGTCCGGCGGCTTGAAAGCGGTGAACACCGCGCTCGTCAAGGCCAGGGTGTCGGCGCAGCTTCAATCGCTGACCGTGCGCGAGGGCGACAGCGTTCGCGCGGGCCAGGCCATTGGGCAGCTCGACACCGTGGAGCTGACGCTGCGGCTGCGTCAGGCCGAGCAATCAGCCGGCCAAGCCCGCGCGCAACGCGACATCACGGCACGCACGCTGGAAAACAACCGCGCGCTGGTCGCGCAAGGCTTCATTTCCACGAACGGGCTGGAGACTTCGATTTCCAACGAAGCCGCAGCCAGCGCCACCTACCGCGCCGCGCTCGCGGCGGCCGACATCGCCCGCAAGGCCATCGCCGATGCCAGGCTGGTGGCGCCCATCAGCGGCTTGATCTCTCAGCGGTTCGCCCAGCCTGGCGAGCGCGTCTCGCTGGACGCCCGCATCGTGGAGATCGTGGATCTGTCTCGCCTCGAACTGGAGGCCGCCGTGGCCCCCGAAGACGTGATCGGCATGCGCGTAGGCCAAAGCGCACGCCTGGTGGTGGACGGTGCAGACACGCCGATGCCGGCCACCGTCGCCCGCATCAATCCCAGCACGCAAGCCGGCACGCGCTCGGTGATGGTGTACCTGCAGGTCGAGCCCCAACCCGGCCTGCGCCAAGGCCTGTTTGCCAAGGGCGACATCGCGCTGGAGACCCGCCCGGCGCTGGTGGCCCCGGTGAGCGCCGTGCGCATCGACCAGGCCCGCCCCTACGTGCTCGCGGTGGAAGACGGCAAGGTCGTGCGCAAGACGGTCTCGCTCGGCGCGCGCGGCGAGGTGCTGAACGGCGGCACGCGGGAAGCGGTCGTCGAACTGCTCGACGGCGTCACCGCAGGCGACACCCTGCTGCGCGGCTCGGTCGGCGCGGTGCGCGAAGGCACTGCGGTGAACCTGGCCACGGGCGCGCCAGCCGCGCGCTGAGCACGCAACCACCATGTGGTTCACCCGCGTCTCGATCGGCAACCCCGTGTTCGCCACGATGGTCATGCTCGCCTTCGTGGTGCTGGGGCTGTTCAGCTACAGCCGGCTGGCCGTCGACCAGTTGCCCAACATCGACTTCCCCACGGTCGTGGTGGTGATGGACTACCCCGGCGCCTCGCCGGAGATCGTGGAAAGCGACGTCACCAAGCGGGTCGAAGAAGCCGTCAACACCGTCGCCGGCATCAACTCGCTGTACTCGCGCTCGTACGAAGGCAGCTCGGTGGTCATCGTCGAGTTCAACCTCGATGTCGATGGCCGCAAGGCCGCGGACGACGTGCGGGAGAAAGTCGCACTGATCCGCCCGTTCCTGCGCGACGAGGTGAAAGAGCCGCGCATCTGGCGCTTCGACCCGCAAAGCGTGCCGATCTTCAATGTGGCCGTCCAGTCTGCAGACGGCACGCATTCTCCGCAGGAACTCACCACGTGGGCCACGCAAGTGCTGCAAAAGCGCCTGGAGAACGTGCGTGGCGTGGGATCGGTCACCCCGGTCGGCGGCATCGCCCGCCAGGTCAACATCTATGCCAGGCCCGATGCCCTGGAAGCCACCGGCATCAGCATCGACCAGGTGGTGGCGGCCGTGCGCAGCGAGAACCAGGAGCAGCCGCTCGGCGCGGTGCGCACGCTGGAGCAGGAGCGCGTCGTGCAGATCAACGCACGCCTGCAGCGCCCTGAAGACTTCGAAGACATCGTGGTCGCGCGGCGCAACGCCAACCCCGTGAAGCTGCGCCAGGTGGCCGATGTGGTGGACGGCCCGCAAGAGCTGGAAACGATCGCGCTCTACAACGGCCAGCGCACCGTCCTGCTGTCCGTCCAGAAACCGCAGGGCGAGAACACGATCGCCGTCGTCGACGGCTTGAACCAGGCCTTGGCCGAGGCGGCGTCCCTCATTCCACCGGGCATCCGTGTCGAGGTGATCCGCGACAACTCGCGCGCCATCCGGGTCTCGGTGGAGAACGTCCAGCGCACCCTGATCGAAGGTGCATTGCTCACCGTGCTGATCGTCTTCCTGTTCCTGAACTCGTGGCGCTCCACCGTCATCACCGGCCTGACGCTGCCGATCGCATTGATCGGCACCTTCTTGTTCATGTACATGTTCGGCTTCACGATCAACACCGTGACGCTGATGGCGCTGAGCCTGTGCGTGGGCCTGCTGATCGACGATGCCATCGTGGTGCGCGAGAACATCGTGCGCCACGTGCAGATGGGCAAGACGCCCTACCAGGCCTCGCTGGACGGCACGCAGGAGATCGGGCTGGCCGTGCTGGCCAACACTTTCTCCATCGTCGCGGTGTTCCTGCCCATAGGCTTCATGGGCG
>CAZBOF010000148.1:0-530 GCA_964493285.1 uncultured Rhizobacter sp. | reverse complement strand
CGGCCAACCCGACCTTCTACGACAAGACCATAGGCCGCGTCACCGGCTGGATCGACCGCGCCACCGACCGGCTGGCCGACACCTACCAGGGCATCCTGCGCTGGTCGCTGGCCCACAAGCTCGCCACGGTGCTGGGCTCCATTGCCATCTTCGTCACCAGCGTCTTCATGGTGCCGCTCTTGGGAACCGAATTCGTGCCCAAGTCCGATTTCTCGGAAACCAGCCTCACCTTCTACACACCCGTCGGCTCTTCGCTGGAGCTGACCGAAACCAAGGCGCGGCAGGTGGAAGCCATCGTGCGCGAGATGCCGGAAGTCCGCTACACCGTGGCCACCATCAACACCGGCAACGCGCAGGGCAAGATCTACGCGAACGTCTACGTGCGCCTGGTCGACCGCAAGCAGCGCACGCGCAACGCCGACCAGATGTCCGGCCTGCTGCGCGACCGGCTCCAGCAGGTGCCCGGCATCACCGTCACCCACGCGGGCCTGCTGGACGCCGTCGGTGGCAACAAGCAGATCGAGTTCTCC
>CAZBOF010000147.1:2922-9591 GCA_964493285.1 uncultured Rhizobacter sp. | reverse complement strand
CCGCGCCCACCATGCCGAGGTGTTCCGCACGCTGGTGCGTGACGTCGAAGGGCACATCACCGTAGAGCAGGTGGCCGACGATCTCTCGGCGCTCGCCGATGCCACCCTGCAATGCGCCATCCAGTGGGCCTGGAGCCACCTGAAGCAGCACCATCGCGAAGCTCCTTGCTTTGCCGTCATCGCCTACGGCAAGCTCGGCGGCAAGGAACTCGGGTATGGCGGCGACCTCGACGTGGTGTTCGTGTTCGACGACGCCGATGAAGCCGACCCCGACCACGCGGCGGAGGTCTACGGCGCGTTCGTGCGCAAGCTCATCAACTGGCTGACCACCCGCACCGCCGCGGGCGAGCTGTTCGACATCGACACCGCCTTGCGGCCCAACGGCAACTCGGGCCTGCTCGTCACTTCGCTCAAGTCCTACGAGAACTACCAGAAGGGCCGTGGCAGCAACACGGCCTGGACCTGGGAACACCAGGCCATCACGCGCGCGCGGTACTGCGCCGGCGCCCCCGCTCTGGCGCCCCGCATCGAAGACGTGCGCCGCACCGTGATCTGCGCCGAGCGCGACACCGCGTCGCTGCGCACCGAGATCCAGAACATGCGGGAACGCGTGCGCAATGCGCGGCCGGTGAAAGACGACCTGTTCGACGTCAAGCACAGCGCCGGCGGCATGATGGACGTCGAGTTCGCGATGCAGTTCCTGGTGCTTGCCCACGGGCGCACCCATCCCGAACTGCTCGACAACCTCGGCAACATCGGCCTCCTGCAGCGCGCCGAAAAAGGCGGGCTGCTGCCCGACGGCATCGGGCGCGGCGCCGCCGATGCCTACCGCGAACTGCGCCGGGCACAGCACCGCGCGCGCCTCGACGAAAAGCCCACCCAGTTCGACCCGGCAGCCTTCAACGCACAGCGCGACGCCGTGCTCGCTCTGTGGAACTTCGTCTTCCCCCCCGCCGCCTGATGCACCCCGCCGACCTGCGCCAACCAGGCGTCGCCTGGTGCGCGATGGCGACGTGGCTGTCCGTTGCCATGCTCACCGCTCATTTCTTGCAGATCGCGCCCCTGCTGGAGTGGCAACGCGACGCCGCTTGGCTCGCGCCCTGGCGATGGTGGACAGCCGCGTTCGTTCACTACAGTGACATGCACCTCGTGGGCAACCTGTTCGGGCTGGCGCTGACCGCAGCCTTTGGGTGGATGGCCCGCGTCCCGGCCCGCGCCGCGTGGGCCTGGTTTCTTGCATGGCCGCTCACGCACCTGGCGCTGTGGCCCATCCCCGATCTGACGCGCTACGCCGGTGTGTCCGGCGTCGTTCACGCGGGGGTGGCGATCGTGCTGGTGCAGCTCATCATCTGGGGCACACGCACTGAACGCCTGATCGCCCTGGCCGTGCTGGCAGGCCTCGCGGCCAAGCTCATCACCGAGCGGCCATGGGCCGAGACGGTACAGGCCGTCGACGGCTGGGACATCGGCCTCGCGCCCTTGGCTCACGTCACCGGCGTGATCGCCGGTACCGCCTGCGCGCTGCTGACGGCGCGCTGGAGAACGCCCTCGCGCGCGGGCCGCCGTCCCCATGCCTGACCGCAAATCCCATCTGGACACGCTGGCCGTCGTGCTACTGGTGGGCTGCTGCTTTCTCTGGGGCTTGAATCAGGTCGCCGCCAAAGTGGCCATGGTCGAAGTACCACCGATGCTGCAGGCCACGCTGCGCTCGGTGGGCGGCTTGGTTCTCACCCTGCTCTGGATGAAATGGCGCCGCATCCCGCTGTTCAACCAGGACGGCTCGCTGCCGGGCGGGCTGCTCGCGGGGACACTCTTCGCGCTGGAGTTCGCCTGCATCTTCGCGGGGCTGCAATACACCACGGCCTCGCGCATGGCCGTGTTCATCTACCTCTCGCCCTTCATCGTCGCCCTGGGCATGCCGTTCATCGCACGCGGCGAGCGCCTGTCGGGCACGCAAACCTTCGGCCTGGTGCTGGCCTTCGCGGGCGTCGTGGTCGCGTTCGCAGAAGGGTTCATGAAGCCCGCCATCGGCCCCCAGCAATGGATCGGAGACGCCCTCGGCGTGCTGGCCGCCACGCTGTGGGCTGCCACGACGCTCACCGTGCGCGGCACGCGGCTGAACCATGCCTCGCCCGAGAAAATGCTGTTCTATCAACTCAGCGTTTCCAGCGTGGTGCTGGCCGCGATCACACTGTGGCAGGGCGAGCACTGGCCAGCCCAGGTATCCGCACTGACCCTGGGCTCACTGGCCTTCCAGATCGTGATCGTGGTGTTCGCGAGCTACCTGGTGTGGCTGTGGCTCATCCGGCACTATCCGGCCACGCTGCTGTCGGCGTTCGCGTTGCTCACGCCGGTATTCGGCCTGCTGGCCGGCGGACTGCTGCTGAACGAGCCCATCACACCGCAGCTCCTGACCGCCCTCGCGGGGGTGACCCTGGGCATGGCGCTCGTGTACCGCCGCACCGCGCCTCAGCCCCGGATGCGCGCCACCAGCGACGAGGTCGAGTAACCCTCCACGAAGGTGATCGCCTGCGCCGTACCACCCCAGCTGCGCACGAGCGCCGTTTCGGGCAGCGCATCGATGTCGTAATCGCCACCCTTCACGTAGACATCCGGGCGCACCTGTCCCAGCAAAGCCACGGGCGTCGCCTCGTCAAACAAGGTCACCAGGCTCACGCTCTCGAGCGCCGCCAACACACAGGCGCGGTCGGCTTCTGCGTTGAGGGGGCGATCGGGGCCTTTGCCCAGCTCGCGCGCAGACGCATCGCTGTTCAGTCCGATCACCAGGCTGCCACCCAGCGCTCGCGCCTGGGCCAGGTAGGTGACATGGCCCCGGTGCAAGATGTCGAACACGCCGTTGGTGAAAACCACCGGCCGTGGCAACGCCGCCAGACGGCCCGGCAGGTCCGCGCGAATGCACAACTTGTCAATGAACGTCGCCATGGCGCGGATTGTCGCCTGAGTGGCAGAGCCGGGACCAGACTGCGTCTACGCTGGCCGCGCCTTCGCGAAGACAGGCCTGGACTGAAAACCCCCTTAGAAATGGAGACATCCCCCATGCTGACCCTGTGCGGTTCACCCCTATCCAATTACTACAACAAAGTGAAATTCGTTCTGCTCGAAAAAGCCATTCCCTTTTCGGAAGAGAAAGTGAACACGGGCCGGCGCGACGAGCCGGTTCTGAGCGCATCGCCGCTGGGCAAGATTCCTTTCCTGCGCACGCCCCAAGGAACCCTGTGCGAAAGCCAGGTCATCCTCGACTACCTGGAAGCGGCACATCCGCAGCCGCCGCTCATGCCTGCCGACCCCTGGCAGGCCGCGAAAGTGCGAGAACTCATCGCTTTCATCGACATGCACCTCGAACTGACCGCGCGCGACCTGTACGGCAAGGCATTCTTCGGCGGCGAGCTGAGCGAGGGCAACCAGGCACGCATCCGCAAGCAACTGGAGAAGAACATTGAAGGCTTCAAGCGGCTGGCGAAGTTCTCACCGTACATCGCCGGAGACAGTTTCACCGCGGCCGACTGCGCGGCGTGGGCCAGCCTGCCGCTCGTCTCCTTGGCCACACGCACCCTCTATGGCGAGGACCTGCTGGCCGCAGCCGGGATCGAACTCAAGCCGTACACCACGCTCGTCGGTTCACGCCCAGCCGCACAGAAGGTCACCGCCGACCGCAAAGCCGAGCAACAGGCGCAGAAGTGAACAAGCCCGCGCGAGCGGGCTTGTCGTGTGCGCGCGGGCCGTTCTTCAGGCCGGCAAAGCGCCCGGTTCGCCGCCGCGCGCTTTCGCCGAGGCCGCCACGGCCGCAGACACTTCCTTGCGGAACCGGTTCAGCTCCTGAACGCTGGCGAAACTGCGCTCCATCAGCAAGCTCATGTTGTGCAGGATGCGTTCGACCACCTTGTTTTCCCACACCGCATCGAACTGGATCTGCTTGTCGAGCCACTGCTCGAGCCACTGCGGGTTGGGCAGGCGGCTTTGCACCGTGTCGCGCGGGAAGAGCTTCTCGTTGACGTGCAGGTTCGTCGGGTGCAGCGCCTGCGCGGTGCGGCGCGCGCTGGCCATCAGCACGCCCACCTTCGCGAATGCGGCGCGAGCCTCGTCGCCGAACTTCTGCATCGCCCGTTTCATGTAGCGCAGGTAGGCGCCGCCATGGCGGGCTTCATCACGCGCCAACGTTTCATAGATGGCCTTGATGACGGGCTCGGTGTGCCATTCGGCCGCGCGGCGGTACCAGTGATTGAGACGGATCTCGCCACAGAAATGCAGCATGAGCGTTTCCAGCGCGGGAGCGGGGTCGAACTCAAAGCGCACTTCGTGCAGTTCCTGCTCGGTGGGCACCAGATCGGGGCGGAAACGGCGCAAATATTCCATGAGCACCAGCGAGTGCTTCTGCTCCTCGAAGAACCACACACTCATGAACGCGGAGAAATCGCTGTCGTCGCGGTTGTCGCGCAAGAACATCTCCGTGGCCGGCAATGCGGACCACTCGGTGATGGCGTTCATCTTGATTGTCTGGGCTTGCTCTTCGGTGAGCTGGCTGCCGTCAAACTGATCCCATGGAATGTCGGTATCCATGTTCCAGCGCACAGCTTCGAGTTGCTTGAAGAGTTCGGGGTAAAGCATGATCGAGCCTCGTTGGTTGACCGGGCATTTTAGACAGGCCCCCTGTGACAGCCCATGACGGCTGGCCCACCGGATACACCGATGCGCCAAACCTCTTTGCATCTCTCGCCGGTTTGCCGCACGATGGACCCCTGCTCCCGGAAGGAATCCCCATGCGCCCGATCGTGCTCATCCGCTCCCTGGCATTCGCGCTCCTCACGGCCGTCGGCACGGCCCATGCCGCCTCCTGCCCCGCCCTGCTGAACCGCGAGATCCCGCGCTTGCAAGACGAAAAACCACAAAACCTGTGTCAGTACACCGGAAAGGTCGTGGTGATCGTGAACACCGCCAGTTTTTGCGGATTCACGCCGCAGTACAAAGGACTGGAAGCATTGCAGACACGCTATCGAGACCGTGGACTGGTCGTCTTGGGCTTTCCGTCGAACGACTTCTCGCAGGAACCCGGCGACAACAAGACGATTGCCGAGTTCTGCGAGAACACTTATGGCGTGAAGTTCCCGATGTTCGTCAAATCGCACGTCAAAGATGCCGCCGGCATGCAGCAATCCCCCTTGTTCGCCGACCTCAAGAAGCTGAGCGGCGAAAGCCCGAAGTGGAATTTCCACAAGTACACGGTTGCGCGAGACGGCACCTCGGTACAAAGCTTCGGCTCGCGCACAGCACCAGACGATCCGAAGTTCATCGCCACCATCGAACGCTTGCTGGCGATGAACCCACCCTGAAACGTCAACCCGCGCGCACATCGACGGAACTTCATATTCGGTGCCCGCTCCAAATCCACATTGGCGCCAACGCGCCTGCCGATTTGGATGCTGCACAGCCGGCCAGTCTCACTGGCTGGAATCCCGGTGGGGTTGTACTCCTCCCTCCTCCCTCCCTTGTTCCCCCTGGGGCGCTGTGCGGCAGTTTTTATTCTGCGAGGTGCGCGGCGCCTCAGCGAAAGCTCACCGACACCGGCATCGCGCCGGGCAGCCCGTGATAGACCACACGCGCTCCTGAGCCCGCCTTCGGTGGCAGGAGCGGCGAGAACGAACCGAGGCTGATCAGATCGCCGGGCTTCATCGCCAGGCCCTCCTGGCGAAGCGCCTCGGCCAGCCACACCACGGCATTCAACGGGTGGCCGAGGATGTCGCTGCCTTGGCCCCGTGCCAGCTCGGCACCCGCGGCATCGCTCAGGATGACCGTCATGTCACGCAGCGCATTGAGCAATGCATGGCGCTCACCGCGGTACGGCGGCACCGCGATCGGCTGCCCCACCACGCCCAGCCGCGCGCCCACGTTGATGGCATTGATGGCGGGGCCGTTGAGTTGTGGTGGGGCTTGCACCATGAGGTCCGGCAACTCGATGAACGGGATGACCTGGTCGATCGCATCCAGGACGTCGGCAGGCGTCTTGGCGCGATTGATCGCCTCCGATTTCACCCGCACCAGCATGTCGGCCTCGAACAGGGGCCTTGCACCGAAAGCCGCGTCGACCGCCGCGCCGTGCGGCAGCAGCATGCCCTGGTACAGCACGCCCCAGGTCGGCTTGTCGTAGTTGAAGCGCTTCTGGACGGCCGGATTGGTCAGGCCGGCCTTGTAGCCGATGACCTGTCCGTGGCGCTGCGCGAGCAGCGCGTTGAACTTGGCCCGGGTGCAGGCGCCATCGGCCTCATTCAGGCCGACCAGGTTGGCGGCGGGGGTCTTGGCCGCATACGCACCGGCCAGGGCCTGAACCTGCGCGTCGGTCAGGCACTCGGCGCGGACCACTGAGAAGAACATCCATGACAAAGAGGCAACGATCCAGACACGCAATGACCACATGGTGAATCTCCTTTGATCAACGAGAACTACTTGAGCCAACCCTTTCGACGGAAATACCAGAACGGCGACACGATGCTGACGAGCATGAGCGCGATCGCCAACGGATACCCGAACCGCCACTCCAGCTCCGGCATGGCCCGGAAGTTCATGCCGTAGATGCTGGCGATCAGGGTCGGAGGCAGCAGGGCCACGCTGGCCACCGAGAAGATCTTGATGATCTTGTTCTGATTGATGTTGATG
>CAZBOF010000147.1:0-2912 GCA_964493285.1 uncultured Rhizobacter sp. | reverse complement strand
TGTCCATCACGTTGCGGCGGATGCGGCCGTTCAAATCTTCCTCGCGGGCGATGGCCGCCAGCGCCTGACCGGCGGCCTGGTCGTCGACCTCCTGCTTGAGCACGCGCGCGCTCACCTTCTCCAGGCTGTCGTAGATGCTTTCCAGCGCATCGGCGCTGTACTCGGCGTCGGCGTCATAGAGCTTGAGCAGCACATCTTTCGCGTTCTCGATCAAGGCAGGTGTGCGCCGCGCGCGCAGGCGCAACAGTCGAAATACCGGCAGGTCTTCGCCGTGGATCGAGAACAAGACGTGGTTGTGCAGGATGAACGCCACGCGCACGTTGCGCGGCGCCTGGTCGTCATCGATGAGGAAGTCGGAGCGGATGTGCAGTTCGCCGTTGTCTTCTTCGTAGAAGCGGGCCGACTCCTCCAGATCGTCGTCGACGATGTCTTCAGGAATCGTCACGCCGAAACGCTCGGCGATCCAGTGCTTTTCATCGCGCGTGGGCTCTTCCAGATCGACCCACACCGGACTGACGTCCTTGAGCGAAGCAGGATCGACGATCTCTTCCTGGAACAGCCGGCCATTGACCAGCGAGAACACATTCAACATTCAAGGGCTCCGACAAGAGCGGCGCGCTGCACGCGCCTCGTGGCGCGGGTTCAGCGTTGGCAGGAAAGGGGAGAGAAGGGTTGCGGAAACCGTCTCACCCCGCAGGCCGAGCGCGGCGCTTCAAGGCCCGCGAGAACTGTCAGAGCGGACGGTCACCGAGGGTGACTGCTGTCCATATGCGTGAATCGCACTCCATGAAAGGAAGCTGGGATTATCCCTTCCTTGAGCCATTGCATCAAGCCAAGGCGACCACGGCGCGAGGCCAATGCAGGCCGTCGAATGCGCTCGCCCCGCCGCTTAATCGCAGCGATATCAACGGCTTGCAAGCGAACGGGCCGGCCCGCGCGGCGGGCGCGCTTGTCACCCCTGCGGGAAGGGCGCACACTGGTCTGGACGGCCTGCCGGGCGCTTTCCAACCCTCTTCACGCCCCGGCCACGTCCTGCCCCCCACCGATGCGAAAGGAGTCCTCATGAACTTGACGATCAGCGGCCATCATCTCGAAGTGACGCCGTCTTTGCTTGAGTATGTGCTTACAAAGCTAGATCGCGTGACACGCCACTTCGACCAAGTCGTCGACATCAATGTGCTGCTTTCCGTCGAAAAGCTCCGTGAGAAGGGCCGCCGCCAAAAAGCCGAAGTGACCCTGCACGTCAAAGGCAAGGACATCTTCGTGGAGCACGCGCACGAAGACCTGTACGCCGCGATAGACCAGCTCATGGACAAGCTGGACCGCCAAGTGTGCCGCCACAAGGACCGGTTGCAAGACCATCACCACCAGTCGGCCAAGCGGATGGACGCCATCACCTGACCGGCCCTGTTTTCCGAAACGCTCTCCCACGGCGGCCTTCGGGCCGCTTTTTCGTGCCCATTTCGCGTCCATTCCCCCCCCGCGGACTCACCCCGATCGGCGCCTTTCGTTGCTGCCAGGCAGCAGCACGTGCACAATTCCTCGCGCACGATGCTCCGAACCTGGCCCTGCCAAGGGGGGCGTTTTTATAATCGATCTTCCCGTCACCCCTTTGGCACCGAGCCGTATCCCCCCAAGGCCTGCGCGTGACCCGTCAATGAACCGACTTTCCGCCATCCTGCCAACGAGCAATGTGCTCATCGATGTCGATGCCACCAGCAAGAAGCGGGTATTCGAGCAGGCCGGGCTGTTGTTCGAGAACCAGCACGCCATTGCGCGCGCCACGGTCACGGACAACCTCTTCGCCCGCGAACGCCTCGGCTCCACGGGCCTGGGGCACGCGGTCGCGATCCCGCACGGGCGCATCAAGGGACTGAAGAACCCGCTCGCCGCGGTGTTGAGGGTGCTGCAGCCGATTCCCTTCGACGCGCCGGACGACCGGCCGGTGAGCCTGCTCATCTTCCTGCTGGTGCCGGAAGCCGCCACGCAGCGCCATCTGGAAATCCTGTCCGAAATCGCCGAAATGCTGAGCGACCGCGAACTGCGCGAACGCCTCAAGACCGAAGACAGCGCGGCGAAGGTGCACGAGCTGATTGCCAACTGGGAACCGTTGAAGTCCGTCGCCTGAACGCGCCGGACTCCAACCACAGCGCGTGAAGCCCTCCATCATCAGCGCGGAAGCGCTGTTCGAAGAACACCGGCCGGCCCTGCGGTGGGAATGGGTCGCCGGGCACGCCCACCCCGAACGCCGCTTCGACGACGCCGCCGTGCGCAACGCGCAGTCCGCCGCCGACTTGGTGGGATACCTCAACTACATCCACCCGTACCGCGTGCAGATCGTGGGCCGGCGAGAGGTGGCCTATCTGCAAGACACCACGCCCGAGGACCAGGAGCGCCGGATCCAGCGCATCGTGACGCTGGAGCCGCCTGTGGTGATCGTGGCCGACAGCCAGGTTCCGCCGGACAAGCTGGTGGCCCTGTGCGACCGCGCAGACATCCCGCTGTTCGTGACCGACGGCTCCGCCGGCCACGTGATCGACGTGGTGCGAAGCTACCTCGGCCAGTTGTTCGCCGAGCGCACCACGCGCCATGGCGTGTTCATGGACATTCTGGGGCTGGGCGTGCTGCTGACCGGTGAATCGGGGCTCGGCAAGAGCGAACTGGGCCTGGAGCTGATTTCGCGCGGGCACGGGCTGGTGGCCGACGACGCGGTCGACCTCTACCGCATCTCGCAGACGGCCATCGAGGGCCGCTGCCCCGAATTGCTGATGAACCTGCTCGAGGTGCGCGGCATCGGCCTGCTCGACATCAAGGCCATCTTCGGCGAGACCGCGGTGCGGCGCAAGATGCGGCTGAAGCTGATCGTGCATCTGGTGCGCAAGGAGACGATGGAACGCGAGTTCGAGCGCCTG
>CAZBOF010000146.1:0-9611 GCA_964493285.1 uncultured Rhizobacter sp. | reverse complement strand
GGGCCATCATGCCCAGCAGCACCGACTTGCCCACGCCGGTGCCGGCGAACAGCCCGATGCGCTGGCCGCGTCCGACAGTGAGCATGGCGTTGATGGCGCGCACGCCGGTGTCCAGCGGCTGGCGGATCGGGTCGCGGTCCATCGCGTTGATGGGGCGGCGAACCAGCGGCTCTTTGTGCACGTGGTCGAGCGGGCCCTTGCGGTCCATCGGCGCGCCGTGCGAATCGACCACGCGCCCGAGCAGGCCGTCGCCCATGGGCAGGTGCTGCGTGCGGTCCTCACCGCGGCGCCACGGATGGTTGGCTGCGCCCAGGCGCAGCGGCACGATGGGCGACGGGCGCGGCACCACGCGGGCACCGCTCGACAGGCCCTGCACGTCGCTCGTGGGCATGAGATAGGCCCGGTCGCCCGAGAAACCCACGACCTCAGCCAACACCGGCGGCTGGCTTTCGGCGCGGTGGTCGTCCATGTGGATCTGGCACACCGAACCCACCGGCAGGCGAACGCCCGCGGCCTCCAGCACCAGACCGGCCACGCGGACCAGCGTGCCTTGCATTTCCAGCGGAACCGGGTCGGCGGCGAACGCCTGCAAGTCGGCCAGGTAGCGCTGCCACCGGTCGGTCATGGCGATGGCGTGTTCTTCGGGTTGCGAGACGATCATGGCGCACCGCCTTCCGCGAGGGCGTCGGCCGCCTGCCAAGTGTCGTCACAGCCGAGCGAAGCCGCGACACGGCGCCAGCGGCTTTCCACGCTGGCATCGACCACGCCGATGTCGGACTCCACCATGCAGCCGCCACGAGTGACACAGGCATCGGACAGCAAACGCGCGCCGCGTGCGGCCAGCACCTCGGCCGCGCCCTGTGCCACCAGCGGATGATCATCCGGATGCACCCGCAGCGTGATGTGCTGCGCACTCAGCAGCAAGGTGTCCACCGCCTCTTGTGCCACGGCGGCCACCAGTTCCGGACGCTGCGCCATTTCGCTGCGCACCATCTGGCGGGCCAGCCGGGTGGCCGCGACGGCCAGGGCGCGTGCCATGTCCTGGTGCAGCGTTTCGAGCTGCTGGCTGTAGGCCTGCGCGATGGCGCCCAGCTGGGCGGTGATCTGCGAGGCATAGCCTTGCTTGAAGCCATCGAGCGCGACGAGGCCATCGCGGTAGCCGTCTTGGTACCCGGCGCTGCGCGCGGCGCGCACCTGCTCGGCCAGCTCTTCGGCCGGCGACATCTTGGGCGCCGCGGGAGGCGCGGGGGGCGCGCTGCGCTGCACCGGCGAGGCCGGCGCCTCGTCGCCGCCCGACAGCGCGCCGGGCGTCCAGGCGGCGAAGGAGTTCAGCTCTTCACGCGGAATGAAACGGCTGTAGGCAGGCGGCGCCTTGGCGGCGCCGCGCGGGGGCGGTGCCGGGGTCGGCGGCTTAGAGGAACTCATCAGCACCGCCGCCTCCGAGCATGATCTGGCCTTCGTCGGCCAGACGGCGAACGATCTTCAGGACTTCCTTCTGTTCGGCCTCGACCTCGCTGACACGCACCGGTCCGCGCGACTCCAGGTCTTCGCGCAGCGTCTCTGCCGCACGGCTGGACATGTTCTTGAACACCTTCTCGCGCATCTCGGGCGTGGCGCCCTTGAGCGCGATGATGAGCGACTCGGACTGCACTTCGCGCAGGAGCAGCTGGATGCCTTTGTCGTCCACCTTCTCGAGGTCATCGAAGGTGAACATGTTGTCCATGATCTTCTGCGCGAGGTCGTTGTCGGCCTCGCGGATGTAGTCGAGCACCGCGGTCTCGACGCTCGCGCCCATCAGGTTGATCATCTCGGCCGCGGTCTTCACGCCGCCGAGCGTGGACTTGCGCATCTTGTCGCCGCCGGCGAGCACTCGGCTCATGACTTCGTTCAGGTCTTTCAGCGCCGACGGCTGGATGCCGTCGAGCGTGGCCACGCGCACCACGACCTCGTTGCGCTGGCGCTCGGGGAGGCATTTCAGGATGGCCGAGGCCTGGTCGAAGTCGAGGTGCACCAGAATGGCCGCCACGATCTGCGGGTGCTCGTTGCGCAGCAGCTCGGCCACGGAGGTGACGTCCATCCACTTCAGGCTCTCGATGCCGCTCACGTCGCCGCCCTGCAGGATGCGGTCGATCAGCAGGTTGGCCTTGTCGTCGCCCAGCGCCTTGCGCAGGACCGACTTCACGTACTCGTCGGTGTCGTTCACGAGCACGCTCTGCTCGCCCGCGACCGAGGCGAACTTCTGCAGCACGCCGTCCACCTTCTCGCGCGGCACGCTTTTCATCTTCGCGATCGTCTCGCCCAGCCCCTGAACCTCTTTCGGGGAAAGGTGCTTGAAGACCTCGGAGGCTTCTTCCTCTCCGAGGGACATCAGCAAGATCGCAGCGTCTTCCAGTCCTTGGGCATCCATGCGATGTGGTCTCGATCAGGCCGGTTGGGCGTCGCCGTTGACCCAGCCGCGCACGATGTTGGCCACGGCGGTGGGGTTTTCCTTGGCAAAGGCGCGGGCGCCGTCCAGGTGCGGGCTCACCGCGGAGGTCTCGATGCGCATCGGCGTGCCGGCCCCCGGCGCGGGCAAGCTCTCCACGTCGGACACCACCGCGTCGAGCTTGCCGCCACGCGGATTGGCCGCCGGCTTCATCGCCTTGAACGCGGGGCGGATCAGCCCGAACACCAGAATCAGCGCCACCAGCACCAGGGCGATCGGCACGCCAGCGCCGCGCGCGAGGTCGAGGGCCTCGGGTTTTTGCCACAGTGGCGTGGTGTCGGCCGGTACCTCCTCCACTTTGAACGGCGCGTTGATGACCTTCACCGAATCGCCGCGGTCGTCCTTGAACCCGATGCTTTCGCGCACCAGCGAATTGAGCTTGTCCAGTTCGTCGTTCGTGAGCGGCACGCTGCTGGTCTTGCCGCGTGCGTCGGTGACGCTGCGGTGATTCACGACCACGGCCGCGCTCAGGCGCTTCACGGTGCCGGTGGCGTTGCGCGTCACCTTCACCACCTTGTCGACTTCGTAGTTGGTCACCGCGTCGCGGCGGCTGTTGGTGTTGCCGCCGCCGCCCTGTGCGGTTTGCAGAGGCGGCGCAGCGCCGTTCACGGGCGCCGTGGCGGGAACCGGTGGCTGGTTCGACGCGGCACCGGGAATGCCGGTGGCGCCGCTGCCCTGCGAGCCCGATTGCTCGCTGTTTTGCATGCTGCGGATGGCCACCTGCGCGGCCGGTCCCTGGTTCGGCTTGAACTCTTCAGACGTGGATTCGACGCGCGAGAAATCGACCTCGGCAGTGACCTGCGCACGCAAGTTGTCGCGCCCCAGCACCGGCTCCAGGATGTCGAGGATGCGCTTGCTGTAGCTGGCTTCGATCTGACTCACGTACTGCAGCTGCTGCGCATCCAGCCCCGAGCCCGGGTTGCCTTCGCCGCCGCCCGACAGCAGCGCGCCGGTCTGGTCGAGCACGCTCACCGCCTTGGGGTTCATCTCGGGCACGCTGCTCGACACCAGGTGCACGATGCCCGCGACCTGGGCCCTGTCAAGCGTGCGTCCGGGGTAGAGCGAGAGCATCACGGAAGCGCTCGGTTTCTGCTGTTCACGGAAGAACCCATTCTGATTGGGAAGCGCAAGGTGCACGCGTGCGTTTTGCACGGACGGCATCGAAGTGATCGATCGGGTGAGTTCGCCTTCGAGGCCGCGCTGGAACGTGAGGCGTTCCTGGAACTGGGTCTGGCCGAAGCGGGCGCCGTCCATCAGTTCGTAACCCACCACCGAACCCTTGGGCAACCCGGCCGAAGCGAGCTTGAGGCGCAGGTCGTGAACTTGTGCCGCCGGCACGAGGATCGCGGCACCGCCATCGGAGTGCCGGTAGCGCACGTTCATCTGCGAGAGCTGGGCAATGATGGCGCCGCCGTCCTTGTCGGAGAGGTTGGCATAGAGCACGCGGTAGTCGCCCTGGCTGCTCCACATCGCGATCGCGGCGACCACGGCAACCAATGCCGCGAGGCCCGCGCCCAGTCCGACGCGGTTCTTGACCGGCAATGCCGACAGCCTGGCGACGAGGCCGCTCTGGGCTGCACCGGCTGGCAGGGTGTTGGGGTTGGCTAGAGCGACCGCGTTGTCCATGGCATCTTTTGAGGGTCTGTCTCGCACAGGCGCACATCGCCCGGCTGAAACCGATTATTCGGAAACTGAAGATCCCCGGATGCCCGGAACAAGGTCTGAAACGGCACCCAGTTCCAGCCGATGCGTGGCATGGAATGGCCCTAGAGTCCTGAACATCCCGCTGCCACGCTTGGCGGCATGGAGCCAGCCATGGATGTGACGCTCAAACCCTTCAACTTCGCCCAGGCCGCCGCGCGCGCGGGTCTCGACACCAATGGCCTGCCGCTCCAGCGCGGCGGCTCCGCGGTCGAGGGCGGCGGCTTCCAGAGCCAGTTGTCCAAGGCGCTGAGCGCGGTCAGCGAGAGCCAGAAGGCCGCCGCCGATCTGCAGATGCAGGTGCAGATGGGCAACCCCACGGTGAGCCTCGAAGAAACCATGGTCGCGATGCAGAAGTCACAGATCGGCTTCCAGGCCACCATGCAGGTGCGCAACAAGCTGGTCCAGGCCTACTCCGAGATCATGAACATGCAGGTGTGACCGCCACGCGGCGCACATCCGGTTGCAAGCCTGGCGCGGTTCCTGCGCAAAATGCTCGGCCAGCCCGTTGCCGACCGGACACCCACATGAAACTCCCCGCCCCTGCTGCCTGCGCGTTGCTGCTGATGTGCGCCTGCGCGCAAGCCGCTTCGCCTTCGGACCCGAAGACCCTGGCCAACTTCGATGCCGGCTACGCCCGATGCGAAATCTTGTACGCCCACATGCGCGGGCATGGGGATGCGGCCTATCTTGCACTGTGGCGGCTCGCCGCCGATGCACCGCGCCGGGCCGAACTGGCCGCCCTGCGCCAGCAGGCGACTTACCGGGCGGCCAGGCAAGCAGCGCTGAAACGGGTGCCCGCGAAGGTGGAGCCGGGTTCGCCAGCGGACACGCAATTGAAGGGGCAATGCCAAGCCACCTGGGCGGAGCTTTCACGCGTGGCGCAACAGGCGCCGCCGGCATCCGCCGCGCGGTGAGGCTCAGCGAGCCAGGGCACGCTGGCGCTTTTGCGTCTGGTCGATGTAGCGCTGCATCGCGCGCAGCGTGTCAGGCGTCGGGTCCACCACTTCGCAACCCAGGCGCACGCCGCGGGCATCCTGGTTCAGCGAGGTGACGTGCTGCAGCCGCAGCGAGACTTGCAGACAGGTATCGACGTCAAGCTCGATGCGCACGCCATTGAGCACCACCCCGGGCTGCAGCGGCGGCACGTCGTCGGGCAGGAACAAGGCGCACCCGCCGATGCTGATGTCGATCACGCGCAGCGCCAGTGTCATGTCGGGGATCATGGGATGGCGCACCCGGGCAGTGGGCGTGCTGCGCAGCAACGGACGCACGCGGTAGCCGCTGCGCCGCTGGAAGCGGTAGATCACGCGCGGCAGGGCGCAGTTCATTGCACTGGATCGGCCACCACGCACCAGCACCAGCCCGCCCACGTCGAACTGGACCTTGATGCTGTCGAGATAACTCACGGCGACCGCGTCTTCGGCCTCCACCAGCGATTGCACCGCATTGCTATCGGCATCGGCGCTGAAGCTCAGCACGCCGCGTGCGGTGTCGATCGTCCACAGCGTGGTGGTGTAGCTCGCGCCGTCGCTGCCGTTCAGGTTGATCAAGACGCTGCCGTCTTGCAGTTGGCGCAAGATGCTGTTCACCTCGACCGGTGTGGTGACGCTGAACTCGCTGAGGCGGCCCGGCACGTCGGAGCCGGCATCCAGCGGCACCGGTGAAGTGTCCAGGGTGGAATCCACGTTAACGCCTCCGCCCGCGTGTGGATGGGTTCAATGGACGGATTTCGTGCGTCCGGCCAGGATGCCGTCGAGGTCGTCCAGCCAGGGCTCGGCCAGTTGACGGATCTCGGCGTCGTTGATGAGGATGCGTTGCATGATGCGCGACTTGAGCTGGGCCTCTTCGGTGCCCATGCCCGAGCCGTTGGCCGCATGCTTCAGCTGCGAGATCAGCACCGCGCAGGCGCCTTCGAGCTTGACCACCTGGTCCCAGTCGCCCGAGCGGGCGGCGAGCAGCATGTCGGAACTGGCTTGTTCGATCGCCTCGTAGTAGCTGAGCAGGGCAACTTTCATGGCTTCTCCAAAGGCGCTGGCCGAATGGGCGGGAATCACGCGGGCCGGCCGGCTCATGCGGCCGCCTTGTGGCCCATCTCCTGCCACGCGCGGGAGATCGGTTCGATCAGGCGGACACATTCGCCGATCGCGGCTTCGTCGTTGTGGAGGTTCGCGTAGGTGAGGCGAACCGTGACGTAGGCGTACAGGGCGCGGAGGTCTTCCGCCAGACGGCCGCCCTCTTCGACGTTCAGGCCCGCCTTCAACCCCTCTTCGACGATGCGCACGGCACGGCCGATGGCATCGCACTTCGCGGCCAGGTTGCCGCTGCGCAAAGCGCCGCGCGCATGTGCCAACGCATCCAGGAGACCTTCGAACAGCATCTCGACCAGGCGATGCGGGGAAGCCCCGTCCACGCTGGTCGTGACCTGGACCTGCTGGTAAGCGCCGAGCTGGCGCTTGGTCGGTGCAGAGAACGCGGCGGAAGCAAACATGGCGTTGGGTGTTGGCGTTGAACAGATGCTTAGTTATCGGTTCGCCGGCGCCGCCCTTGAGCCTGTTGCGTTCAGAACAAGACCCTGTTTGGCATGTTCACGAACGCATGCGGTGCAGGGGTCACCCGGTGCTCTTGTTCCACGCCGTCACTTGCTGGCTGATGTAGGCATTCAAGGCGGTGAGACCGCTCATGCTCTTGTCCAGGGCGGTGTATTGCGCACGCAGGCGCGCTTCGGTCAGTGCCAGCCGGTTGGTGAGTTCTTCCTGCCGCTTGCGGTTCATCGTGAGGCTTTCGGTCAACCCGGTGGAGCGGTTGCTGAGCGCCCCATCGGTGCTCAGCACCGCATCGCCCAGCATGCGCAGGCGCTGCGCCACGCCGTTGGCCGCATCGTCCTCGGTGTTGAAGTTCGCGAACAGGCGGCGCACTTCGGTCTGGTTGGCCAACGCCGCGGTCAACTTGGCATCGTTCACCTTGATGGTGCCATCGGCCTGGGTCTCCAGGCCGATGTCGCGGATGCTGGTGAACATGCCGGAGGCTGCGGAGGGGTTCGTCAGCGCGGTGCGCATCTGGCGCTGCAACGCCACCGCCGTGCTGTCACCCTGCAGGTTGCCCGCTGTCTTGGTGGTGGCGTCGTATTTGGTCTGCGTGGCCAGCATCTTCGCCAGCGCGTTGTAGGCGTCCACGAACCCCTGCACCGAGGCCTTGAGCGCATCGGTGTCCTGCGAGACGCCGAGCTGCACCGGGGCGGTGGTGGGCCTGAGCAGGTTGATGGTCATGCCCTGGATGGTGTCGGCCATCGTGTTGCTGGACGACACGATGTCCACGCCATTGACGTTCAGGCGCGCGTCGTCGGCTTGCAGGGTTCGGGTCAAGCCACCGGCTTGCCCCTCGTCGTAAGACAGGTCGGCCAGCCCGGCATCGCCTTCGGAGGTGATGCGGAATGCGTTCGCCGAACCGGTGCTGGTGGAGCTGATGATCAGCCGCGCACCGGTGGCGTCGTTCACGATCACCGCGGAGACGCCGGCGCCAGCCGCGTTGATCTTGTCGCGCACCGTGGCCAGCGAGTCGGTGGCACTGATGCTGATGTTCATGGCCGCCAGGTTCGGCTGCGGCGCAAAGCCGGCCTGCCCGAAGCTGCCGATTTCCACCCGCAGCGTGCCCTCCCCGACCAGCGAGGCGCTGGATTCGTAGGTGCGCGAAACCGCCGCCTGGGACGAGGCCAGGTTCTGCACCGTCATTGCATAGTTGCCCACGATGGCGCCGCTGGCGGTGCTGACGCGCACCGACTCGGCATCGGACGACGTGGCCGTTGTCACACCCCAGGTGCTGGCCTGGGTGAGCTTGAGCGCCGCATCGCGAAAAGCGGACACCGTCGACTGCAGGGAGCCGAACGCGGAGATCTTGGTCTCGATCACGTTCGCCTGTGCCTTCAGCTGCGCCACCGGGCGCTGTTCGATGGACATCAGCTTGGTGATGATGTCCTCGACCGGCAAGCTGCTGCCAATACCTGCAGAACTGATGGTTGCCATGACGCGTACCTCCTACAACTGCTGGCCGCCAAACTGAGAACTTTGACGCGTTCGGCGGCCCACAAATACGAAAACGGAACATCCAAGCAAGCCCGGATATCCCGTTTTCGGCGGCGGGTGCCGGAACTTGAGTCCCGGCGATCAGGTTTCTAGCGCTGCAGCAAGGTCAACACCTGCTGCGGCAATTGATTCGCCTGGGCGACCATGGCATTGCCGGCCTGCTGGAGGATCTGGGCACGCGACAGCGCCGCAGTTTCCGCCGCGAAATCGGCATCCATGATCCGGCCGCGGGCGGCCGCCAGGTTCTCGGCGAACACCGTGAGACTGCCGATGACCGAATCGAAGCGGTTCTGCGCGGCACCGAAGGTGGCGCGGGCGGTGGTGACGTCGACGATGCCGATGTCCAGCGCCGTGATCGCGTCGACGGCACCCGTGTTGTCGGTGCCCGAGATATTCAGCCCTGCCATCGCGGCCACGGTGGCCGTGAGATCGGTCGAGGTGATGGTGAGCGTGTCGGTCGGGTCGGTGCCGGCGCCCACCTGGAAGGTGAACACGCCGGCGGTGCCGTCGAACAGAACGGTGCCATTGAATTTGGTGCCGGAGACGATGCGGGCCACTTCGTCGTTCAGCTGCTGGAACTCGGCCTGGAGGTTGTCCCGGTCCTGCTCGTTGTTGGTGCCGTTGGCCGATTGCACGGCGAGTTCACGCATGCGTTGCAACGCATCGCCGATCTTGCCGAGCGCGCCTTCCGCCGTTTGCGACAGCGAGATGCCGTCATTGGCGTTGCGTGCCGCGACGTTCATGCCGCGCACTTGCGCGTTCATGCGTTCGGCGATCGCGAGGCCGGCCGCATCATCCTTCGCGCTGTTGACGCGCAGGCCGGAGGACAGGCGTTGCATGGCGACCGACAAGGCGCCTTGCGAGGCATTGAGATTGCGTTGGGCGTTGAGTGAATTCAGGTTCGTGTTGATGGTCTGGGGCATGTTGCACTCCTTCAAGAAAGATCGACCTCCGGCTCATGCCGGCGTTTGGCTCCGCAGACGCGTGGTCTTTCATTCCACTGCAACTGCCGACTTGAAGTCCGCGCGGGTTTAGGGTTCACCTCCGACCGTGGGACCACAGATCGTCTTCATGACCTGCTGGGCGCCATTGTTCTGGAGGGGCGGGGGGGCTGTTTGGGGGAAATGAAGGGGGAAAAGTGGCTTGTTCTTTTTGCTTTGTGTTCTTGAGGGGATGACTCGGGGGGCTGGGGGTGAGGGTTGGGTGGGTTTTGGTTCGCTTTGTCGGTGGTCTTGTTCGCTGCGTGAGGGCGGGCTTTGGTTTGGATTCGCTTTGCCGGTGGTTTTGTTCACTGCGTGAGGCCGCGCCGGGATTTCGGCCCGGCGGCCGACCTTCTTTCTTTG
>CAZBOF010000145.1:0-9648 GCA_964493285.1 uncultured Rhizobacter sp. | reverse complement strand
AACCAAAATGCACGAGCTGGCTGAAGCCGTGGATGCCGCACTGGACGCCGACGACGAGGACAAGGCCGACGCCTTGCAGGAGGAAGGCGAAACCCTGGGCGAGCAGTTGCAGGCGCTGGAAGATGGCTTGCAGGACTACAGCGCGAACGTGAAGACCGCAGCCGGTGCCATCGTCACCATCGACCGCAACGGCGAGGCCGTCATTCATCGCGGCTTGATGCGCGAGGCCGAGGCCAAGGCGCTGCGCACGCTGGAAAGGCTGCGCCAAGGTTTCGGCAGCGAAGGCGAAGCCGCGAACGACGACGAAGGCGAGGACGGAGACGATGACAGGCAGCCCAAGACCGCCGCCATGTCCGACCGGCTGGCGCAACGCTTGAGCGCCCATCGCACCGCCGCGCTGCAAATCGAAGTCGCACGGCATCCGGGCTGCGCGTGCTGCACTACCAGGTCGGCGCCTATGCGGCGGCCAGCGTCTGCTTCAGCTTCGCCGGCATGATGCTGGCCGGCTTTGCAGGATCGGCGTCGCAGATCGCCGGCGCGGACTACCTGCTGCCAGGCATCGTGGCCGTGATCGTCGGCGGCACCCTGTTCTCCGGCGGGAAGGGAAGCATCCTGGCCACTGCCGTTGCGGCCCTGTTCATGGCACAGCTCCAGCAACTGGTGCTCTCGATGGGCGCGAGCCCTGCCGTGCAATTGCTGGTGCAGGCGGCGGCCATCGTCGTGGCGGTCGGCATGCGTGCGCTGCCCCGCCTTCTCCAGCAGTTCAAGGCCAAGCCGGCTTGAACCGCTTGTTCGGATCCACCCACCCGTTGACACCACCATGACTCAGCCATCGTTCTCCTTGCCCGATCCTGAAATCACCGTCGACCAGGTTCGCGACCTTGCTGCCCACGCCGCGCTGCCGCTGGCGAAAAGCCGTGAAGCGGCCGTGGCCGCGATTCTCAATGCCTGGGTGCCTGACGCGAATGCGCTGAGCCGCAAGATGAGTGCGGCCAGCCATCAGTCGCTGCTGCCTGTCACCGTGTTCGTTCATCCCGGCGCACCGGAAGCGGAGGTCTGATCATGAAGATGGAGAAACTGAGCGTCGACCCGCTGCTGCAGCTGAGCCTGTCCGAGGTGGCGCGCCTGGTCGCCAAGCGCGAGATCTCGCCGGTCGAGCTGGTCGATGCGGCATTGAGCCGGATCGAGGCGGTGGACCCGACGCTGCACGCGTTCATCTCGGTCTACGAGCAGGCCCGGGAAGTGGCCAAGGCGGCCGAGATCATGATGGCCGCGGGCCACGACCTCGGGCCGCTGCACGGCGTGCCCCTCGCATTGAAGGACAACATCGCCCTCAAGGGCCTGCGCACGACGGCGGGCAGCAAGGTGCTGGCCGACTGGCTGCCCGACGCCGATGCCACGGTGGCTGCGCGTTTGCGTTCGGCCGGCGCAATCATGCTGGGCAAGCTCAACATGCACGAGTTTGCCTGGGGCGGCACCTCCGACAATCCGCACTACGGCGCTGTCCGCAACCCCTGGAATCCGGAGCGCTTCCCGGCGGGCTCCAGTGGCGGCTCGGGCGCGGCGGTCGCGGCGCGGATGTGCTGGGGGGCCATGGGCACCGACACGGGCGGGTCGATCCGGCTGCCGTCGGCGATCAACGGGGTGGTCGGCATCCGCCCCACGTATGGACGGGTGAGCAACAGCGGGATCATCCCGCTCGCCTGGAGCATGGACACCGCCGGGCCGATGACGCGCACCGTCGAGGACTGCGCGCTGATGTTCTCGGTGGTGGCGGGGCACGACGTCAACGACCCCGCGACGGCCAAGGTGCCGGTGCAGGACTACCTCGCCGGCCTGGGCGACGGCATCGAGGGCTTGCGCATCGGCGTGGTGCCTGGCTACTTCTTCCATCACCTGCAGCCGCCAGTCCACGACGCGGTGCGCTCGGCGCTGTCGACCTTCGAGACGCTGGGCGCGCACATTCGGGAAGTGGACATCCAGAACATCCACGGGAACATCTCGGCGCAGCTCACCATCGAGTCCTGCGAGCCGAGCACGTACCACCAGCGCTGGCTGCGCGAGCGCCCGCAAGACTATGGCGAGGATGTGCGCACGCTGCTGGAAGTGGGCGAGATGCTGTTGGCCACGCAGTACCTGCAGGCGCAGCGCTACCGCGCGTTGCTTCGCCAGGAGTTCATGGAGGCGTTCCGTCAGGTCGACGTCTTCGTCTGCCCCACGCTGCCCTTCACCGCGACGCGGGTGGGCGAGATGAAGGTGGTGATCGAGAACGGCGAAGAGGAAGACATGCTCTCCGCGATCATGCAGTTCACCGGCGTGCCGAGCCTGACAGGCCTGCCCTCGCTGGCCGTGCCCTGCGGGTTCGATCCGGATGGATTGCCGGTCGGCATGCAGATCATCGGTCGTCCTTTTGACGAGGCCACGCTGTTCCGGGCCGGTGCCGCCTTCCAGTCGGTGACCGGCTTCCACAAGACGGTGCCCTTGATCTGAGCCTTGAGGTTGCCTGCTTTGCGGCGGGCGCGGATGACTTCGCCCGGTGGTCGGAACCGATCACCGGGCTTCTCTTTGCGCGAAGTTGAGCCGGCCGGATGAACAAGGGCCGGAGGCGATCGACATCGCCTCCGGCCCTTTTCCCTTTTCGATCAGAACCGGTGGCGAATGCCGAGGTTTGCCACGAAGGTGGTCGTGCCTTGCACCGGTTGAGAACCCAGGATGGTGGTGACCGCGTCAGCCGCCGCCCCCGCCTTGATGCCCGCGAATTGCGAGTACAGCGTCGTGCGCTTGGAGAGGCTGTACTCACCGGAGACGACGAAGTTGTCCGACTTGTTGTCGGAGGCGCCTGCCTTGTTCTCACCGTGGTAGTAGGCTGCGGTGAGCAGCACGGTGTCGCTCAGGCGGTAGTCGCCGCCCGCGCCGATCACGCGCCAGTCGCCGGTGAGGGCGCCGGTGCTGGCAAAAGCCTTGGTCTGCAGGTAGTTGGCTTTGATGTTGAACTGGCCGAGCTGGATGCCGGCACCCACGCTGGATTTCTCGTCCGACTTCTCGCCGGTGGAGGCCCAGTTCGAGCGGTGGTACGAAGCGGAGACAGTCACCGGCCCGGCGTAGACCAGCTGGCCCGATACCACGCGGTTCGCGCTGTTGTTGCCGGGAACTTCACCCAGGGCATACAACACACCCACGGTCAGGCCGCCGAAGGTGTTCGTGTACGACAGGGCATTCGACGAGAAGAAGGCCAGCGTGTTGTTGGGGCTGGCGGTGCCGGGCCCGAAGTTCTGTACCGAGCCGAGCGCCCAGGGATTGACGCCCGACAGCGACTCACGCAGCCCGCGCGGATCGGTGGCGGCGTAGCCCAGCACCGCCGGCACGATCTGCTGCCCCAGCTTGACGGCGCCCCAGCGGCCTGCCAGCCCGACGTTCGCCGCGCGCGACCAGAACGTGCCCAGGCCGGACGTGCCCACGCTCGGATCCAGGTGCGTTTCCAGGTTGAACGTGGCTTTCAGGCCATCGCCCAGGTCTTCCGACCCCATGAAGCCGAGCAGGCTGGGCGACAGGCCGCCGGTGTTCACCGCATTGGAGCGGCCCACATTGGTGGAGGCGGGCGTGCCGGCTGTCTTGGATTGATGCCAGAGCCCGAGGTCCGCGATGCCGTAGATCGAGACGTTGGATTGGGCGTGCGCCGCGCAGGATCCGGCGAGCGCGATGGCGGCGCAGAGAGCAGTCTTCTTCATGGGAACTCCTTCGTTGATGGCTTGAACGGGCGAAACGTGGCGAACGGGATACCGGCAGAACCGCTTCTGCGGTCCGGCATGTGTCCTGCATGGGTTGCAACGGCTGAACGGTGTGTGTCAGAAAGCGTGCGTTGTTAGTGAGTTACTTAACCAGATCACCTAGGCATCTTGTGAATGCATGGATACGTCGTCGATCGCGCGACGGGTGCTGAAGGCGATCGCAAGAAGCCGCCCATCTGCCAAGCGTGTCAATGCAGTTGCATTCACGGACCCAACATGCCGGCCAAGGTGGAGCGTTCTGACCGCACTCAGTCTAGGACCGCGTTGCTGCCGAGGCTTGCCTGTCCCGGCAACCGTGATGTGCTGGGACAGCCAATGCGTGAGTTCTCGACCTGTGCCGTGCGGCGGAAACTCAACCTGCGATGCGTGGTCGACCGCGCGGCGGTCTGAAACGACTGGCAGCCGACCATGCGATCGGATGAGGAAGTTCGGTGTGCAAGCAGGCGCGCCGCGGGTGCGATGCATTTTTACTGGCTTGACTGCGAGAACCTGGCATGCACTGCTCGAACAAAGCCGTGCCGTCGCCCAACAGCTTGCGCGAATCTCGGGGGCGGCTCACATCTCCCGCACGTATCTCCCGCTGGGCGCTGCTTCGCGCAGCGGGCGCTGCTGCCGCGTCACCGCCGACCCGAAGCCATCAGCGCGAGCGCTGCAGTTCCACTGCGCCTGATGGGTTGTGATAAGGGTCGTTCGTGCTGTACACGTTGTTGGGGTTGTTGGTGTCTTGGAACACGCGGTTGCCGCCATGAATGCTGGATTGGACCGGCTGGCCGTCCACGCCTCGGTACGTGTTCACCTCGCGCGTTGCATCAACGGCACGGCCATGCATGCGGTCGTTGGTGGCGGATGTGTTGGCTGCGATGCCGGCGTAGATGTCCGCCACTTCCCGGTTGGTGCGCATGCGCAGCGCAGCGCGATCGGCTTCGCCGCGGGCGTTGATGGCGGCCATCTGGCGGCTGTGCCAGTCGTTGATGCTGTTGCGCTGCCGCTGGTGATGCGCGTTCATGCTGGCTTGCATGCGTTGTTGCGCAGCCTGTTGCCATTGGGGGTTCAGACGGATCGTGTCTCCAATGCGTTTGTTGAGCTGCGGGTCCAGGCGGCCTGCCGGTGCGCGTTGCGTGTCCACGATCCCGGCGCCGCCCATCAATGAACCTTGGAGGCTGGTGAAGCTGACCGCGGCCGTCAGAAGTTCGTGCATGGGAATGCCGTCCTGCGTTTTGTAGGCGATGGTCAATCGACCAGCCTCCCACCGCACCTGGCCCTGCGACTTCTGAGCCATCTGGCGGGCAACGTCGGGGAGGTCTACATACTCGAGCACTTGTGCATTGGGGCGCAGACGCGTGGCCGTGGATTCAAGGAAAGCCTTGGCCGTGCGAATCGGCGCTGAAGGACAGGGGTTGAACTGGTTTTCCGTACCGGTCACCTGCCAGCTGAAGCCCGAGATCTTTTCGATCGCCGTGATGCTGTCCGGCGCCAGCGCGGTCCACCCCCATTGCATCTGGTTGGCGGCACAGTTCGTGCGGTCATTCCAGACAACCCCTCCATAGCTTTTCCAGCCTTTGGGCAGTTGCAGCGTGGCCGCCACGACGGGCTGGTCAAAGCCGCCGGCGTCCATGATCTGAGCTGGCTCCTGGGGGCGGGTGTCGAGCTTGTACGCGGCTTGCGCGCGCGATTGCGTTTTCGCGGCGCCGGCTTCGTTGGATTGCGACGGCGAACGAGCGGACTCCGAAGGCGTTTGCTCCGAAGCCTGAGCGTCTTCGGGGGCTTCTTCGCATCCGGCCAGCATCGCGACGAGCGTCATAAAAATGGCCGCTGTTCGTACTCCAGTGGCGGTTCTTGACATGGTGCTTTGTCTCGAAGAAAGATCCTGGCAATCATACGGCTGCTCTGACGCCGGGTGTCGCATCCCGGGCCGGCGGGGAGCGGAGCGGGCGGTCACCGGCCACGACCATTTCCCGCCGCTGGGTGTCACCACGAGGTAGAAACCTCGCTCATCTGACATGCGGATTGGTTTGTCTGCGGGCTTTGCTTTCCGGATCGGAGCGGTGAGTGATACGCACTGGGAGTAACTCCCAGAGAGGCTGTTTGTCCCCCCCATGCGTCTCGGGGCAGTGAAGTCTCTGAGCATATCTGCCGGATCTTGGGTGCTGACAGGAATCGTATGGTTGATCCTAAGCCGCTTGAAATATAGAGATGGGTGCCTTAGCCTCCGGCACGTACCCCCAGGTACCCCGTCTGCGCTTCTGTGCCCGGAATGGAGAAACGTCAACCACGTTCAGGCCTCTTCAAGAAGAGTCTGGGAGATCCTTGGCGCGAAGTCCCCTTTAGACTGAACGGCAACTTTCCCGGTGTGCTTCGGAGTGACTTCGATCGGCCAGAAGCGCCCATTCATCAGCTTCTACTCTTGGGCGCCTCGACAGAGTATCCGGACGCGTAGAAAGCTTCACGCCTGAGGCGGCGAGCTCAGCCCGCCGAATCCGCTCGACAATGCGTCGAGCGGGCTCCGAACTGCGCCTCCACCGACCTTCAACACGTGCGTGTAGATCATGGTCGTGGACACATCGGCATGTCCCAGCAGGTCCTGGACCATCCGGATGTCATAGCCAGCTTGCAGCAGGTGGGTCGCGAACGAGTGCCGAAGCGTGTGCGGCGTGGCGGGCTTCACGATGCCGGCTCCTGCCAAGGCTCGCTTGAAGGCGCGCTGAAACGTCTGATCAAACGCGTGATGCCGACGCATGACGCCGGTGATCGGGTCGGTCGAATGGGTCGACTGAGGAAACACCCAGAACCACGCCCAGGAATGCCCAGCCCGGGGATACTTTCGCTCCAGCGCATACGGCATCTCAACGCCCCCTCGCCCCTCGGCAGCATCGGTCGCCCACACCTCCCGGACGGCAGAGGCGTGGGCCCGCAGGGGCAGGGCGAGGCTGGCCGGGAGCATCACGACACGGTCTTTGCCACCCTTGGCCTGCCGAACCAAGATGGCCTGGTGATCGAAGTCGAGGTCTTTGACTCTCAGTTTGAGTGCCTCGTTGATCCGCATCCCGGTGCCGTACAACACCTGCGCGATGAGCCTGTGCGTGCCATCGAGCCTGGCGAGGATGGCGTCGACCTCCATCGCAGTCAGCACGACTGGCTGCCGCTGCTGCACGCGAGATCTGCCAATCTCCTGCATCCAGGGGAGATGTGTCCCAAGCACCTTGCCGTACAGAAAGATGAGGGCAGCCAGCGCCTGGCGGTGAGTTGACACCGCAACAAGCCGTTCGGTCGCCAGCGAAGACAGGAACTGCTCGACCTCGGCCTGCCCGAACTCACGCGGGTGCCGCAGGCCGTGGAAGCGGATGAACTGGCGTGCCCAGTAGACGTAAGCGCGCTCTGTGCTGCGGCTGTAGTGGAGGTAGCGCACGCGTTCGCGGACCTGATCCGGCAGGCGCGGTGCGACCAGCGGCGGCAAGTCAGACGGCTGGTGCATCGCCAGCCGGCCCTTGGCGCGAGCGATTGACTGTTGCTGCATGAGCATCTCCAATCAGCCAAAAGCTGCCTCGGAGGAGGTAGCCGGTTTTGGTGATGCGTTAATGCTGTATAAAATGACAGTTAAATCAAGCCACCTTATGGTGGATCTGATCTTCTCGGTCGATGGCTGCCGGTGTTATGGCGACACCCGGCGGTGTTATGCATCACTGCTGTCGCCATAAAACATAGTTAGGCTGCACAAACCGCGCGTCGCCAAATGAGCCGCAGACTCGTACTCCTACTTGGCTTCGTAGTCATCGCATGGCTTGCTGCCCCGATTGCACTGTCGTGGAAGCTACCGACTCTCTCTGAGCGAGGGCAGTTCGGGGATCTGTTTGGCTCTATCAATGCACTCTTCAGTGGGCTCGCATTCGTCGGCATCTTTTGGTCTTTGCGTGTTCAGCAGGAACAACTTTCTCTGCAACGAGAAGAACTAAAGATGCAACGAGAAGAGCTTCGCCAGCAGCGGGAAGAAATGGTTGCGTCACGCCAAGAGCTTGCGCGTCAGGTGCAAGCTCAGGTGGCACTTGTTCTAGCAACTACAGCCCAAGTCACGGTTGCCTCTGTTCAAGCCGAAATTGAAGCACTCAAGATCGAGGCAGGAGAACTGAATCCTGGCGGCCGAAGCAACCAGATTCATCAGATTCGCATTCGTGCGCAAGCACTTCAATCACTAGCAAACAGGTTGGAAGGAGGTGAGCCAAGTGCAGCCTAACCCTTCCATCGAGAGGACGTCACAAAGGCTGCGCCCTTGCGCCGCCTCTCATATCAAACGTTAGGCATCAGACAAGCGCATCGCGCTCCTTCCATCGCCTCGTCAACGCATCTCACTCAACCGCCGGAGGCTTCAGTGTTTCAAGAGTTCGCCAAGCTGCCAAAGCCACCTTATTACTCAGTCATCTTCTCGTCGCTCAGAACTTCGGGCGATAGAGGTTACGGCGCAATGGCTGATCGAATGGTTGAACTGGCTACGCAGCAACCAGGCTATCTTGGAGTTGAAAGCGCACGCGACAGCTCAGGGTTCGGCATCACGGTCTCGTATTGGCAGTCCCTCGAATCAATCTCAGCGTGGAGATCGCACGCGGAACACAAGATCGCACAAGAAACCGGAAAACGCGACTGGTATGCACACTATGAACTCCGCATCGCAAAGGTAGAACGCGCGTACTCCAAGGTACCTTCCAGCTCAGCGCCGGCAGCACCTGATGCCTAACCCTTCAATCAACCGGAAAGCCAACGGCGGGTCACGTTTGCTCGCTCTTGCCAGCGCACAGCCGCCGTTGTCTGCCGGTTATCTCAAACGTTAGGCGTCGGAAGAGAAGCTGGCGCACATTGCAAATCGCTCACCATGGCACATGCAGTCCAGGTTTTCGCGGTCATCCATTTCAGTCTCATGGGGCTCTCCCACATGCTCAGGCCGGGCCTTTGGGTAGCATTCTTTGAGTGGCTCCGCAGCCTGGGAGCACCAGGCGTGTTCATTCACGGTTTCATAAGCCTCGGCTTTGGCTCTTTCATCGCCGCATTCCACAATGTGTGGTCTGGTATTCCCATGCTTCTTACCGTTGTGGGCTACCTATATCTCTTCAAAGCCCTTCTGTGCTTTGTGTTTCCAAATACCCAAATTCGCACACTGGCACGTGTAAGTTCCAATCGCACTCGCGAGCTCGTCGCAGCGGGGGCTGTCTTCCTTTTTGTTGCGTCGGCACTTTTGTACTCCTTGTTAAGGCCATGAGCCTGTACCTAGGCCCGACGCCTAACCCTTCAATCAACTGGACATGCCCCGGCAAGCCGGGTCATGCCGGTTATCTCAAACGTTAGGGCTCATGAATAGAATGTCGCGATGGATGGACAGCGGTGTTGCGTTTGCAATTGGGTTCTTGTTACTGCTGGCTACGCTCGTCATTGGTGACCCGATCTATGCGGGAACTTGGTATTACTTGCTTGCTTGGCTTGGTCTTGTAGGCATAGTGCAGATCGTCAAAGCGCCGCCCCTCTTTACAACTGGTGCTGCTTTGGCACTTGCCGCATCCTTCCTTTTCTATTGGGCGTGGCAAGCTTCTTTACCGCAGCCCGAAGGCCTGCTTGGCCTCGGCCATTTGTTCTCGCTACCTGGCCTTGGCATTGCCGCTGTCATAGCAGCTGTTATCGCACGCCGGCGTCAGATGCTTCCTTGGGTAGCATTTGCTGCTGGCCTACTGGCCTGCTGCACCGGATTCGCCACTGCCCAGTTCGTTGTATGCCAGTCCATGCTGTACTGTGGCTCACTGTCAGGGTGGCTGGGATGAGCCCTAACAATTCATTCAAGCCGCCGCCGCTTCGCGGCGCGGCTTAATTCAGGTGTTAGGCA
>CAZBOF010000144.1:2657-9784 GCA_964493285.1 uncultured Rhizobacter sp. | reverse complement strand
CAGCGTCTCGAGTTCGCTCGGACGACCTTCACGCTTGAAGAAGCTGCCGGGAATCTTGCCGGCCGCGTACGTCTTCTCGATGTAGTCGACCGTCAGCGGGAAGAAATCTTGACCCGGCTTGGCGTTCTTGGCAGCAACCACCGTTGCCAAAACCACGGTGTCTTCAATGTCAACGAGCACCGCACCGCCGGCCTGGCGAGCGATTTCGCCGGTTTCCAGCTTGACCGTGTGCTGGCCCCATTGAAAGGTTTTCGTGACTTTGTTGAACATGCTCATTCGTCTTTCCTTTGGTTGGCGGCACCTTCAGGGCGGCGCCTCGAAACCCGGAGCACTGGCATCCTGGCGCGATGCCATTCCAGAGGCGCTTCAGGCGCAGCGCCTTTGGAATGACACATCGTCATCGTGGTTGCCTCGGCTCCAAACGCAAAGAGCCTGTGCTGGCGAATCCAGACAGGCTCTTCATTCATGCGCGCGCGTTACTTGCGCAGACCCAGTTTCTGGATCAGCGCGGTGTAGCGATCCGCATCTTTGTTCTTCAGGTAGGCCAACAGGCTCTTGCGGGTGTTGACCATCTTCAGCAGCCCCCGGCGACCATGGTGGTCTTTGAGGTGGGTTTTGAAGTGGGGGGTGAGTTCGTTGATCCGTGCGGTGAGCAAGGCCACCTGAACTTCCGGGGACCCGGTGTCGTTGGCGCTGCGCGCGTTGGATTTGACGATTTCGGCTTTGTTGAGGTCTGCGACAGACATGACAGTTTCCTGAAGATCCGGACGCAGGCGACTGCACGTGGGCGCTGCGGTTTCCGGGGGTGGACTTGCGGTAGCGGGAGAAACCTTCCCGCGCCGTGCTCTTTGCCCTGAGCGGCCTCGGCCGCGCAAAGCCCATCGATTATGCCACGGACACCACCCTGCAACCCGGGGCTCCCTGCGGCTGGGCGCACGCAGGCGTCGTTATCTGGGCACTGCGGGGAGATTTCAAGCCCCTTGAAAACCGCCGCGGCGCGCTCAGCTTCGAAGCCAAGAGCTGCCGCATCGTGCGGTGGCCAAGCAAAACCCCTGGAGAATCACCATGTTCGTATTCCCATCGCTCGCAACACGCCGGCTTGCCACGGCCCCATCCGTGTCCCGGGCCGTTGCGCACCTGTTCGATGACACCTACTTCCGCGACCGCGCCGAACCCCGTGTTCCTGCGATGGATGTCTCGGAAAGCGACACCGCCTACACCCTCACGCTGGACCTGCCGGGCCTGACGAAAGACCAGTTGAAAGTTTCCGTGCAAGGCCGCCGCGTCGCCATCGAAGCCGGCACACCGGCAGAAGCCAGCGCGACCGCCGCAGAAGGGCAGACAACACTCTACCGAGAACGCACAGCTGCTCGCTATGCGCGCACAGTGAGCCTGCCCGCAGAGGTCGATCCAACCTCGTCCGCAGCCAAGTTCGAGAACGGCGTGCTCACGCTGACGCTGGTGAAGCGGGTTCCGAGCGGCGCCTCGCTGCTGAACATCAGCTGACCCACGGCGGTTGTCAGGCGGCCGCGAGTTCCCATCGCGGCCGCACGTCGAACGCATAGTCGCGGCTCGGCATCCCCATGCCGCGCTGCAGGCGCATGGCCGCAGCGAGGGCAATCATGGCGCCGTTGTCAGTGCACAGCGCCAGTTCCGGATAGTGGACGCGCCAGCCCTGGCGGTCACACGCCGCGTTCAGGTCCGCACGCAGGCTCGCATTCGCGCCCACCCCGCCTGCAACCACCAACCGCCCGAGGCCGGTGGCTTTCAGCGCCGCCAGCGATTTCTTCACCAGCACTTCCACGATGGCAGCCTGGGTCGACGCGGCCAGGTTCGCCTTGTCTTGCTCGCATACATTGCTGCCCCGCTTGAGCAATTGCGTTCGCACCGCCGTCTTCAGGCCCGCGAACGAGAAGTCAAGGTTGCCGCTGTGCAGAAGCGGGCGCGGAAGGCTGAATGCCTGGGCATCACCGAAATCGGCCAGCCGCGCCAGCGCCGGCCCCCCCGGGTAACCCAGGCCCATCATCTTGGCCGACTTGTCGAAAGCTTCGCCCGCCGCATCGTCGATGGTTTCCCCGAGCATCTCGTACCGGCCGACCTCGTCGACACGCATCAGCTGGGTGTGTCCGCCGGAGACCAGCAACGCCACAAAGGGGAACTCGGGCGGATCGCGCCCAAGGAACGGCGACAGCAAATGCCCTTCCAGGTGATGTATCCCCATCACAGGGCGGCCCAAGGCCGCGCCCAGCGCGCACGCGACGCCTGCCCCGACCAGCAGTGCTCCGGCGAGCCCAGGCCCGCGCGTGTAGGCCACCACGTCGACATCCAAGAGCGTTCGGCCGGCATCGGCCAACACGCGTTGGGCCAGAGGCAGCACGCGACGGATGTGGTCGCGCGAGGCCAGCTCAGGCACCACGCCGCCATAGGCTTGGTGCATGTCGACCTGGCTGTGCAAGGCATGCGCCAGCAACTGTGGCGTGCCAGCTTCGCCAGCGGACACCAGCGCCACGCCAGTTTCATCGCACGACGATTCAATGCCCAAAACGTTCATGGAATCAAGTGTATCCATCACCACTGCCGGGTTCTCGAACGGGTCGATAGCGCCCCATCGGTCTTGGTGTTTTCCCGCGAAACACATCCAGGGGGTTCCCGATCGGCGCCAGAGGGTCTACCCTCCAGCCCCTCTCCGACCCTACCCTCAGGTAACACATCAGACTCCTGGGTTCCGAAATGAAAGAGTATCGACTCGCCGCCTGGACTGAACTGCCGCCGCCATTCGACCGGACGGTCTACCGGCGCATGATGACCGACATGTCCCATCGCTTCGTCTCCGAGTCGCAGCTGGCGGCTCGAAGCCATCTGAGCCGGGGTGATGTGCGGCAATTTCTCGTGATGCTGACCGCACGGGGGCTGGTGGCAGAACGCAGCCGGAACGCGGACGACTCGGTGTTCGGCTCGCTTCGCCCGCTGGGCGGCTGGCTTCGCAAGGCGCTCACGGGCTCCAGCGCCCTGCGCTGACATCACGCGTTCAGTGTTTCTCTTTGGCGTGGTTGATCGAATACTTCGGGATCTCGATCGTCACGTCCTCCTGCGACAAGATCGCCTGGCATGACAGACGCGAGGTGGGCTCCAGGCCCCACGCGCGATCCAGCAGATCCTCCTCCGATTCATCCATCTCGCCGAGCGAGTTGAACCCTTCGCGCACGACCACATGGCAGGTGGTGCATGCGCAACTCAACTCGCACGCATGCTCGATCTCGATGTCGTTCTCGAGCAAGGCCTCGCAGACGGAGGTGCCAACCGAAGCTTCGATTTGGGCGCCATCAGGACAGTACTCGGGATGGGGAAGAATCTTGATGATGGGCATGGGCTTGGCCTAAATGTCCTCGACGCTGCGGCCCGCAAGCGCTTGCTGCAAGCCGCGGTTCATGCGCTCGGCGGCAAACGCCTCCGTTCCCTTGGCCAACGCCTCCACCGCGGTGTCGATGGCAGCGTGGTCCTCGCCGTCCTGGATGGCCTTCAGCGCGCCCACCAGCGCATCGATGCGGGCCCGCTGCTCCGGGGTCAGCAGATCACCATCGGCCGCCAAGGCGGAGGCCGTGGCCAGCAGCATGCGCTCAGCCTCCACACGCGATTCACGCAGGCTGCGCGCCTTCATGTCCGCCTCGGCCGTGGTGAAGCTTTCGGACAGCATGCGGGCGACTTCCTCGTCCGACAGTCCATAGCTGGGTTTGACCGTGATCGACGCCTCCACGCCCGACCCTTCTTCGCGGGCGCTGACACTGAGCAGCCCATCGGCGTCGACCTGGAACGTCACTCGGATGCGTGCGGCGCCGGCCACCATCGGGGGAATGCCGCGCAACTCGAAGCGCGCCAGCGAGCGGCAGTCGCTCACCAGTTCACGTTCGCCCTGCACGACATGAATCGCCATCGCGGTCTGGCCATCTTTGAACGTGGTGAAGTCCTGCGCACGCGCAGTCGGAATGGTGCTGTTGCGGGCAATGATGCGCTCGACGAGCCCACCCATGGTTTCCAGACCCAGCGACAGCGGAATCACATCCAGCAGCAGCAGCTCTTCGGCGCCCGCATTGCCGGCCAGCGCATTGGCATGAAGTGCCGCGCCGAGCGCCACCACCTCATCGGGGTTGAGGTCGGTCAACGGCTTTTTGCCGAAAAAGGCTTCGACCGATCCCTGGATCGCAGGCATGCGTGTCGAGCCCCCGACCAACACCACACCCTGGATGTCGTCTTTCGCCGCCTTGCCATCGCGCAGCACCTTGCGCAGCACATTCACGGTGCGCTCGATCAGGCTGCGGCTCAACGTATCGAAATCAGCCTGGGACACGCGCGCTGACAGGTCGCCGCCACTCAATGGACAAGCCAGGGTTGCGTGATCGGCGGATGACAGCTTCTCTTTCGCCGCACGCGCCGCCACCAGGACCGCCCGCTTGTCCTCATCGGTGAGGGCCTGCATATCGGTTTGGGCCAGCGCCCAATCGGCCAGCAGGCGATCGAAGTCGTCCCCGCCCAAAGCCGAGTCGCCGCCCGTGGCCACGACCTCGAACACACCGTGCGAGAGCCGAAGCAGCGACACATCGAACGTGCCTCCGCCCAGGTCATAGACCGCGTACAGGCCCTCGGCGCCAGTCTCCAGGCCATAGGCAATCGCCGCGGCCGTGGGTTCATTGATCAGTCGCAGCACATTCAAGCCGGCCAACTGCGCGGCGTCTTTGGTGGCCTGCCGCTGCGCGTCGTCGAAGTACGCGGGGACGGTCACGACCACGCCGAAAAGATCGTCCTCGAACGTGTCTTCCGCGCGTTGCCGCAGGGTGGCCAATAGCTCCGCGGAAACCTCCACCGGGGACTTGATCCCGTCCACCGTGCGCAGCTGCACCATGCCGGGCGTGTCGACAAAGTCGTAGGGCAGTTTCTCGCGTTCCACGATATCCACGAGGCCACGCCCCATGAAACGCTTCACCGAAACGATGGTGTTGCGCGGATCCACCGCCGCCGCGGCCAATGCGTCGTGCCCGATCTGGCGGCGACCTTGCCCGAGGTAGCGCACCGCCGAAGGAAGGATCACGCGCCCTTGCGCATCCGGCAGGCACTCCGCCGCACCGTGGCGCACCGCGGCCACCAGGGAATGCGTGGTGCCAAGGTCGATCCCGACCGCGATTCGGCGCTGATGCGGGTCGGGGCTTTCACCGGGTTCGGATATTTGAAGCAGTGCCATGAACGCTATTGTCCCAACGCTTCCATGCGCTGATCGATGTCTTGCTCAAAACGCTCAACAAACATGAGGGCTCTGACCTCTTGTGCCGCACGATCCAGATCGGCTCGCTCATCGAGATCGGCCTGCAGCTGCGCCAAGGCGGCTTGGCGATGCCGATCGACCAACTGGCCCAGCGCCTCGATGTCCTCGATCGAGCGTGCGTCATCCAGCGCTTCTCGCCACTCAAGCTGCTGCTGGAGGAATCCAGCCGGCATCGCCGTGTTGACCTCCGCCTGGATGGGCACGCCACGCAGTTCGCACAGATACGCTGCACGCTTGAGCGGGTCCTTCAGGCGCTGATAGGCCTCGTTCACGCGCACGGCCCACTGCATGGCAACGCGCTTGGCCGCCGGCCCTTCCACCGCGAAGCGATCCGGATGCACCCGGGCCTGCAGCTCACGCCAGCGGGCATCAATCTGCCCACGCTCCTGGGCAAACCGCGGACGGAGCCCGAAGAGGGTGAAGTCGTCGTCATCCAGCGTCACAACATGCACCCATCAAATGAAAAAGGGCGCGACACCGCGCGCCCTGTGAGCGATCCCCGGCATCAAACGCGGAACGATTCGCCGCAACCGCAGCGATCCTTCTCGCGCGGGTTGTGGAACTTGAAGCCCTCGTTCAAGCCTTCACGCACGAAATCCAGTTCAGTGCCATCAAGATAAGGCAGGCTCTTCGGGTCGATCAGGACCTTGACGCCATGGCCTTCAAACACCACGTCTTCCGGCGCAATGTCGTCCGCGTATTCAAGTTTGTAGGCCAGCCCGGAACACCCCGTCGTCCTGACGCCCAGGCGCACGCCCACTCCCTTGCCGCGCTTGGAGATGTAGCGGGCAACGTGTCGTGCGGCCGCTTCGGTCAGCGTGACGGACATGCTCAGTGCGCCTTCTTCGCCTTGTAGTCGTCGACAGCCGCCTTGATGGCATCCTCCGCCAGGATCGAGCAGTGAATCTTGACCGGGGGCAGCGCCAACTCTTCGGCGATGTGGGTGTTCTTGATCGAAAGCGCTTCGTCGAGCGACTTGCCCTTGACCCACTCAGTCACCAGTGAGCTGGAGGCGATGGCCGAGCCGCAACCGTACGTCTTGAACTTGGCATCCTCGATCAGGCCAGTGGCCGGATTCACCTTGATCTGGAGTTTCATGACATCGCCGCACGCGGGCGCACCCACCATACCGGTACCGACGGAATCGTCACTCTTCTCGAACGAACCCACGTTACGCGGGTTCTCGTAATGCTCAACTACCTTGTCGCTGTATGCCATTTCAAACCTCCAAACTGCTCAATGCGCGGCCCACTGGATCGTGCTGATGTCGATGCCGTCCTTGTGCATCTCCCACAGCGGCGACAGTTCGCGCAACTTCGCCACGCGGTCTTTCAGCGTGGCGATCACGTAGTCAATCTCTTCCACGGTCGTGAAACGACCGATGGTCATGCGCAACGACGAATGCGCCAACTCGTCGCTGCGGCCCAACGCGCGCAAGACATAGCTCGGCTCCAGGCTCGCCGACGTGCATGCGGATCCCGAGGACACCGCAATGCCCTTGATACCCATGATCAGCGATTCCCCCTCCACAAAATTGAACGACATGTTCACGTTGTGCGGCACCCGCTTGTCGGCATGCCCGTTCAGGAAGGTCTGCTCGATGGACGACAGGCCGTCAATCAAACGACGCTGAAGCATGCGGATGCGCTCGCTCTCCACGCCCATCTCCTCGCGCGCGAGGCGGAAGGCCTCCCCCATTCCGACGATCTGATGGGTGGGCAAGGTACCTGAGCGCATGCCGCGTTCGTGGCCACCGCCGTGGATCTGCGCTGTACGTGCGCCGCAAGCCGCGCGTGCGCATCGAAGCGCAGAT
>CAZBOF010000144.1:0-2647 GCA_964493285.1 uncultured Rhizobacter sp. | reverse complement strand
CTTCGATGCGCACGCGCGGCTTGCGGCGCACGTACAGCGCACCGATGCCCTTCGGGCCATAGGTCTTGTGCGACGCAAAGCTCATGAGATCGACGGGCAACGTCGCCAGATCGATCTCCACCTTGCCGGTGGCTTGCGCAGCGTCCACATGGAAAACAATGCCGCGCTCTCGGCACAGGGCACCGATCGCCGGGATGTCCTGGATCACACCGATCTCGTTGTTGACGAGCATCACCGAGATCAGGATCGTGTCCTTGCGGATGGCGGCCTTCAACACCTCGAAGTCGATCAGGCCATCCTCCTGGACCGCCAGATACGTGACCTCGAAACCCTGGCGCTCCAGTTCACGCATCGTGTCGAGAACGGCCTTGTGCTCCGTCTTGACGGTGATGAGGTGCTTGCCGCGCGTCTTGTAAAACTGCGCCGCACCTTTGAGTGCCAGGTTGTTGGACTCGGTGGCACCCGAGGTCCAGATGATCTCCCGCGGGTCGGCGCCAACCAGTGCGGCCACATGCTCACGCGCCTTTTCGACCGCGGCCTCAGCCTCCCAGCCCCAGGCATGACTGCGCGACGCCGGGTTGCCGAAGTGTTCGCGCAACCAGGGGATCATCACGTCCACCACTCGCTGGTCAACCGGCGTGGTGGCTCCGTAGTCCATGTAGATCGGGAAATGCGGGGTCATGTCCATGAGAAAACTCGGAACAGCGATTACTTGGTGAAGGCGCTGCCAAGCGCGAACACCGAGTTCGGCGCATTGACCTTGATGGGCTTGACGACGGGCTGGGTCGAGATGGCCCGCTTGACCGGGTGCTCTTCGATCGAGATGCCCTTGGCAAGCTGTTCTTCGACCAGCTTGCGCAGCGAGATGGAATCGAGGTATTCGATCATCTTGGAATTCAGGCTCGACCACAGGTCATGCGTCATGCAACGGCCGGTGTCTTCGCCCATGCAATTTTCCTTGCCGCCACAGCCGGTGGCGTCAATGGGCTCGTCGACCGCGACGATGATGTCGGCCACGGTGATTTCTTCGGACTTGCGACCCAGCGAATACCCGCCACCCGGCCCACGGGTGCTTTCCACCAATTCATGGCGGCGCAGCTTGCCGAACAGCTGCTCAAGATAGGACAGAGAGATCTGCTGGCGCGCGCTGATGGCAGCCAATGCGACAGGTCCCGTGTTCTCGCGCAAGGCGAGGTCGATCATGGCGGTTACAGCGAAACGGCCTTTGGTTGTCAGACGCATGGAATCCTCCTGGTGCCGGTGACGACACGACTAGACAAAGAAAGCGATCAAGGGTGGCTTCACGCTTCTCGAAACCCGCGGATAAAGCGGGTTAACCCTCAGCTTGATTCCGACAGGTTTACTCAAGTATACCTTAAAGCCCATCAATTCGGTAGGCATTGCCCTTGGAAGTTCCGCAGCGCAGGCCAGCGCCCTGGCATCTCGGCGGGCGGGCGCAATGCGGGCATGGGAAGCCGCCCGGCCAAAGAAAGGCGCTGGCGGCGCCGTCAGGCCGCGGTGTCCGTTCCCGGCGCGCCAAACACCTGCTCGCGCAACAAAGCCAGTTGATCGCGAACACGCGCCGCTTTCTCGAATTCGAGGTTGCGGGCGTGCTCGAGCATCTGCTTCTCCAGTTGCTTGATGCGCTTGCCCAGTTCCTTTTCCGACAAGACCTCGACCGCCGCGGTTTGAAGCGCCCGCTCGGCGTCCTTGGTTTTCTCCGAGTAGACACCGTCGATCAGATCCTTGATCTGCTTGTGCACCCCGCGCGGCGTCATGCCGTGCAGCGTGTTGTGCGCCAACTGCCGCTCGCGGCGGCGCTCGGTTTCACCGAGCGCGAGCTTCATCGAAGCCGTGATCCTGTCGGCGTAGAGAATGGCCTTGCCGTTCAGATGGCGCGCGGCGCGGCCGATGGTCTGGATGAGCGACCGCTCCGAGCGGAGGAACCCTTCCTTGTCCGCATCCAGGATGGCCACCAAGGAAACCTCCGGGATGTCCAATCCTTCGCGCAGCAGGTTGATGCCGACCAGGACATCGAACGTGCCCAGACGCAGATCACGAATGATCTCGACACGCTCCACGGTGTCGATGTCGCTGTGCAGATACCGGACCCTGACGCCGTTGTCGCCGAGGTAGTCGGTCAACTGTTCCGCCATGCGCTTGGTGAGCGTCGTGATGAGCACCCGTTCCTGCACGTTGACGCGCTCGCGAATCTCTTGCAGCACGTCATCCACCTGATGCGTGGCGGGGCGCACTTCCGTGACCGGGTCGATCAAGGCCGTGGGCCGCACCAACTGCTCCACGACCTGCCCGGAGTGCTCGCGTTCATAGTCTGCGGGCGTGGCGGAGACAAACACCACCTGGCGCATCTTGCGCTCGAACTCTTCGAACTTGAGTGGCCGATTGTCGAGCGCCGACGGCAGCCGGAAACCGTATTCGACCAGCGTGGTCTTGCGCGCGCGGTCGCCGTTGTACATGCCACCCAACTGGCCGATGAGCACGTGCGATTCGTCCAGGAACATCAGCGCATCGCTCGGGAGGTAGTCGACCAGGGTGGACGGTGGCTCCCCCGGCTGGGAACCCGACAAGTGGCGCGTGTAGTTCTCGATGCCCTTGCAATGACCGATCTCCTGCAGCATTTCAAGGT
>CAZBOF010000143.1:0-9859 GCA_964493285.1 uncultured Rhizobacter sp. | reverse complement strand
CCCACGAGTCGGGCCTGAAGGACGGCTTGTTCGGCGCAGTCAAGGGGTTCATCGATCTGCACAGTCTCTTGCCCAAGGGCGTCAAGCTGATGCCGGAAGACGTGTTTTCGCGGGCCAGCTTCGTGCTCAGCGCCAAGGTCCTGGACCCCCAGTTCCAGGGTCAGATCAAGGAGCGTCTGAACAGCCGCGACGCGCTGCGTCTGGTGTCCACCTACGTCAAGCCGGCATTGGAGTTGTGGCTGAACCAGCACGTGGATCTCGGCAAGAAGCTGGCCGAGCTGGTCATCAAGCAAGCCCAGACGCGGCAGCGCGCGAGCCAGAAAGTGGAGAAGCGGCGCGGCTCCGGCGTGGCCGTGCTGCCCGGCAAGCTGACCGACTGCGAAAGCCGCGATCTGTCGCTCAACGAACTGTTCCTGGTGGAAGGTGACTCCGCCGGCGGCAGCGCGAAGATGGGCCGCGACAAGGAAACCCAGGCCGTGCTGCCGCTGCGCGGCAAGGTGCTCAACGCCTGGGAAGTGGAGCGCGACCGCCTGTTCGCCAACAACGAGATCCACGACATCTCGGTGGCGATCGGGGTGGACCCGCACGGCGCCGCCGATTCACCCGATTTGAGTGGGCTGCGCTACGGGAAGGTCTGCATCCTCAGCGATGCGGACGTCGACGGCTCGCACATCCAGGTGCTGCTGCTGACGCTGTTCTTCCGGCATTTCCCCAAGCTCGTTGAGCGCGGACATGTGTACATCGCCAAGCCGCCGCTGTTTCGCGTGGACGCGCCGGCGCGTGGCAAGAAGCCCGCGGCCAAGATCTATGCGCTGGACGACGGCGAACTCGCGGCCACGCTCGACAAGCTGCGCAAGGAAGGCGCGCGCGAGAATGCCTGGAGCATCGGACGCTTCAAAGGGCTGGGCGAAATGAACGCGGAGCAGTTGTGGGATACCACGCTCAACCCCGACACCCGCCGTCTGCTGCAGGTCGGGTTTGGCGCGCTGGACTCGGCAATGACCACCCAGTCGTTGACGCGTCTGATGGGCAAGGGCGAGGCCCAGGCCCGGCGCGACCTCATGGAACTGCATGGCGACGAGGTCGAGGTGGACGTGTGATGGCGGCCCTTCGGTCGGCGCGCGGCGCGCGGCCCGCGCCCGTTCGGCCTGGAGTACCCCGATGAACGTTCGCCTTCGGCCCACGATGCTGAGCGATCTCGATTTCGTGACGTCGATCGAGCAGGATGCGCAGAACCTGCCGTTCATCACGCCGTGGGAGCGCATCCAGCACGAAGGCGCGGTGCGCTTTCCTGACTTCCGGCATTTCGTCGTCGAAGCCGGCCCGGCGTATGCGTCGACCGGTTTCGTGATCCTGCAGGGGTGTCGCAATCCGCATCGTTCGGTGGAGTTGAAGCGCATCGTCTTGCAGGCCAAGGGCCAGGGCGTCGGGCGTGCCTGCGTGCGCTTGCTGACCCAGATGGCGTTTCGCGACCTGGGCGCCCATCGCTTCTGGCTGGACGTGCGCTCGCTCAACCGGCCTGCGCTGGGCCTCTATCGCAGTGAAGGCTTCGTCGAAGAAGGGCGCTTGCGCGAGAGCGTGCTCGCCGCGGGCGGCGGGTTCGATTCGCTGATCGTCATGTCGATGCTCGAGCCCGAGTACCAAGCCCTTTGTGCGCGGCGCGAAGCCGCTTCCGATTCCCAATCTTGAAACGATGACAGCAGAATTGATCGACGATGGCGATGCCATCACCCTGGCCCACTACGCCGAACGTGCGTACCTCGAGTACGCGCTGAGTGTCGTGAAGGGGCGCGCGTTGCCGGACGTGTGCGATGGCCAGAAGCCGGTTCAGCGACGCATTCTCTACGCGATGGAGCGCATGGGGCTGGCCTTCGCCGGAACGGCCGGCGCCCGTCCCGTGAAAAGCGCTCGCGTGGTGGGTGACGTGCTCGGCAAGTTCCACCCGCACAGCGACCAGGCGGCCTATGACGCGCTGGTTCGCATGGCGCAGGACTTCTCGCAGCGCTACCCGCTCATCGACGGGCAGGGCAACTTCGGCTCGCGCGACGGCGACGGCGCAGCCGCCATGCGCTACACGGAGGCACGCCTCGCGCCCATTTCTCGCCTGCTGCTCGACGAGCTGGACGAAGGCACGGTCGATTTCGTCGCGAATTACGACGGGTCGACAGATGAGCCGCGGCAGCTGCCTGCGCGCCTGCCGTTCGTGCTGCTCAATGGCGCGAGCGGCATTGCGGTGGGTTTGGCCACCGAGATTCCGTCGCACAACCTGCGGGAGGTGGCCGCCGCCGCGGTCGCGCTGATCCGCAACGAAAAGCTGAGCGATGAAGAGTTCGCCTCCTTCATCCCCGGCCCCGACTACGCAGGCGGGGGGCAGATCATCAGCGACGTCGCCGACATCCGTGCGGCCTATGCCACGGGGCGCGGCAGCCTCAAGGTGCGCGCCCGCTGGAAGATCGAAGACCTCGCGCGTGGCCAGTGGCAGCTCGTGGTGACCGAGTTGCCGCCGGGGGCGAGTGCGCAGCGGGTGCTCGAAGAAATCGAGGAGCTGACCAATCCGAAGGTCAAGGCTGGCAAGAAGGCGCTCAGTGCCGATCAGGTGCAGCTCAAGACCACGGTGCTGTCGGTTCTGGACGCGGTGCGCGACGAGTCGAGCAAGGACGCGCCTGTGCGCCTGGTGTTCGAGCCGAAGACCAGCCGCATCGAGCAAAGCGAGCTGATCACCACCTTGCTGGCCCATACCAGCCTTGAAAGCTCGTCGCCGATCAATCTCACGATGGTCGGGCGCGATGGCCGGCCCACGCAAAAGAGCCTGCGCCAGATCCTGGCCGAGTGGGTCGGGTTCCGCATGCACACGGTGCAGCGGCGCTCGCAGCACCGCCTCGACAAGGTGCTGGCGCGCGTGCACATCCTCGAAGGGCGCAAGCTGGTGCTGCTGAACATCGACGAGGTGATCCGCATCATCCGCCATGCCGACGAGCCCAAGCCTGCGCTGATCGAGCGCTTCCGGCTGAGCGACCGCCAGGCCGAGGACATCCTGGAGATCCGCCTGCGCCAGCTTGCGCGGCTGGAGGCGATCAAGATCGAGCAGGAACTGGCGAGCCTGCGCGTTGAGCAAGGCAAGCTGGAAGACATCCTGAATTCGCCCGCCTCGCTCAAGCGCACGGTGGTCAAGGAAATCGAAGCCGATGCCAAGCTCTATGGCGACGACCGCCGCACGCTGATCCAGGCGGAGAAAAAAGCGGTGGCCGAGATCAAGGTGATCGACGAACCCGTGACGGTGGTGGTCAGCCTGAAGGGATGGGCGCGAGCCCTCAAGGGGCACGACGTGGACGCGAGTGCGCTCGGCTTCAAGTCGGGCGACGCGCTCTATGGCGTGTTCCCCTGCCGCACGGTCGACACGCTGCTGGTGTTCGGCAGCAACGGCCGGGTCTACTCGGCTGCGGTGTCCCTGCTGCCTGGCGGGCGCGGCGATGGGCAGCCCATCACCACGCTGGTCGAACTGGAGACCGGCACGCAGCCGCTGCACTACTTTGCTGCCGCAGCCGACACGACCTTGCTGTTGGCGAATACGGGTGGCTTCGGCCTGCTGGCCAACGTGGGGGACATGTTCAGCCGCAACAAGGCGGGCAAGGGTTTCCTGACGCTGGAAGCGTCCGACAAGGTGCTGCCGCCGGTTCCCGTGAGCGCCCAGCACACGCAGGTCGCCTGCCTGTCGCTCAGCGGCCGGTTGCTGGTGTTCAAGCGCGACGAACTGAAGGTCCAGCCCAAGGGCGGGCGCGGCCTGACCCTGATGGACGTGGATGCCAAGGACCCCCTGGTATCGGTGGCCACCTGCGCGCAGGCGCTGAAGATTCTCGGCACGGGTCGCGGCGGCAAGGCCAAAGACGAGGACCTGAAAGGTGCATCCCTGGGCGTGTATGCTGGCAAGCGGGCCCGCAAAGGGAAGGCGTTGGACGCCGGATTGAAGCCGCATCGCATCGTGGCCGGCGGTTGATGAGAAGGTGGGAGATGGCGCGTGAGTGAACCGACGAAGACAGCCGTGAGCAACGGGTCTTCGGCGCTGCGCGAGTCTCCCTGGGCCCCGCTGCAACAGCCGGTGTTTCGCATGCTGTGGTTCGTCTGGATGACGGCGAACCTTTGCATGTGGATGAACGACGTGGCGGCGGCGTGGATGATGACCTCGCTCACCAGTTCGCCCGTGATGGTGGCGCTGGTGCAGTCCGCGTCCACCCTGCCGGTGTTCCTGCTGGGCATTCCCAGCGGGGCGCTGGCCGACATCCTGGATCGGCGCAAGTACTTCATCGTCACGCAGTTCTGGGTGGCCGGCGTCGGGGTGCTGCTGTGCCTGGTGACCATCAGCGGTGCGATCACCGCGCCCGTGCTGCTGGCCCTCATCTTCGCCCACGGGGTGGGCTTTGCGATGCGTTGGCCGGTGTTCTCGGCCATCATCCCCGAGCTGATCTCCAAGGCGCAGCTTCCTGCGGCGCTGGGCCTGAACGGCATTGCGATGAACACCTCGCGCATTGTCGGCCCGATGATTGCTGGCGCCCTCATCGCCAGCTTGGGCAGTGCTTATGTATTTGCGTTGAACGCGGTGCTCTCGGTGGCCTGCGGTTTCATCATCATGCGCTGGCGCACCGAGCCCAAAGTGAGCGCCTTGCCGGGCGAGCGTTTCCTCGGTGCGGTGCGGGTGGGCGTGCGCCATGTGCGCGAGTCGCCGCCCATGCGGGCGGCACTGGTGCGCATCTCGGTGTTTTTCTTCCACGTCATTGCGCTCAACTCGCTGCTGCCGCTGATCAGCAAGCAGCTGCCGGGCGGAGGGGCAGGCACCTTCACGCTGCTGCTGGCGTCCATGGGCGCCGGGGCCGTGGTGGCCGGCCTGATGTTGCCGCGCATTCGCCAGAACCTGGCGGGCGACGAGCTGACGCGCAAGGGAACGCTGCTGCATGCGTTGTCCATGGTGGGCATGGCGCTGGCCCCCAACATCTACATCGCGGCGCCGATGATGGTGGCTGCGGGCATGGCCGTGATCACGGTCGCCAACTCGCTGGCGGTGACGGCCCAGCTGTCCCTGCCCAACTGGGTGCGTGCACGTGGGATGTCGGTGTACCAAGTGGCGCTGATGGGAACCTCCGCACTGGGTGCTGCGACCTGGGGCCAGGTGGCCAGCATCGCCGACGTGCAGACGAGCCTCATCCTGGCTGCGGTGACCGCGGTGACGGCGATGACGCTGATTTGCCGCTTCAACCCCGAGCGCCACGCGATGGAGGAAGACCTCACGCCCTCGCCGGCCTGGAAGGCGCCGACGATGGCGTCCCCGATCGAGCCCCACCATGGCCCGGTGCTGACGACGATCGAATACCTCATCGACCCGCAACGTGCCGATGAATTCCTGGCCGTCATGCGAGAGACCCGCAGCGCGCGGCTGCGGCAGGGCGCGCTGTCTTGCGAGGTGTTCAGGGATGCGGCGGTGCCGGGTCGCTATGTGGAGAACACGCTGGACGAAACCTGGGTCGAGCACCTGCGGCGCTTCGACCGTGTCACGGCCCACGATGACATGTTGCGAAGCCGCCGCCACGCCTTGCACCTCGCGAAGGAGCCTCCGCGCGTGACGCGTTGTATTGCCGAGGCGATGCCTTCTACCCCGGTTCTGTTCTGACCTGGATCAGATCAGTGGGTGCGCTTGGCCGTGCTTTTGCGTTTGCGGGGCGGGCGGGCCGCTCGGGGCGTTGCCGCGGGTTTGGCGGCGTCGTGCGGTGACTCGTCGGCGGCCAAGGCGTCCACCTGCGGCACCAGCCAGGCCGACAGCATGAATGTCCACCAGGAGTGGCTGGTGCCGACCATGGCCTCCATGGCTCGGGCCTGCATCGCCATCACCTGTTCCGCAGGCCAGGGCGATTGCCAGCGCACGGGATCGTCCACCGCGGGCGGTTCTCCAGGGGCGGAGGCCCACAGCGAATTCCAGTGCCACATCGCATCGCTCCTTGTTGCCTGGCCCGAGCTTACTGGGGGCTGACGCGAGACGCCACCGGTACCCGAGCCGCGCTTGCAGTTACCGCCGTGGCGGGTCAGGTTCGGCGCAGGGTCCAGGCGCCGGCTCCGGCCAAAAGGACGAACAGGCCGAGGCTCCAGAACTCATAGGGCAGCCCCCACAAGGAAACCGCTGCATCTGCGCAGCTCGCGCGGGCGAGAAAGACATCGGGCCACAGCCTGTCGAGCCGCATGGCGGAGACGATCTTGTCGGCGACCGTGAGGGCGCATGACGACGACTCCGCGGCCTTGAAATGCTGCCACAGCGCCGCAGCCACCCCGCTCAGCGCCAGCAGAACCACCAGCATGCCGGCGATGCGGCGCGATGCGAACGCGACCAGGCAGGCCAAGGCGATGGCCAGGAAGATCACGCGCTGGAGGATGCACCAGGGGCATGGCTCCATGCCGTAGACATGCTGCGAGACGAGCGCAGCGCCCACGGCTCCCAGGCTCAGCAGCGCAATGGCGAGAAACAGCCACTTGCGACGGGGGAGCGGAGCGCTCATCGGACTTCGGCGATGAGTTCGATCTCGACGCAGGCGCCCAGCGGAATCTGCGCCACGCCGAAGGCACTGCGCGCATGCGCGCCGCGCTCGCCGAACACTTCGCCGAGCAACTCGCTGCACCCATTGGTGACGAGATGCTGCTCGGTGTACTGCGGCGTGCTGTTGACCAGGCTCATCACTTTGACGATGCGGGCAATCTGGTCGAGATCCCCCACAGCGGCGTGGAGGGTGCCGAGCAGGTCGATCGCGACGGCGCGCGCGGCTTGTTGTCCGGTGGCGGTGTCGATGTCGCGGCCGAGTTGGCCCACCCAGGGCTTGCCGTCGCGCTTGGCCAGGTGGCCGGACAGAAACACGAGCTGGCCGGTGCGCACGAACGGCACGTAGGCAGCGGCGGGTGCCGCAACGGGCGGCAGCGCGATGCCGAGGGATTTCAAGCGGTCGTAGACGGACATGGAGGGTGCTCGGTGCAGGGGATGGCAAATCCTACACTGCACCCATGGGAGAGAAAAAAAGGGGCTGGCCTGTCATCGGCATGGGTCTGGCCTGGTTGCTCGCGATGGCATGTCATCTGCAGTCGCGCACGCTTTGGCCGGGCTGGGTGGGCGTGGCGGCACTGTTGTGCGGCGTTTTGGCCTGCCTGCTCGCATGGCGCTGGCGCTGGCGCCGGTGGCGCGGGCTGGCATTGATCGGTGCCTTCCTGCTGGGGACGGGGGTATCGAACTGGCGGGCCGTGGAGCGCATGGCCCAGGTGCTGCCGCCTGCGCTGGAGGGGCAGGACGTGGAGGTGGTGGGCGTGGTCGCCAGCTTGCCGCAGTTGTCCGATACCGGCGTGCGCTTTCTTTTCGAGGTCGAGCAGGCCACCCGGCAGGGGGACGCGGTGACGCTGCCGCCGCGTGTTGCGCTGGGCTGGTACGTGGGCTGGGGCGTCGAGTCGGGGCTCTCGCAGGCCCAGCGCGGGGTGACGGCGGGCCAGCGCTGGCGATTCACCGTGCGCCTGCGCCAGCCGCACGGCAACATGAATCCCCACGCCTTCGACTATGAGCTTTACCTGTTCGAGCAAGGCGTGCGTGCGAGCGGGCAGGTGCGTGGAGACGGTCAGCGTCTGGCAGACGGCGCCGGTGCGCTCATCGATCGATGGCGCCAGCGGGTTCGTTCCGCCATCGAAGCTGCGGTGAGCGACCCGCGCGCGGCGGGGGTGCTCGCGGCACTGGCCGTTGGCGACCAGTCGGCCATCGAGCGCGAGGACTGGGAGTTGTTCCGCACCACTGGCGTGGCCCACCTGATGAGTATCAGCGGGTTGCATATCACCATGTTCGCGTGGCTGGCCTCGGGCGTGCTGGCGTGGGGATGGCGGCGCAGCCGGCGCGCCATGCTGTGGCGGCCGGCGCCGATTGCGGCCGCGTGGGGCGGCCTCGCGCTGGCCACGGCCTATGCGCTTTTCTCTGGCTGGGGCGTCCCTGCGCAGCGGACGGTGCTGATGCTTGCGGTGGTCGTGGCGCTTCAGGGGCTGGGCCGGCGCTGGCCGTGGCCCTGGGTGCTGGTGAGTGCCGCGGTGGTGGTCAGCGCGTTCGATCCTTGGGCCTTGCGGCAGGCGGGCTTCTGGTTGTCGTTCACGGCGGTGGCGCTTCTGATGGCGTCCGAGCCTGCCGGCCGCCATGGCGAACCCGCTGGAACACGGGGTGTGGCGTCGCGCATCGCGGGCGCTTTGCGCGGTGGTGTGCGCACCCAGGTGATCGCCACCGTGGGCCTGGCGCCGCTGACGCTGATTTTCTTCCAGCAGGTGTCGGTCGTCGGGTTCGTCGCCAACCTGCTGGCCATTCCCCTCGTCACGCTGGTGATCACGCCGCTGGCGTTGCTTGGCGTGGCCTGGGCACCGCTTTGGCAACTGGGTGCGTTGCTGGAGTCTTGGCTGGCCCACGGCCTGGCGTGGCTGGCGGGCTGGCCGGGCGCCGTGTGGATCGCGCCGGTGGCGCCGGCTTGGGCGCAACTGGCGGGGCTTGTCGCGGCGGCGCTGGTGGTGCTGCCGTTGCCGTGGCGCATGCGGCTGCTGGCGTGGCCCCTGATCGTTCCGTTGCTGTTTCCCGCGCGTGCGATACCGGGGCCTGGCGAGTTCGAGTTGGTGGCGGTGGATGTGGGGCAGGGTACGGCGGTGCTGGTCCGCACGCAGAACCACCTGCTGGTCTACGACACCGGCCCGCAGTACGCACGCGACAGCGATGCCGGCCAGCGCGTGCTGGTGCCGCTGCTGCGCGCCCGTGGCGAAACTCGGGTCGACCGGCTGGTGCTCAGTCACCGCGACACCGACCATGTGGGCGGCGCCGCCGCGTTGATGAGCGCGCTGCCGGTGACGGACCTGCTCAGTTCGCTCGAACCCGGCCATCCTTTGCGCCGGATGGCGCCGAGCGCGCGGCGCTGTGAGGAAGGGCAGCGCTGGGACTGGGATGGGGTGGCGTTCGAGGTGCTTCATCCTGCGGCCGATCACTTCGAACGCGAGATGCGGCCGAATGCCCTGTCGTGCGTGCTGAAGGTGAGCGCGGCGCAAGGCAGTGCGTTGCTCGCGGGCGACGTCGAGCGCTTGCAAGAGGCCATGCTGGTGGCCCGCCATGCCGAGCGGCTGCCGAGCGACTTGCTGCTGGTGCCCCACCACGGCAGCAGAACCTCGTCGACGGCGCCTTTCCTGGAGGCCGTCAGTCCTTCGGTGGCGGTTGTGCAAGCGGGCTATCGCAACCGTTTCGGCCATCCGGTGGCGGAGGTGATGGAACGATTGCATGCGCGAGGCACGGCCGTGTACACGAGCGCCGGCTGCGGCGCGTGGACATGGCATGCCGCGACGCCTGCGCAATCGGGCATCTGCGAGCGCGACCGCTCGCTGCGCTACTGGCATCGCAAAGCCGGCGCCGGGGACGTCTCGCAGTCGGGCTCGCCGTGAACCGCGCGAGGCGGTGCCGGCCGGTGTTTTGCGGCCGACTGGAACCGGCGGGACTTCGGAGCGACACTCGGGCCATGCGGGGCGGGCGCATCGGGAGCTTGTGTCTGGCCTGGGAATTGCTTCTTCGCTGCGAGGAGATCTGCCGATGACCCCTAAGTTTGATGAGATGCAGAGCCCTCAGGGTGTCCGGGCCCACTACCGCGAATACGACCGCTGGCTGGGCGAGCAGCCGGTCGACGTGATGCGGTCCCGGCGCGAAGAGGCGGAGATGATCTTTCGCCGCGTGGGCATCACCTTCGCTGTCTACGGCGCGAAGGATGAAGACGGTTCAGGCACCGAGCGGCTGATCCCCTTCGACCTGATCCCCCGCGTGATTCCGGCCGGTGAATGGGCC
>CAZBOF010000142.1:6736-9957 GCA_964493285.1 uncultured Rhizobacter sp. | reverse complement strand
CGTAAGCCAACAGATTTACAGTCTGCCCCCTTTAGCCACTCGGGCACCCCTCCAAAGCGAACCGCAGACTATAGCATCAAATAAAGCACCCCCGCGCGCTCAGATGCGCCACCAATCGATCAGATGCTGCGTCGCCACAAAGTGGCTTCCGTCGCGCATGAACTGGCGGGTGAAGTCATACGAGGGGTGCCGGGCCGAGAGCACTTGCAAACCCGCCAATCCCTCGGCAGCCACCTCGAAAAACGCTTGCGCCTTGCCGCCCCACAGCATGAACACAGGGGGGGTAGCTTGCCTTGCAAGGACAGCCACAATTTCAGATGTAAGCGCTTGCCAATCTACTTGAAGATGGCTGCCGGCCCGCCCGATCTCCACGGTCAGCGCCGGATTGAGCAGCAAAACCCCTTGCTCAGCCCAGGCATCGAGCTTCCAGACACTCGGGGGAGCCCACCCGGGGCGATCTTGCGCCAGCACTTCGAAGATGCGTGCCAGCGAACGGGGCCGGCCGCGCCCGGCTGAGAACGCGAGGCCGTCGGCATGGCCTGCGGTGGGGTACGGGTCCTGGCCGAAGATCACCACCTTGGCCTGCTGCGGGCCGACCAGGCGCAGCGCACGGAACGGATCCGGCGGCCCGATCTCCTTCTGCCCCGAGACAGCTTTCACGCGTTCGGCCACCGCGCGCTCGGCTTCACGGGTCCAGCCGGTCAGGACGGCGCGCCACGGCGCGGGCACCGACTCGAATGCCCGCGGAAGATCGTCGGCCGTCATGCGAACAACGCGGCCAAGGCGGCCCCCGGGTCGTCGGCGCGCATGAAGGCCTCGCCGACAAGGAAGGCATGGACGCCCGCCTCGCGCATGCGCTTGACGTCGGCCTGGTCGCGGATGCCGCTCTCAGTGACCAGCAAGCGCTCGGCCGGCACCTCGGCCATCAGCCCGAGCGTGGTGTCCAGCGTCACCTCGAAGGTGCGCAGATTGCGGTTGTTGATGCCAATCAGCGGGGTTTTCAGGCGCAAGGCGCGATCCAGTTCCGCACGGTCATGCACCTCGACCAGCACCGCCAGGTTCAGGGCGTGCGCCTGCGCCTCCAGGTCCGCCATCTGCGCATCGTCCAGGCAGGCGGCGATCAGCAGAATGCAGTCGGCCTGCATCGCGGCGGCTTCGTACACCTGGTAGGCGTCGACCATGAAGTCCTTGCGCAGAACCGGCAGGCCGGAGGCCTCGCGCGCCTGCATCAAATACTCGGGGCGACCTTGAAAGAACCGCGCGTCGGTGAGCACGCTCAGGCAGGCGGCGCCGTTGCGCGCATAGCCCGCGGCGATCTCGCCCGGCACGAAGCGCTCGCGCAGCACGCCTTTGCTGGGGCTCGCTTTCTTCACCTCGGCGATGACGGCGGCCTGCCCAGCCGTCATCTTGCCGCGCAACGCGGCCGCGAAATCGCGCACGCCCACCCGGGCCTGGGCCTCGCGGCGCAGCGACGCCTCGTCACGCCGGGCGCGCGCGGCGGCGATCTCTTCGCGCTTGACCGCAATGATCTTGTCCAGGATGTCGCTCATGCCGCAGCGCCTTGCAATCGCCGGGTCACGTCGACGAACTGGGCCAGCTTGCGGGTCGCCGCGCCGGACGCCACCGCCTCGCGCGCACGGGCCACGCCCTCGGCCACCGAGTCCGCGATGCGGGCGCAGTACAGGGCCGCGCCCGCGTTGAGCAGCACGATGTCGCGCTCGGGACCCTCTTCATCGGCAAATGCGCGCCGAATGCATTGCACGGACTCTTGCTTGTTCGCCACCCTCAGCGCCGCGGTGTCGTGCACCGGCAGGCCGACATCGGAAGGGTGCAGCAGGTACTCGCGCACTGCGCCGTCCTTGAGTTCACCAATCCAGGTCTCACCGGCCAGCGAGATCTCGTCGAGGCCGTCCTTGCCATGGACCACCATCACGCGTTCGGAGCCCAGGCGGTGCAGCACACGCGCCTGGATGCCGACCAGGTCCGGGTGGAACACGCCCATCAACTGGTGCGGCGCGCCGGCCGGGTTGGTCAGGGGCCCGAGAATGTTGAAGACGGTTCGAACACCCAGCTCCTTGCGCACCGGCGCAGCATGTTTCATCGACGCATGGTGGCTGGGCGCGAACATGAAGCCAATGCCGGTTTCCTCCAGGCACTGGGCAACCTGGCCAGGGGGCAGATCGATCCTCGCGCCCAGCGCTTCCAGCACGTCGGCACTGCCGGTACTGGACGACACGCTGCGCCCACCGTGCTTGGCCACGCGCGCGCCGGCCGCCGCCGCCACGAACATGGCCGCGGTGGAGATGTTGAACGTGTGCGCGCCGTCGCCACCCGTTCCGCACAGATCGACGAGGTGCGTCTTGTCGGCCACGGCCACGGGCGTGGCGAACTCGCGCATCACCTGCGCAGCGGCCGCGATCTCGCCGATGGATTCTTTCTTGACGCGCAGGCCCATCGCCAGCGCCGCGATCATGACCGGCGACATCTCGCCGGTCATGATGCGGCGCATCAGCGTGAGCATTTCGTCGTGGAAGATTTCGCGGTGGTCGATGACACGCGCCAGCGCTTCTGTGTTGGTGATCATGCCGCCCCCTCGTTCATCAGGGCCGCCGAACGATCTCCCGAGGGGGTCTCGACCGCGCGGGGAAGACCCGGCGCAGGGTGCGTGCGTGCTGCAAAGGTCATCAGCGCATCTCCAGGAAGTTTTTGAGCATGGCGTGCCCATGCTCGGTGAGGATGGACTCGGGATGGAACTGCACGCCTTCGAGCGGCGTCTTGGTGCCCGCCAGCGCGGTGTGGCGCACGCCCATGATTTCATCGTCTTGCGACGTGGACGTGATCTCCAGCTCGGGCGGCAAGCTCGCGCGCTCGATGACGAGCGAGTGGTAGCGGATCACGTTGAAGCGCTCCGGGAGATCGGCATAAACGCCCTTGCGATCGGTGTGAATGACATCCGCCTTGCCATGCATCTGGGTCTTCGCGCGGATGACCTTGCCGCCCAGCGCGGCGCCGATGGCCTGGTGGCCCAGGCACACCCCGAGCACCGGCAGCTTGCCCATGAAATGCTGGATGGCGCTCACGCAGATGCCTGCCTCGGCCGGCGAACACGGCCCTGGCGACAGCACCAGGCGGTCCGGGCGCAGGTCGTGGATGCCCTCGAGCGTGATTTCATCGTTGCGGAACACCCGGCGCGTTTCTACGACGGCAAGGCCGGAGGCGAT
>CAZBOF010000142.1:0-6726 GCA_964493285.1 uncultured Rhizobacter sp. | reverse complement strand
GTTGCGGAACACCTTCACGTCCGCGCCCAGTTCACCGAAATACTGCACCAGGTTGTAGGTGAAGCTGTCGTAGTTGTCGATCATCAGCACGTTCATCGGCTGGCTCCTGGAAGGGATGCGGGCGCAGGTCGCGCGCACGCAAGCGTCGCCTGGGCGGCTGGGGGCATGGGGGGGTGGGTGGGGTTGGGCAGTGGCATCGGGCAATCTCCTTGAACGAGGAGCCGCCGTGCCGGGGAGTCTGCTGAACCTGACCTTGCCTACCCGGATCGGCGGCAAGGTGCTGTTGAACTACAACGACGTGCCGCTTCCTACGAGGGGAAGCGCCAGCTGCGAGCGGTGATGATCGTTGCGGTTTGAGTCACGGGGTGAGCCCCTGCGGGCTGGAAACACAAGCAGGCGCCGGACAGGTCCGACGCGAGCGGGCAGTGTATCTCAGGCCCCGGGGATTCCGGAAGCCGGCCGGTCAGCCGCCGGGTGGCGTGCTCCCGTCGGGCATGGCCACGCGGTTGCGGCCTTGCCGCTTGGCCTCGTAGAGCGCCGCGTCGGCGCGGATGAGCAACTGCTCGGGGCGGCGCGCCGCTTCCGGGCCGGCGATCACGCCGCCGCAGCTGATGGTGAGGTGCGGTGCGGCACGCGACGCTTCGTGCTCGATGCGCAGGCCCAGCACGCTGGCGCGCACGTTCTCGAGGACCTGCGAAAACGACTCGACGCCAGGCAGCAACAAGGCAAACTCCTCGCCGCCGTAGCGCGCCGCGGTGTCGCAGGCACGGCGTGCGGCACCCGAGAGGATGCGCGCGACACGGCGCAGCGCGTCATCGCCCACGCCATGGCCATACCGGTCGTTGAACGGCTTGAAGTCGTCCACGTCGATCAGCGCCAGGCCGAACGGCTCGCCGGTGCGCACGGTGTAGGCGCATGCGCGGGCGAGTTCCTGGTCGAAGCAGCGCCGGTTGCCGATCCCGGTCAGGCCGTCTTGCAGTGTGAGGCGTTCGAGTTCCTCGCGCTTGCGGGCCAGCTTCAGGTGGTTGCGCACGCGGGCCCGGACCACCACGGCGCGGATCGGCTTGGTGATGTAGTCCGCCGCCCCGAGCAGCAACGCGCGCTCTTCGTCGCGCTCTTCGGTGCGCCCGGTCACGAAGATCACGCCAATGCCGGACGTCTTCTCGTCAGCCTTCAGCTTGCGCAGCACGTCATAGCCATCCATGCCGGGCATCACGGCATCCAGCAGGATCAGGCTCACGGGCTCGTTGGCCACGCGCTCCAGGGCCGACGGGCCATCCTTGGCCAGGATGACGCGGCATTCGTCCTGGAGCAGGTCGGCCAATGCCGTGCGGTTGATCCGCTCGTCATCCACGACGAGAACGGTGGGAAGGTCTTCCGGATTCATGCACGGATCTCCCGCTGGGGCGCCATGCCGAGGGCCGCTTTCAGCGCAGAGAGCGCCGCCTGGGCGGTGTCCAGTTCAAGGTCTTCGTAGTGGACGCGGACACTCTCAAGAAGCGGCGCGTGCGCCCCGCCTTCGAGCAGGCGGGCGAGCCGTTCCAGCATCGCCGTCGCCGCATAGTCGCCGCACGCAATGACGGGCTCGACCTCGGCGATGAGGGGCAGCACCTGCGCGAGGTCGACCGGCAGTGCGTGGCGCACCACGGGGGCATCGCCGTCGAGCTGCCGGCGCACGCTCGCGAGCAAGCTGCGCAGGTCGCGATCGAACACCGGCGCACGCAGGCCGATGGCCAGGGATTCACCGCTGCGGGCGGCTTTCTCCAGGGCCTGCGCGCTGTCCGCCAGGGCCGTGGCGCGCAGATAGCCCGCCGCGCCCTTGACACCATGCGCCAACGCCGCAACGTCGTCGTGATCGGCGGCGCCGAGTGCGGTCTGCATGCGCTCGGGAAGGTCGGAGAAATCTCGCAGGAAGCCTCGCAGGAGCCGGTCCAGGCGGCGGGCCTCCTTCAAGGCGGCGGGCTCCTGGGCGGCCGGCGTCGCCGAGGACGCACCAGGCCGCGGCGCGGCGGAGGCCGCGTCGTCGTCCCGCGCGGCAAAGATGCCGTCCAGCGTCTCATACAGCAGCATCTCGTCGATCGGCTTGGCCAGGTGCGCATTCATGCCCGCACGCAGGCTGGCTTCGCGGTCTTCGGGCCGGGCCTGCGCAGTCAACGCGATGACGGGCAGCGATTTCCAGGCCGGGTTGAGGCGGATCCTGCGCGCCACCTCCAGGCCGTTCATGTCGGGCATCTGCATGTCGAGCAGGACGGCGTCGTAGCGCGCCTGGACCAGGCGTTCGAGCGCTTCGGCACCGCTGGCGGCGGCGTCGACGATCACATCCAGCTCGGCGAGCAGGTCGCTCACGACTTCGCGGTTGAGCGCGTTGTCGTCCACGAGCAGGATGCGCCGCGCACACAGCGCGCGGCGGATGCGCTCGGGAACCACGCTCGCCGAGGCGGCCGCGCCGCGCCGCTGCCCCGCAGGGTCGACCTGGTAGGGAGAGAACAGGTTCAACAGCGCATCGAACAGCAGCGACTCGGTCACCGGCTTCACCAAAAAACCGTGGACGCTGCCGAGATCGCCCTGGCGCACCACCTCTTCGCGGCTGTAGGCGGTGACCATCAGGATCGCCGGGGGCTGGCGCAGATCGCCATCGGCGCGAATGCGGCGCGCGGTTTCCAGGCCGTCCATGCCCGGCATGCGCCAGTCCACCAGCACGAGGTCGAACGGATCACGACCTTGCGACGCGGCATGCAAGGCCGCCAGGGCCGCCGGCCCCGATTCCGCGGTCTCCACGCGCAGGCCGAGCACGCCCAGCATGTCGGCCAGAATGTCTCGCACGCTGGCGTTGTCGTCGATCACGATGGCGCGACGCCCCGCAATGGCGTGGGAGGGGGAAGGCCGGCGATCTTCGCTCGAAGGCGCGCCCGCCGGCTTCAGCGGCATCGTGAAATGGAAGGTGCTGCCCTGCGCAGGAACGCTCTCCACATGGATGCCGCCGCCCATTTTCTCGACGATCTGCTTGCAGATCGACAAACCCAGCCCCGTGCCGCCGTAGCGGCGCGACGTCCCCGAGTCGGCCTGCGCGAACGGAACGAACAAGCCGGCGATCTGCGCGGCGTCGAGGCCGATGCCGGTGTCGCGCACGCTGAAAGCGAGCATGCCGGGCTCGGCGCCCACGGCGATGGACACGACCACCTCGCCACGCGCGGTGAACTTCACCGCATTGCCCACGAGATTGGTCAGCACCTGCGAAAGCCGCAGCGGATCGCCCATGAGGCGACGCGGCACTTCGGGAGCGACGGCATAGGCGATCTCGATCCCCTTTTCCTCGGCCCGAAGGCTGACGAAGGTGGACACGGCATCCAGCACCGTATCCAGGGCGAACTCGATGCTCTCCAGCTCCAGCCCGCCTGCCTCGATCTTCGAGAAATCAAGGATGTCGTTGATGATCGCCAGCAACGTCTTGGCCGATGCGTTGATCTTTTCCAGGTAGTTGCGCTGCTTGGATGACAGGTCGGTCTTCAACATCAGGCGGGTCATCCCGATCACCACGTTCATCGGCGTGCGAATCTCGTGGCTCATGATCGCGAGGAAATCGCTCTTGGCCTTCTCCGCCCGCTCAGCCGCCGCCTTGGCTTTCTCCAGGGCTTCTTCCGCCTCGTGTTCCGGGGTGATGTCGCGAACGATCCCATCCCACACCACCTTGCCGTCGGGCTGGGTGCGCGGTGCCGAACGCGCGTGCATCCAGGCCAGGCGCCCATCCGGCTTGCGAATGCGGAAACGGCAGTCGAAAACCCGCAGATGGCGCATGCTGTGCTCGAACGCCGCGAAATAGTGCGGCCGATCGTCATCGTGCAAGGCTTGCGTCATCACCTGCGGATGGGCGATGAGTTCGTCGGCGGAGATGCCCATCAGTCCTTCGATCCCCGCACTGCAGTACGTCAGCGCATAGCGGCCGGTCGCTGCGTTCGGCTCGGCACGGAAGATCGCGCCGCTGGGCAGGTTGTCGGCCAGCGCCATCAATTGCGCTCGCGCTTCTTCGCGCTCGCTCACGTCCTGAACGGTTCCGGACACCGTCACAACGCGTCCCTGCGCATCGCGGTTCGCCTGCCCGCGGATGTGCACCGCGAAACGCGTGCCGTCCGGGCGGAAGTGGTCGGTGTCGATCGTGTACGGCTCGCCCGTGAGGATGCATTGGCGTATGGCCGCCTGCGTGCGGCGGAAACCATCCGGCGTGAGCAGCTTGGCCAGCTCGTCGCCGGTGATCGGCGGCCCGTTCGGATCGGCGCCGTTCATCTCGTACATCATGGCCGAGCAGGCGAACTCGCCGCTGGCGAGATCAAGCGTCCAGGACCCGATGCGCGCCAGGCGCTCAGCCTGCTCCAGCAGCGCATAGCTGCGCTGGAGTTCTTCTTCGGCGAGATGGCTTTCGGTGATGTCCGCCACCACCCCGACCGCACGCCGCGGCACCTCGCCGCCGCCCGCGATCAGGCACGCCGCGGAGCGCAGCCATCGGATCTCTCCGCTCGGGCGCACGATCCGGAAAACGATGCTGTAGTTCTCTCGATTGGCGACCAGGTCCGACAGGGTCTCCATGCGCACCTCGGTGGCGCGTTCGACATCATCGGGGTGGATATAGCGCTTGAAATCGTCGATGGTCTGGAGCGGCTGCGCGGGGTCCAGCCCCATGATCTCGTACCAGCGCGGATCGCAGTACAGCGACTGCGCGGCGATGTCGAAGTCCCAGATGCCGATGCCGCTGACCTGCGTGGCCAGCATCAGCCGCTCTCGCTGCGCCTTCAGCTCCTCGTCGATGGCCTTGCGCTCGGTCACGTCGCGGGAAATGCCGACCAGGCCGACGATGCGGTTGTCGGAATCCCGGTGCGGACTGCGCGTCGCCAACAAGGTGCGCGACATGCCATCGACCGACAGCACCTCCTCCACGGTCTGCGCCCTGCCCGTTCGCATCACGGCCCGCTCATGGGTTTCGGCCAGTCGGCCCGCCTCGGCGCCGAACACCTCGCCGGCCGTGCGCCCGATCACCTCGTCCGCAGACGTGCCGGTGTAGCGTTCCGCGGCGCGGTTGAACAACAGGAACCGCCCGTCGGCATCTTTCAGGAAGATCGCATCGGTGGCGTTGTCCATCACGGCCTGCAGCATTTCGGACGTTTCGCGCAACTGCTGCGTGCGCTCGGCCACCCGCTGCTCCAGCTCGGCGTTGAGCCGCTGCACCGCCGCCTCGGCCTCCACGCGCTCGGTGATGTCGCGCACCAGGCCCATGAAGACCTTCTGCCCGTGGATCAAGTGGCAGGAGATGCGCACCTCCACGGGAAACGTGCTGGCATCCTTGCGTCGATGGTGCGAGTACACCGTCACCGCCGTGCCCGGCGCGGTACTGCGCCAGATCTCTTCCTTCTCGTCCTGGTCGAGGTCGAGCGAGAGGTCGACGACCCGCATGCTCAGCAGCTCTTCGCGGGTGAAGCCGGTGCTCAGGCAAGCCCGTTCGTTGACGTCGAGGAACCGACCCCGGTCGTCGTGAAGGAAGAAGTCGTCGCCGCTGTGTTCGACCAGCAGGCGAAAGCGCTCTTCGCTGACGCGCAGGTCCTCCTCGCGGGCCGCCTGGACCGGGGCGTCGCCTTGCGGCAGGCCCAGGCCGGCCTCGATCATCCGAGCGCACTGCTCGACCAGTTTCCGCTGCACGGGCACAAAGGCCGCCGGCTCCGGATGGAACAGCTCGATCAGGCCGTACATGCCGCCATCGGGCTGCATCACCGGAACGCCCAGGTAGGAGCGTTGCCCGCACCAGAATTCGCCGGCGTCGTTCCAACCGGGCCGGGTGGCGGCATCGTCGATGGCCACCGCAGCGCAACCTTGCCACATCCGGGCACTGAACGAATCGGCGGGAGGCGGCGCGCACAAGGCATCGGCAACGGCCTGCGAGGCGGCGCCATGGTGGAACACGACCGTCAGCCGCGTGTCATCGCGCCGGACGAAGCGCCCCAGGGCCCGAGCGCCCGCGACTTCGACCACGGCCACCAGCATGCCCCGCCAGGGCTCCCCTGCGCGCTCGTGCATGGCTAGCGATCGCTGTACCCGGCTCGCCACCGTGCATTCCAGATGCTCGCCCGCTCCGCAGAGCCAGGCTCGAAAGCAGTGCCCATTCCTCCTCCCGGCCATTGGGGCGAAGCTGGCGCGCGCTATCACGCGCCTTGCGGGCAAAGACTAGCAGAGGCACGCCCCTTGATGGCGTCAAACAACACCCAAAACCGTGCGCATCTCCCAGGCCGGGCGAGAAGCACGCCGCGCAGGGCGGACCGGGCGGCCCGCGCCGTGGGCGCCGTGCGCGCCCGCGGCACGGCGGCCGATGCTCAGAAGCCGGCTTCCACCAGTTCTGCGGCGCGGATCAGCGCGCGGGCCTTGGCCTCGGTTTCCTGCCACTCGAGTTCGGGCACGGAGTCGGCCACCACGCCGGCAGCGGCTTGCACATAGAGCGTGTTGTTCTGCACGATGCCGGTGCGAATCGCAATCGCCACGTCCATGTCGCCCGCGAAGCTCAGGTATCCGCACGCGCCGCCGTAGATGCCGCGCTTGATGGGTTCGAGTTCGTCGATGATCTCCATCGCCCGCACCTTCGGCGCCCCGGTGAGCGTGCCCGCGGGGAAGGTGGCGCGCAGCACGTCGAGGCTGGTCATGCCGTCCTTGAGCAGGCCCTCGACGTTGCTGACGATGTGCATCACGTGC
>CAZBOF010000141.1:7081-9985 GCA_964493285.1 uncultured Rhizobacter sp. | reverse complement strand
GTCGATCACCACGCTGGTCTTGATTTCACTGGTGGTGATCATCTGGATGTTGATGCCTTCTTCGCTCAGGCAACGGAACATCTTGCTGGCCACGCCCACATGCGAACGCATGCCGATGCCCACGATGCTCACCTTGCAGATCTTCGCGTCGCCCAGCACCTGCGCTGCGCCGGTTTCGGGCAGGACGGTCTTGTTCAGAAGATCGATCGTGCGAGCGTAGTCGTTGCGATGGACGGTGAACGAGAAATCGGTGCGCCCTTCGTGTGACACGTTCTGGATGATCACGTCCACGTCGATGTTCGCATCGGCCACAGGACCCAGGATCTGGTGCGCAATGCCAGGTTTGTCGGGCACGCCAATCACCGTGATCTTTGCCTCATCGCGGTTGAAGGCGATGCCTGCGACAACAGCATGTTCCATTTGTGCGTCTTCCTCAAAAGTGATCAGGGTGCCGGAGCGGGCTTCCTCGTTGATGTCGATGTCCCACGGCGTGAAGCTGGAGAGCACGCGAAGCGGCACGCGGTACTTGCCTGCGAACTCCACCGAGCGGATCTGCAGCACCTTCGAGCCGAGGCTCGCCATCTCCAGCATTTCTTCGAAGCTCACCGTTTGCAGGCGGCGTGCCTCGGGCACGATGCGCGGGTCGGTGGTGTAGACGCCATCGACGTCGGTGTAAATCAGGCATTCGTCAGCCTTCATTGACGCCGCCACGGCCACCGCCGAAGTATCGGAACCGCCCCGCCCCAGCGTGGTGATGTTGCCTTCAGGGTCCACGCCCTGGAAGCCGGTGATGATCACCACCTTGCCGGCAGCCAGATCGGCGCGCACGCGTTTGTCGTCGATGCTTTGAATGCGCGCCTTGGTATGCGAGGAATTGGTGGAGATGGGCACCTGCCAACCGGCGTAGCTGACGGCGGCCACGCCTTCAGCCTGAAGAGCGATCGACAGCAGGCCCACGGAAACTTGCTCGCCGGTGGAGGCGATCATGTCAAGCTCTCGGGACAGGCTGGGGCCGCTCATGTCGCCCGACAGCTCTTTGGCCAGGCCGAGCAGGCGATTGGTCTCGCCACTCATGGCCGACGGAACCACGATCATCTGGTGGCCCGCCCGCGCCCATTTGGCAACGCGTTTCGCCACATTCCGAATGCGCTCCGTGGAGCCCATGGAAGTGCCGCCGTACTTGTGAACGATGAGTGACATGCTGAACAGGTTTTGCGGAGTCGAGATGACGGGTCGGCGCCATGAAAGACGCAACCGCCCATTTTAGCCGTTGTGCCAGCTCAGGCTGAGTTGCGGCTGCCCCGGCAGCGCGATGACGCGTGCATCCATGCCCAGGCCAGGCACGTAGACGAGCTGCCCTCCGCTGTACACCAGCGGCCCTTGGCGAGCCCACGCCGGCACATCGGCGGCCTGGAACTGCTTCTTCAAGCTGCGCGGCGGACGCCCGAACCCTGCCTGGAATTGCTCCCCCCCCTCACGGGCCCGCAATTCCAGATGCGCCAACCAGGCCAACGGGACCCCTCCTTCTTTCACACGTGTGGCGACCAGGGCGCCCCCCCATCCCGGGAGGCGGACACGCCCCGCGCGGCGAATGCTGAGGTGATCCTCCCTCACGCCTTCGCCAACCGCCTGCGCGGGCTCGCCAAGCAGCCTGCCACGATGACGGCGAAGCCGCAGCGCACCCAGCGTCCATTGCGCACTCCCCGTGCCCGGCAACTCACGCATCAAGCGCTGGATGAGCGCTGCCGGAACTGGATGGCCGCTGAAGCGTCGCAGCCAGATGCGCAAGGCATTGGCGCGACGTGCCGGGCTCAACAGGCACCAGGCATCGACCTGCAGCCCGCGTGCATCCGCCACGACGGCCAGATCGAGATCCGCCAACTCGGCCAGGCACGCCGAAGCTTCCGCCGCCCATCGCGCGGCATCCGCAAACCCGGCCTCGGCTTGCTCGAACGCCCCATGCATCGCGGGCCAAACCTCCAGGCGCAGCCGATTGCGGGCGAAGCGCGCGTCGGCATTGCTGTCGTCTTCGACGTGGCGCAGGCCGTGCTGCTTCACGTACGCGTCGATCATCTCGCGAGGCTGGTTCAGCCAGGGTCGCATCCAGACAAGCCCGCCGCGCTCGATCTGGGCCGGCATGCCGGCCAGGCCGGACACGCCCGCGCCACGCAACGCCTGGAGCAAGAAAGTTTCGGCCTGATCGCGCCGATGGTGAGCCAGCAGGACGACCGTCGCCCCTGCCTCCAATGCCATGGCGCGCAACGCGCGGTATCGCGCCTGGCGAGCCCACGCCTCGACGCTCTCACCGCGCGATGGCCGTCCTTGCAGGCGCGTGAAGGCCAATGACACCGGCCACCCTCGAGCAGCCCATTCGCTGCATTGCGCTTGCGCGGCCGACAACCAAGCATCGGCATGCGGGCTCAGCCCGTGATGAACATGCAGCGCCACCACCTTGGCACCCAGGCCGGCCGCACAGCGGGCCGTGGCATGCAGCAAGGCTGTCGAGTCGCGGCCGGCACTGTAGGCGACCGCGACCACGGGCAGCAGCTGGGCGTCAGGTTTCCTTGGTGTCGTTGAAGCGGCCATAGGCCTGCAGCCGCTCGTACCGGCGGGCCAACAGTTCCTTCGGCTTCAGGTCGCTGACCTGCCGCAGTGCGTCGTTCAAGGCGCGCTTGAGATAGGCCGCCATTTGCTTGGGATCGCGATGCGCGCCCCCCACGGGCTCGTTCACGATCTTGTCGATGAGACCGAGCGCCTTCAGGCGGTGCGCGGTGATGCCCAGAGCCTCGGCGGCATCGGAAGCCCGCTCGGAGGTCTTCCAGAGGATGGAAGCGCAACCTTCCGGCGAAATCACCGAATAGGTCGAGTACTGCAGCATCTGCACGACATCACCGACCGCGATGG
>CAZBOF010000141.1:250-7071 GCA_964493285.1 uncultured Rhizobacter sp. | reverse complement strand
GCCATCGGGCGCAACATCTTCGAGATGGCTTCGGATTGGCCACGCTCCTCGGCTCCGATGCCGGGATAGGCCCCCGGCGTGTCGACCAGCGTGAACACCGGCAGGCCGAACTTCTCGGCCAGCTTCATCAGGCGCAGCGCCTTCCGATAGCCCTCCGGGCGCGACATGCCGAAATTGCGCGCTGCGCGCTCCTTGGTGTCACGCCCCTTCTGGTGGCCGATGACCATGCATGCCTGCCCATTGAAACGGGCCAGGCCACCGACGATCGATTGATCGTTGGCGAACGCGCGGTCGCCGCGCAGTTCCTGGAAATCGGTGAAGACCTCGTTGATGTAATCCAGCGCATAGGGACGCTGCGGATGGCGGGAGATCTGCGTCACCTGCCAGGGAGTCAAGTTCGAATAGATGTCCTTGACCAGCTGGTGGCTCTTCTTGCCCAGGCGATCGATCTCTTCCGAGATGTCGACGGCGGATTCGCTTTGGACGTACCGGAGTTCTTCGATCTTGGTTTCGAGTTCGGCAATCGGCTGCTCGAACTCAAGAAAGTGTCGTTTGCTCATCGGCGGGATCCTGAATATGGAGTCTGCGATAGATGTGGTCAGTTTGCCGAGCCGCGGCGGGCCGTCAAAGCGCACTGCGCGGGGCAGGCATCGGCGACGCACATGCGGGCGATCAGTAGGCCACAGGCAGAGGGTCGAGACTGCGCCAAATGTACCATGTGGCCACCGAGCGGAAAGGCGCCCACGCATCCCCCACTTCGCGCGCTTCAGCCCGCGAAACGGGCTCGCCGCTGAAGTAGTTTCGGCTGATGCCCTTGAGCAGGCCGACGTCGTCCAGAGGCAGCACGTTCGGGCGCATCAGGTGGAAGATCAGGAACATCTCCGCCGTCCACCGGCCGATGCCTCGGATCGCAACCAGTTCATCGATGATGGATTCATCGTCCATGCGCTGCCATTGCTGCACATGCACAGTGCCATCGGTGAAATGCCGCGCGAGGTCGAGGAGGTATTCCACCTTGCGCGCCGAAAGCCCCGCTTCGCGCATCTGCGGCACCGCCAGCGCCAGCACCGCATCGGGCATCAGCCTGGCCGGGCCGCCTTCGGGCAATGCGGCGAACCGGTCCCACACCGCCTGTGCCGCATGCACCGAGATCTGCTGTCCAACGATGGAGCGCGCCAGCGTCGTGAAGGCGTCACCGCGGCTTTGCAGGCGTGCTTCACCGCATTCGGGAATGAGCTTTCGCATCACGCGGTCGCGCTTGGACAGGTGCCGGCAGGCATCCTCCCAATAGTCGGGCGTTACGGTCCGTACCACCTTACGCCTTCATCCACGTCGTGCCTTGAGGCGAATCCTGGAGGACGATGCCTTGATCGAGCAGGCTCTGTCGAATCGCATCGGCGCGCACGAAATCACGCGCCTTCTTGGCCGCAGCGCGGTCATCAATCAGCTGCCGAATCGTGGACTCATCCAAACCACTGCCTGCTTGCAGGTACGCACGCGGGTTCTGCTGGAGGATGCCCAGCGTGGCGCCCAATCCCTTGAGCAAGGCGGCCATCGAAGCGGACCGCGAGCGGTTCACCTCGCCGGCCAGTTCGAACAGGACGGCCACGGCCTCCGGCGTCCCGAAATCGTCGTTCATGGCCACGCGGAAACGCGCAGCCAGCGGCTGCGCCCAATCCACGGGGATATCAGGCACGTCCGATTCGGACAGCGCCGTGTAGAGCCGCCTCAACGCGCTGCGCGCGTCATCCAGGTGGGCGTCGCTGAAGTTGAACGGGCTGCGATAGTGGGTGCGCAGCATGAAGAAGCGGATGGTCTCGCCGTCGTAGCGCGCCAAGACCTCGCGGATGGTGAAGAAGTTGCCCAGCGACTTCGACATCTTCACGTGATCGACGTTCAGCAAGCCGTTGTGCGCCCAAATCCGCGCAGGCAGCTTGTCGTTCGCGCCTTCGCTTTGGGCGATCTCGTTGTCGTGGTGCGGGAACTGCAAGTCTGCCCCACCCCCGTGCAAGTCGAACTGCTCGCCGAGCAACGTGCAACCCATGGCGGAGCATTCGATGTGCCAGCCCGGGCGCCCTTCGCCATAGGGCGACGGATACTTCGCGTCGCTGGGCTCCTCGGGTTTGGCCGCTTTCCAGAGCACGAAGTCCAACGGATCTTCCTTGCCATCCAGGACAGCGACGCGCTCGCCCGCGCGCAACTCATCAATCGACTTGCCGGACAACTTGCCGTACCCCGCAAACTTCCGCACCGCGTAGTTCACGTCTCCGTTCGGCGAGCGGTAGGCCAGCCCCTTGTCTTCGAGTTTGCGGATCATGACCAGCATCTGCGGCACGTACTCCGTCGCGCGAGGCTCGTGGGTCGGGCGCGCGATTCCCAGCGCATCGAGGTCCTCATGCATCGCCTCGATCATCTCGTCGGTGAGCGCGCGCACGGAAATACGGCGCTCCAGGGCACGCTTGATGATCTTGTCGTCGATGTCGGTCACGTTGCGAACGTAGGTGACGCGATAGCCCAGCGTACGCAACCAGCCGTAGATGAGGTCGAAGGCGACCATCATGCGTGCATGCCCGACGTGGCAATGGTCATAGATCGTGATGCCGCACACGTACATGCGCACGTGCTCAGGCTCGATCGGAGAGAACACCTCGGTTTGACGTGTCAAGGTGTTGAAGATGCGCAAGCTCATCGGGAATCTTCGAAGGGTGGCTTGGCGGCGTTCGGGCCCTGCATCTGCCGGAGAGCCCCGGCATTCGCAGTTGGCTGAAGCCGGTGGCAACGCGTCGTCAAGAAGGCGGTCGGCCCAGGGGCCGCGATACAATTTTGCGAGTATAGCGGCCAGTTCCAGCGCATCGTTCCCTTGTCTGCGCTGCCCGCACGCAAACCCGCCGTCCAGCGGCGCAAGTCTCGGCCTATGGCACCCATCGCACCTTCTCCACTCGGAAAACCTGCCTGCGCTCGTGCCATGGCGCAGGCGGTGGACAATGCGCCTTCCTTGAACATTCACCAAAACGGAGTGATCGGATGACCATGCAACCCCTTTGGCGACGCGCGATTGCCGCGACTTGCCTGGGCCTCGGCCTGATGAGCCTGAGCCTGGCGGCACAGGCCCAGCAGGTTCGGCTTCAAACCTCCTCGGGCGACATCGTGATCGCGCTGGACGCCGCCAAGGCGCCCAAGACCGTCGAGAACTTTGTGCAATACGTCAAGTCCGGTCACTACAACGGCACCGTGTTCCATCGCGTGATCGATGGCTTCATGATTCAGGGCGGCGGCATGACGGCAGATATGAAAGAAAAGCCGACGCGCCCGCCCATCGGACTCGAAAGCCGCAACGGGCTCAACAACGATCGCGGCACCCTCGCAATGGCCCGCACCTCCGACCCCAACTCGGCAACGGCCCAGTTCTTCATCAACCTCAAGGACAACGACTTCCTGAACGCCGCGCGTTCCCCGAACGGACAGGGATATGCCGTGTTCGGCAAGGTCGTCGCGGGCATGGATGTGGTCGACAAGATCCGCACCGTCCGCACCGGCAACAAGGGCCCGCATGCCGACGTACCGGTTGAGCCGGTCACCATCAAATCCGCTACTTTGGAGAAGTGAACATGAGCAAGAACGTCGAACTGCAAACGTCGCACGGCAACATCCAGATCGAACTCGACGAAGAGAAAGCGCCGGCTACCGTGCGCAACTTCCTCTCTTACGTCGAGAAGGGCCACTACGACGGCACGGTGTTCCACCGCGTCATCAAGGGCTTCATGATCCAGGGCGGCGGCTTCGAGCCCGGCATGAAGCAGAAGCCCACCGTGGAGCCTATTCAGAACGAGGCCAACAACGGCCTGAAGAACAACCACTACACCCTGGCCATGGCGCGCACCAGTGCACCGCATTCGGCGTCGGCGCAGTTCTTCATCAACACCACCAACAACGACTTCCTCAACTTCAAGTCGGAGTCGCCCAGCGGGTGGGGCTACGCGGTGTTCGGCAAAGTCACCGCCGGCACGGAGGTGGTGGATGCCATCGAAAGCGTCAAGACGGGCAACCAAGGTGGCCATGGCGACGTGCCGCTCGATGACGTCGTCATCACCAAAGCAACGGTGATCTGACACACCACAAAAGGGCGGCCGTGAACACACCGTACCCGCCCTCGCCTCGCCCAAGCGCCGTGCACCTGCCTGCCGTCCCGGCCTGGCAGTGCATCGACTTCATTTCCGATCTCCATGTGGCACCGGAAACCCCCAAGACCTTCCAGGCCTGGGCGGACTACCTGCGCCGCACGCGCGCGGATGCCGTGTTCATCCTTGGAGACCTGTTCGAGGTCTGGCTCGGCGATGACGCCCGCAACGATGAGTTCGAAGCTGCATGCGGCGAGGTCCTGCGCGAAGCATCGACCCGAAAGTTCGTCGCCTTCATGGCAGGCAACCGCGACTTCCTCGTCGGGCGCGAGTTCCTGGACGATTGCGGCGTCGTGCTCCTTCATGATCCGACCGTCCTGCAAGCGTTCGGCGAACCCGTGCTGCTCACCCATGGGGATGCCCTCTGTCTGGCAGACACCCCCTACCAGGCATTTCGGGCCATGGTGCGCAGCAGCGCGTGGCAACGCAATTTCCTGACCCAAACGCTGGGCGTGCGACGCAAGTTTGCGAAAGATGTCCGGGCGCAAAGCCAGCAACGCAAACGCCAGATGCCGTCACCCGAAAAATGGGCTGACGTCGATCCCACCGAAGCGGTGATCTGGCTCAGCAACGGCCAGGCGCGAACCATGATTCACGGACACACGCACCGGCCCGGCACCCAGATGCTTGAGCCGGGATACACCCGCCACGTGCTGTCCGACTGGGACCTGGATGACCCCGCCACACCGCGATCGCAGGTTCTGCGGCTCACGTCCTCAGGTTTCGAGCGCTTGCCGCCCGACGAGGCCTGAGGCAACCCGGCCATGCTCTCCGCCTGGCGCCGCTGGCGCAACCAACGAACCCTGACACAGCGGCCAATTCCCGACGCCCTGTGGCATGCCACCCTGTCCCGGTTTCCCTTTCTTGCGGCGCTCGACGAGGCCGATGCCTCGACGCTGCGTGAACTCAGCACGCTGTTTCTCAGCCGCAAGGAATTCGCTGGTGTACACGGCCTGCAAGTCACCGACGACATGGCGGTCGCGATTGCCGCGCAAGCATGTCTGCCCGTGCTTCGTCTGGGGCTCGGCTGGTATGACGATTTCGTCGGTATCGTGGTTCATCCGGGAGAAGCCATCGCACGCCGAGAAGTCATGGACGACGACGGCGTGGTTCATCGCTTCGACGAACCCTTGACCGGCGAGGCCATGGAGGGCGGCCCGGTCACGCTGTCTTGGCAGGACGTCGATGCCGCCGCCGACTCTGCCGCATGGGGCTACAACGTCGTCATCCATGAGTTCACGCACGTCATGGACATGCGCGGCGGCGAAGCCGATGGCTGCCCTCCGCTGCCCAGCCACGCAGAGCGGCTCGAATGGAGCCACGTGCTGAGCACCGAGTACGAAGCGTTCTGCGCCGGCATCGATGCGGGAGAAGACACGGTACTCGACCCCTATGCGGCCGAGAACCCCGCAGAGTTCTTCGCTGTCTCTTGCGAAGCGTTTTTCGTGGCGCCCCACGATCTGCAGGACCATCATCCGCGAATCTATGCGCTGTTGGGCGGCTTCTTTCGCCAGGATCCGGCCGCACGCATGCCACGGGCCGCGATGCACCCTGACGAGTGACGCCCAAGAAGACGGGGCCCGCAGGCCCCGTCTTCTTGGGCGGTTTCGCGATCACGCCGTGGCGGGTTCGGCCTTGGGTTTGTCGCTCTTCTTGGGCGGCTGAATGTCGAGAACCACTTTTTCCTCGGCATCGATATCCACGGAGAGCCGGCCTCCATCGACCAATGCGCCGAACAGCAACTCGTCGGCCAGCGCACGTCGTATGGTGTCCTGGATCAGGCGCTGCATCGGGCGCGCGCCCATCAGCGGATCGAATCCCTTGCTGGCGAGGTGCTTGCGCAACGCATCGCTGAAGGTCACTTCCACCTTCTTCTCGGCCAGTTGCCCTTCGAGCTGCAGCAAGAACTTGTCGACCACGCGCATGATGATCTCCTGATCCAGCGCGCGGAAGCTCACCATGGCATCCAACCGGTTGCGGAACTCCGGCGTGAACAGCCGCTTGATGTCCGCCATTTCGTCGCCCTGCTCGCGCGCGTTGGTGAAGCCGATGGTCGACTTGTTCATCGTCTCCGCGCCGGCATTCGTCGTCATGATCAGAATCACGTTGCGGAAGTCTGCCTTGCGTCCGTTGTTGTCTGTCAGCGCGCCGTGGTCCATCACCTGCAGCAACAGGTTGAAAACATCCGGGTGCGCCTTCTCGATCTCGTCGAGCAGCAAGACCGCATGCGGCTTCTTGGTGATGGCCTCCGTCAGCAAGCCGCCCTGGTCGAACCCCACATAGCCGGGAGGCGCGCCGATCAACCGGCTGACGGCGTGGCGCTCCATGTACTCGCTCATGTCAAAACGAATCAGCTCGATCCCGAGGATGAATGCCAGCTGCTTGGCGACTTCGGTTTTCCCGACGCCAGTGGGGCCGCTGAACAGGAAGGAGCCGATCGGCTTGTCAGGCTTGCCGAGGCCCGAGCGGGCCATTTTGATGGCCGCGGCCAATGCCTCGATGGCCGGCTCCTGGCCGAACACCACGCTGTTCAGGTCGCGTTCCAGGGTCTTCAGCTTGGAGCGATCGTCGCTGGACACGCTGGTCGGTGGAATGCGGGCGATCTTCGCCACGATGTCTTCGACCTCGTTGCGCGTGATGGTC
>CAZBOF010000141.1:0-240 GCA_964493285.1 uncultured Rhizobacter sp. | reverse complement strand
CCGCGGCTTGCAAGGCACCCAGCGCGTACTTCACGCTGTGGTGCTCTTCGAAGCGCGACTTCAGCCCTTTCAGGATCTCGATGGTCTGCTCGACCGACGGCTCCACCACATCCACCTTCTGGAAGCGGCGGGACAGGGCGGCGTCTTTCTCGAAGATGCCGCGGTACTCGGTGAAGGTGGTCGCGCCGATGCACTTGAGCTGGCCGCTGGAGAGCGCCGGCTTGAGCAGGTTGGACGCGT
>CAZBOF010000140.1:0-10160 GCA_964493285.1 uncultured Rhizobacter sp. | reverse complement strand
GGCAAGGAACGCGTGTGCCGCTCAATGGGGCGCCCCGGCCAGCATCGGAAAGAGCTTCTGGAGGCCATCGGCCATGACCTCGACCGCCAGCGCCGCCAGGATCAGGCCCATCAACCGCGTCATGACATTGATGCCGGTCTTGCCCAGCACCTTGGCAATGCGCGCCGCAGCGCCGAACGCCAGCCACACCGCCAGGCCGATCACCAGCCCGTAACCCACCAGTGCCCCCAGCTCCCACCAGTGGTGGGTCTTGTCCGCATAGATCACCATGGTCGAGATCGTGGCCGGGCCGGTCAGCAGTGGAATGGTCAGGGGCACCACGGCGATGCTGTCCCCCGCATCCACTTTGTGCTCGCCTTCGCTCAGGTCTTCCTGGCGGGTTTCGGCCGGCTGCGCATTGAGCATCTGCAACGCGGAAATCAGCAGCAAGGTGCCCCCGCCCACCTGGAAGGATGCAAGGGAAATACTGAAAAACTCGATGATCTTCAGCCCCGCCAGCGCGCTGATGGAAATGACCAGAAAGGCGCTGAATGCGCTCACCCGAATGGTGCGCTTGCGCTGCTCCCGAGTGAACCCCTCGGTGAAATGAATGAAGAAAGGTATGGCGCCGATCGGATTCACGATCGCCAGCAGCGCCAGCAGCGGTTTGAACAGCTCCATGCGGTGGATTCTGCAAGATCGCCGGCCCGCCCCGGTGCTATCGCAAACCCGGCACCACCCCATGGGCATTTCACGCACGAGACGTGGGGACGGCGCGGCGCCCAAGCCGTGCGCCCGCGTTATCCACGGACACACTCACCTTCTAAATCTTCCAGCCGCTGGAACTCAATACTCAGTGTTTACAGGCCCCACCCCCAAAACAACACTTTCTTCAAAAGTCGGGGACGGCAGGGCTTACCACTATTTGCACCGGTTCACCTTATTACTTGATAATGGAAATTCCCCCGTCTGGATGCAGCGCCTCGGCTTGAATGGTTCAGGATAGGTTAAAGCTCCACATTGTTCTCTGTGATACAGGAAAGAAAGGCGCTCTCCATGGGCAACAAGCTTTACGTCGGCAATCTGGCCTACAGCGTGCGTGACGAAGAACTCCAGCAAGCGTTCTCGCAGTTCGGCACCGTCTCTTCCGCCAAGGTCATGATGGATCGCGACACCGGCCGCTCCAAAGGCTTCGGTTTCGTCGAAATGGGTTCGGATGCCGAAGCCCAATCCGCCATCAGCGGCATGAACGGCCAATCCCTCGACGGCCGCGCGCTCGTCGTCAATGAAGCCCGACCGCGCGAAGAGCGTCCGGGTGGCTTCGGTGGCGGTCGCTCCGGCGGCGGCGGCTTCGGCGGCGGCGGTGGCCGCTCCGGCGGGGGGGGTTACGGCGGCGGCGGCGGTGGTGGTGGTGGCGGCTATGGGGGCGGCGGTGGCCGTTCCGGCGGCTTCGGCGGTGGCGGTGGCCGCTCCGGGGGCGGCGGCGGTTACGGTGGTGGTGGCGGTGGCCGCGGCGGCTACTGATCTCTGGCCAACCCACCGGCCCCTGGGCCGGACACCCCGAAAATGGCGGTGCTTGTGAAAACAAGCGCCGCTTTTTCTTGGGGCCGCCGGGCCGGTTATTCGTCGGCGCGGCGCTTGCGCGGCCGCCCTGCCAGCAGGCGGTCGAAAAGCGCGTTCGGCAAGAGCCGCAACAGTTTGGCCACGACCCCCATCTGCCATGGGATCACCCGGTAGGCGGCCCGGTGCTCGATGGCCTGGAACGCCTTCTGCGCAAAAGCGTCGGGCTGCATCAGGAACGGCATCACATAGCGGTTGCGGCTGGTGAGCGGGGTGGCCACGTAGCCCGGCACGAGGGTCAGCACCTTCACGCCGCTGCCGCGCAACTCTCCCCGCAGGCTCTCGCAGTAAACCGCGACGGCCGCCTTACTGGAGCAATAGGCCCCGTGGCCCGGCATGCCGCGCACGCCACCCACGCTGCCAACGCCCACCAGCACGCCCGCGCCGCGCGCGCGCATCGCCGCGACAAACGGATGGAAGGTGGCCGCCAGCCCGATGTTGTTGGTCTCGTAGGTCGCACGCATCACCTCGAGGTCGTCGAAGACCTCGGTGTCCATGCCGATGCTGATACCCGCATTGGCGACCACGACGTCGGGCAGGCCTTGCGATGCCATGCAGGCCCGACCAGCAGCCACGATGTCGGACACGTTGCGCACATCGGCCGCGTAGACCGCGTAGCGCGCCGTCTCCAGGCCCTGGTGCTGCGCCCATGCCGCCACATCGTTCGCCCGCCGCGCGACCAGGGCCACCCGATAGCCGGCACGGTAGAACCGCGCGGCCAGCGCCTGGCCGATGCCGCTCGACGCACCCGTGATGTAGACCAACGGCCCAGCCGCGCTCATTCTGGCCGGCCTTTCGGGTTGAACACGGCGCGCGTGCGGCCGGTGAACTGGATCAACCGGTCGGCATGGCTGTACTCCACCCCACCGGCTCGCACTTCCGTGCCGCCGCGCGTGACCGTCACCGGCAGGTGAGAGCGCACGCGCTCGGTGTCGAGGAACGCGTGCAAGAACTCGCCGCGAAACTGGATGGCCTCCTCACCCGGCCGCGCTTCGCTGACCACCTGGGCACCGCCGAGCAACTGCACCTCGGTGCCGATGCCGTTGGCAATGGCGCGTTGCGCGATCGCGCGGGTGACACGGCCGTCCGGTGCGACCGCGCGCAACCGCACGTTGTCGATCTCCAGGGTGTCGGTGTCCGGGTAGTGGCGCAGCGCATCGCCTTCGATCTGCGCATGCAGGCTGCCGGCGGCAGTGAAGCGGCGAATCGCGAAGTCTTGCATTTCGTAGTCGGGCTCATGGCGCAGCGGCCTGGCCGCCGGTTCATCGTCGAACAGCGGCGTGCTCTTGACCAGCCACCACGTGCCGAGCGCGAGCACCGCCATCACCAGCAGCGGCAGGTACCCCGACACGAACTCCAGGACGCGCCAGCGCCAAGGCGGCCGCACCGGAGACACCCCGGCCACGGCCATCTCAGGCGGCCCCGTCCAGCGTGACCAGATGGCCTCGCAGCAACCCCGCGTAGCGCCCGGTGGCAACAAGCAGCAGGTCGCAGCATTCGCGTGCCGCACCATACCCGCCTGCGGCAGTGGTGACGTGATCGGCAACCGCCTTCACCTCCACATGCGCATTGGCCGGCGCACAGGCCAGCGCGGCACGCACCATCAGCGGCAGGTCGGGCCAGTCGTCGCCCATGACCGCCACCGCATCCCAGCCGAGCTGGAGCTGCGCCAGCAGCGGCAAGGCCACGGCCAGCTTGTCGTGGGCGCCATACACCGCATGATCGATGCCGAGATCGCGCACGCGGCGGCGGACCGCCGGCGAATCCCGGCCGGTGATGACGATCGGCACGATGCCGCCCTGGGCCAGCAGCTTCAGGCCCTGGCCATCGAGCGTGTTGAACGCCTTGAACTCCTCGCCGCGCTCGCCGATGTAGATACGCCCATCGGTGAGCACACCATCGACATCGAAGATCGCCGCGCGCACCGGCTGGGCGCGCAGCAGCAACTCGGGTGCGTGGGACAGCGTCGGCGTGACCGTTTTCATCGGCATGGCCCGCTCAGATCACCTTGGCCCGCATGAGGTCGTTGGAGTTGAGCGCGCCGACCAGCAGGCCTTGCGCATCGACCACCAGCACGCTCGTGATCTGGTGCGTCTCCATCAAGTCGGCCGCCTCCACCGCCAGCACATCGCTGCGGATCACGCGCGGGGCGGTGTGCATCACATCGCCAGCCGTAAGGCCGCGCAGGTCGCGCCCCTGCTCGACACAGCGACGCAGGTCGCCATCGGTGAAGATGCCCTCGACACGGCCTTCTTCCGAGACGATGGCGGTGGCGCCCAGGCCTTTGCGCGTCATCTCGCGCATCATCTCGACGAATGGCGTGTCACGCCGCACCCGCGGCACCGCATCGCCTTCGCGCATCACGTCGCGCAGGTGCGTCAGCAGCTTGCGGCCCAGGCTGCCGCCCGGATGCGAGCGGGCAAAGTCTTCTTCGCGAAAGCCGCGCGCATCGAGCAAGGCCACCGCCAGCGCATCGCCGAGGGCCATCTGCGCCGTTGTGCTGGCCGTCGGCGCCAGGTTCAACGGACAAGCCTCTTCGTCGACCGCGCTGCTGAGCGTGATGTCCGCGTGCTGCGCCAGCGTGGAGTCCGCGCGCCCGGTCATGGCCACCAGCGTGACGTCCACGCGCTTGAGCGCCGGCAAGATGGCGGTGAGTTCGTCCACCTCCCCGGAGTTGGAGATCGCGAGCACCACGTCGCCGCGGGCCACCATGCCCAGATCACCATGGCTGGCCTCGCCCGGGTGCACGAACATCGCCGGGGTGCCGGTGGACGCGAGCGTTGCCGCAATCTTGCGTCCCACCAAGCCGCTCTTGCCCATGCCCATCACCACCACGCGGCCCGCGCAGCCCAGCACCGCCTTCACGGCGTGCCCGAACTCCGCGCCCTGGCGGGCCTTCAGGCCGAGAAGTGCCTTGGCCTCGATGTCGAAGGTTTGGCGCGCGAGTCGCAAGGCGCGCTCGGCATCGAACGAAGCGGTGGGGTCGGAAGGGGATGACACGGCGCAAAGAGGAGGGGGCCAGGGCGGTGTCGCCGATTGTAGGCACCGTGCGCCGGCCGGCCTGCGGCGCACAGGAGAGGGCTCGAGCCCTTGTGCGCCGCCAGGCAAACACGGCTCAAGGGCAAGGATTGCCCGCCCCGAGCGAGGCTTGAATGCCACCGCGCAACGCGACCGTCGTGCCGCTGTCGTCGGCACCCAGCGTGTTGTCGGTGTACGTGCAGCCATAGGCCGGCGCGGCAACGGTGGCCGGTGTCAGCATGTCGTCGCCGCCGGGCTTCGGGCCACCGGCTTCCCAGGCAATCATGTCGTCGAAGGCGGCCACTTGCTCGGCGACCGTGAAATCGCAATGGCTTGCACCGCGGATCGCACGCTGCACCAGGTTCGCCGCATTGCCCTTGGCCGCCACGCGCTGCGCGTAGATCTGCTGCATGCTGAACGGCACGAACAGGTCACCCAGCGTGTGGATGGACACCACCGGTACCCGGATTTCGCCGTTGACTTTCGGAATCCAGCGCAGGCCGTCTCTGCGCAAGCGGTTGGCCTGCGGATCTGGCGTGAGCGTGAGGACGGCGGCGTTGAGCGCATCGGAAGCCGCCGTCTCCCCGTCGATGACGTAGGTGAACCGCCGCGTGTCGATCACCGGGCGATTCAAGATGCCGTTGATCGTCCCGGCATCGCCAAACACGCCGTAGGCAAGCGGGAAGCTGCCGCCAAAGGCAATGCCTTCTTGGAACAGCGGTCGCTCCCCGCCAGTCAGATTCTTGACGACCGACAGGTACTGCACACCGGCTGCGGTGGGCACGGCCGGGAAGCTGGTGAACAGCGTGCTGGTGACCATGCCGCTCACGTCGGCCCAGCGCTCGACCGGGTAGCCCGGGACGCCCGCCAGCGCCTGGGCAGTCACCTGCATGGCGCCGAAGGCGTCGAACAGCTCCGTGTCGCCCATGACCCCGCACATTGGCACCGCGCCTTGATAGCGCACCTTGTTGCGCGCCGTGGCCCAGGTTTCGTCTTCCACCGCCGCCGCCGCGATGTGGCCGCCCATCGAGTGCCCGATGATGAACATCTTGCCGGGGGCCGCCAATGGGCGCGAGTTCGCCGCCGCGATGCGGTTGAATTCCAACGCCAGGGCATTCGTGTCTTCGACACCCGCGCGCACGTCGTAGAAATTGGTCGTGTAGCTGGAGGCCGCCCAGGCGTAGCCGTTCTCGATCAGGTGCCGGCGCACGGAAGGGTTGGTGAGGCCGAGAGCGGTCCCCGTCCCGTTGTAGCCATGCGCATACATGACGAGCTGGCCATTCCACGCCGCGGGCACCTCGATCCGGTAGGCGGCGCCGTTGAGCTGGCCGGCCCAGCGGCTGGTGCCGCCGAGGCGGTCGATGTCGTCCTGCGTTGCGCCGGGCAGCGGCGCCATCGCAGCGAACGTGGCCTCCACCGGTGCGGTGAAGGTGCGCGCGTCCTGGGCGCGGGTCTCTTCCGGTTCGGGCGGCGGCGGCGGCGCGTCGCCCCCTCCCCCACAAGACACGAGCAGGACGCTGGCCAACAACGCGGTGAGATTCAGGGGAGCGTAACGCTTCATAGGGCCTCCTTGGATGGACACGAACGGATTCGCCGGCGCCCATGGGCGCGGTTCGAACCAGCGTAGTCCTGCACCCGGATCACAGCGAGCGTGTTTTCCCGCGCGCCGGCGTCACCCGCGCGACAGCGCAGCCGGCAGGCTGCGCGAGCAGGCCCCAGTCAGGCCGTTGGCGTTTGCTTGGCCGCCGTGGCGCGCAGCCGCGTGGCCATCACGCCCCCGGCGGCGCGCACCAGTTCCAGCGCCAGCGCGGGAGAACGCTGGGCCAGCTCTTCGAGGCGCGGGCCGCGCAGGGCCCAGACCGTGCACGGCGTCATGGCCTCGACGCTGGCCGAGCGCGGGCCGTCGACGAAGAGGCCGGTTTCTCCCACCACGGAACCGGGACGCAGGATCGCGATGCGGCTGCCGCCGGGCGGACCGCCGGTGACGAACACCTGCAACGAGCCCCGGCCGAGGAAGAACATGGTGCGGTCGGCATCGCCTTGCTTGATCAGCAGATCGCCGGCGCGAACCTCGTGGGAGGTGAGGTAGGGGCCAACGACACGCCACTGGTCAGCCGTCAGGCGGGCACGGAAGGCATCGTCCGTGTTGAGCGTTTGGATTGCGTTGACCAGTTCCGTGAAGTCCATCGTGTCAAGCCACAAAGTGAATCGGTGCCGGGCGGCGGGTGATTATCGGTGCGCATGGCGCACCCCGACAAGCCGCGTATACACGAAGCCACGCCACCATTACTTGCCGATGCAGAAGCGGCTGAAGATTTCGCCGAGCAGGTCGTCGGGCGTGAACTCGCCGGTGATCTCGGACAGCGCGTTGTGCGCCAGCCTCAGCTCCTCGGCCAGCACATCGAGCGCCGGGGACGCTTGGGCGGCCTCGGCCCGGGCCGCACCCACATGCTCGCGCGTGCGTGAAAGCGCCTGCACGTGGCGGGCGCGGGCGATGAAGACGCCGTCCGGCTGCGCGTGCCAGCCGGCCCGGGCCAGCAGGGCCTGGCGCAAGACATCCAATCCCGCGCCGGTCTGCGCCGACAGCGTCAGGGACGGCGGCGGAGGCGACGCCGCCGCCACGTCGGCCTTGTTGTACACATCGATCACACGGGCACGCAAGGGTGCCAGCCGATCGGCAATGCGCGCGTCGGCGGCGTCGTAGTCGACTTGCCCCAGGCGGGTGAGATCGCGCAGAAACAGCACCGCGTCGGCCCGCTCGATCTCGGACCAGCTGCGGGCAATGCCGATCCGCTCAACGTCATCGCCAGCCGCACCCAGTTCCCGCAGGCCGGCGGTATCGATGACATGCAGCGGCACGCCTTCGATCTGGATCGTTTCGCTGACCTTGTCGCGGGTGGTGCCGGGAATCGGGGTGACGATCGCCAGCTCCGCCCCGGCCAGCGCGTTGAGCAGCGAGCTTTTGCCCACATTGGGCTGGCCCGCAAGCACCACCTGGATACCTTCGCGCAGCAACGCGCCCTGGCGCGCCCGCGAGATCACCGCGTCCAGCGCCTGCGCCACCCCCGCGATCTGGCCGCGGGCATCGGCCTGCTCCAGGAAATCGATGTCTTCCTCGGGAAAGTCGAGCGTGGCCTCGGTCAGCATGCGCAACGTCACCAGCCGGTCGCGCAGCTCGCCGACCTGCGACGAGAACGCCCCCGACAATGAACGCCCCGCCGACCGCGCGGCCGCTTCGGTGCTCGCGTCGATCAGATCGCTCACCGCTTCGGCCTGGGCCAGGTCGAGCTTGTCATTGAGATAGGCGCGCTGCGTGAATTCGCCGGGCCCGGCCAACCGCACGCCAATGCCGGCACCGGCCTCCAGACAGCGCGCCAGCAGCAGCTGCAGCATCACCGGCCCGCCATGGGCCTGCAACTCGAGCACGTCTTCGCCGGTGTAGGAGTGCGGCGCCGGGAAGTGGATCGCCAGGCCCTGGTCCAGCGCCTCGCCGTCCGCATCGAGGAACGGCAGGTACGTGGCGTGCCGCGGCGCCAGCGCGCGACCGCACAGCGCCTCGATCAGTGGGCCCAGGTCACGCCCCGAAACCCGCACGATGCCCACCGCGCCGCGTCCCGCGGCGGTGGCGATGGCGGCGATGGGGTCTTGGTGGCGGGGCAGCATGGCGCAATGGGCACGCGCTTGCGCGGCGCGCGCCCGAGGCTATTTACCCAACACGCCCAGTTGCTTGTTGATGAACCACTGCTGCGCGATCGCCAGGATGTTGTTGGTGAGCCAGTACAGCACCAGGCCCGCGGGGAAGCCGAAGAACATCACCGAGAACACCAGCGGCATGATCCACATCATGCGCGCCTGCATCGGATCGGGCGGCGTCGGGTTGAGCCAAGTCTGCAGCAGCGTCGACGCGGTCATCAGCAGCGGCAAGATGAAGTAGGGGTCTTTCGCCGCGAGGTCGGTGACCCAGCCGATCCACGGCGCGTTGCGCATTTCCACGCTGGCCAGCAACACCGAGTACAGCGCAATGAAGAACGGCATCTGCACCAGGATCGGCAAGCAGCCGCCCAGCGGGTTCACCTTCTCTTCGCGGTAGATGCGCATCATTTCCTGCTGCATCTGCTGCGGCTTGTCTTTCAGGCGCTCGCGCATCTCGGTGATCTTGGGGCTGATCGCCTTCATCTTGGCCATCGAGCGGTACGCGCTGACATTCAGCCAATAGAACGCGATGCGCAGCACCACCACCAGCGCCACGATGGCCCAGCCCCAGTTGCCCAACAGGTCGTGCAATTGCGTGAGCAGCCAGAACAACGGCTTGGCCAGCACCGTCAGCATGCCGTAGTCACGCACCAGGTCCAGGCCGGGCGCCACGTCCTCCAGCGACTTGAGCTTCCTGTCTTCCTGCGGGCCGGCGAACAACTGTGATTCATGCGTGCGCGTCGCGCCCGGCGCCACCTCGCCCAGCGGCAGGAACATGCCCACCGCGTACTCGTTGGCGGTGTTCGGCACCTTGCCGGCGAAGAACTCGCGCGGCTGCTGCCCACCCACCAGCCAAGCCGACGCGAAGTAATGCTGCACCATCGCCACCCAGCCATCGTTGGCGCTCTTGGCGTACTCGGCCTTGTTCTTGTCCAGATCGCTGAAATCGATCTTCTGGAACTTGGCCGCTTCGGTGTACACGGCCGGGCCGGTGAACGTGCCATAGAACATGCCGCCGCCGGGCGGCGGATTGCCGTCGCGCACGAGCTGCAGGTACAGCCGCGGGTTCAGCGGCGATGGCGAGGTGTTGACGACCTCGTGCTTCACGCCGACCACGTAGTCGCCGCGCTTGAAGGTGAAGGTCTTGACCAGCTTCACGCCGTCGATTTCGGGCGACTCGAAGCGCAACGCCAGCGTGTCGGCTCCGTCGGCCAGCGTGCGCTCACCCGGCGCCGCCTGCAAGACGGTGCGGTGCTCGGGCAGGTTGCCGGGGCCGGAGGCCGAAGGCCACAAGCCTGTCTGGGCAATGTAGTAGCGCGTGCTCGACTGGTCGAACAGCACCACGTTCTTCTTGTTCTGAACCGCAGCTTTCGCTTCTTCGCTGCGTCCCTTGAAGTAATTGACGACCAGGTCCACCGCGTCGATCTGCACCTGCTCGTGCTGCTGCAGCAGTTCCAGGCGCACCAGCGAGCCGCCGCGACTGTCGAAGACCGCACTGAACAGATCGGTGGTGATCGTGATCTTCTCGGCAGGCGCAACCGCGGCCGCCGACGCGGTTCCAGGAGATACCGCCGCGACGCCCGGCACCGTGAGTTCCGGGGTCGGCAGCGGCGGAGCCGAAGCGGCCGAGCTGGCCACGGGCGCCGGGGCGAACATCGATGGTTGCCCGTTGTGTTTGTTCCAGGCGTCCCACAGCAGAGCCAGCGACATCAGGAACATCACCCACAGCAGGGTGCGGCGCATATCGGTCATGGGTTGATCTTCTTGCGAGAAGTGAACAAAGAGGAGAACGGCCCGGCAGGCTCGGTGGGCACGGGGTCGTGTCCGCCCTCACACCCCTGGTGTGAGGG